>NZ_JAFEXF010000267.1 GCF_016905445.1 Streptomyces sp. G44
GCCGACGAGGGCGCGGCGCGGCCGCGGCGAAGAACCGTGCTGGGGCCGCCGGACGCGCCGGTCGCCGACATCCGCGCGCAGGACCCCGCCGCGTGCCCCCTCGTCGTCGAGGCGGCACGCGGCGGTGCCGCGTCGCTCCAGGTGCGCCCGGAGGACCCGGACGCCTTCGGCCGGGACGCGACCGGCGCGCACGTCCTGGTCCGCGCCGAGGTCACGTCGCTGCTGTGCGTGCCGCTGACCGCCCGCGCGGACGGTCCGGTGGAAGGGGTCCTGACGCTGTTCCGGTGCGGTGCGCGGCTGGCCTTCTCGATGGCCGAGGCACGGGCTGTCGACGTGCTGTCCCGGCACATGGCGCTGGCCATGCGGCGCGGGGGCGGCGTCCGGGCCGGGTGTTGAGGCGTGTCCGCACCGCCGGGTCGTTCGCCCGCCCGGTCGGCGCCACGGCGTCCGGCGCGTGCGCCGGGGGTACCGCCCGGCCGAAGAGGCCGCGGGGCGCCGCCCCCGGGTGCTCGTGCCGACGCGTGCCGACGCCTGCCGACGCGTGCCGTACGTCGTGTGGCCGCGTGACGGCGTGACGGCGCGGTCAAGCGTCAGGCGGCGTCGCGCATCACCTGGTCGCGCAGCCGGTCGCAGCAGCGGCTGATGAGCCGTGAGACGTGCATCTGGGAGATGCCCATCTCGTCGGCGATGCGGCTCTGCGTCATGTCGCCGAAGAAGCGCATGTAGAGGATGGCCCGTTCGCGCTCGGGCAGTTGTGCGAGGCGGGGCTTGACGGCCTCGCGGTCGACGATGACGTCGAGCGCCGGATCGGGGCCGCCCAGGGCGTCGCTGAGGGAGTAGCCGTCCTCGCTGCCGGGGAGTTCCGCGTCCAGGGAGAGCGCGGTGAAGCTGTCGAGCGCTTCCAGGCCGGCCTTGGCCTCCTCCTCGCTCATCTGCGCGTGCTCGGCGATCTCGGCGGTGGTGGGGGCGCGCCCGGAGACCGTCTGGGAGAGGTCCTGGCGGGCGAACCGCACGCGGTTGCGCAGGTCCTGGACGCGGCGCGGCACGTGCAGGGTCCACATGTGGTCGCGGAAGTGCCGTTTGATCTCGCCGGTGACGGTCGGTACGGCGTAGCTCTCGAAGGCGGTGCCCCGCCGCGGGTCGTAGCGGTCGACGGCCTTGACGAGGCCGAGGGCGGCGACCTGGCGCAGGTCGTCCAGGGACTCGCCGCGGTTGCGGAAGCGTCCCGCGAGGCGGTGGGCCATGGGCAGCCAGGCCTTGACGATCTCCTGGCGCAGGGCGTCCCGCTCCGGGCCCTCCGCCAGCTCGACCAGACGCTCGAAGGCGGCGGTGGTGTCCGGGGCGTCGTCATGTGTGTGACGTGTGCTCTGGGTGGGTACCGCGGTGTTCGGGTGGGATCGCATGGTGCCTCGCAACTCCCTAGGGGGTGCCTGGAGATGGACGGTCACCGTGGGAGTGCGCGCGGGTGTTCGAACCGCGGCGGGGCACACCCGGGCGAGCGGTGCGGCCGCTCCCACGGACGTGCCTCCGGTCCGAAGCACTGATTCTTCGCCTGCCCCGCGTGTGCTGGGCCAAACGCCCCCGGTCCCGCCGTAGGTTTCCCTCCGGGTCCCGCCGGACACCCGGGGAGTACCCGACGATTCCGAGCACCCGGAAGGCCACGTCATGAGCGTCAAGGTCGCCGACCACATTCTGGAGAGGCTGCGCGCCTGGGGCGTCGAGCAGGTCTTCGGCTATCCGGGGGACGGCATCAACGGCCTCCTCGCCGCGTGGGGCAGGGCCGAGGACCGGCCCCGGTTCGTGCAGGCGCGGCACGAGGAGATGTCGGCGTTCGAGGCGGTGGGGTACGCCAAGTTCGGCAAGCGCCTCGGGGTGTGCGTGGCGACGTCGGGGCCGGGCGCCGTTCACCTGCTGAACGGCCTGTACGACGCGAAGCTGGACCATGTGCCGGTGCTCGCCATCGTCGGGCAGACGCATCGCAGCGCGATGGGCGGCTCGTACCAGCAGGAGGTCGACCTGCACACGCTGTTCAAGGACGTGGCGTCCGACTTCGTGGAGACGGTGACGGTGCCCGAGCAGTTGCCGAACGTCCTCGACCGGGCGATCCGCACCGCGTACGCGCGCCGCTGCCCGACCGCCGTGATCATCCCGGGTGACGTGCAGGAGCTGGACTACAGCCCGCCGCCGCACGCGTTCAAGATGGTCCCCTCCAGCCTGGACCGCAGCGGCTGGACGGCGCTGCCCTCGCCGACGGCCCTGGAGCGGGCGGCGGAGGTCCTCAACGCGGGCGACAAGGCGGCGATCCTGATCGGCCAGGGCGCCGCGGGCGCGCGCGCCGAGGTCGAGGAGATCGCGGAGATCCTGGGCGCGGGCGTCGCGAAGGCGCTGCTCGGCAAGGACGCGCTGAGCGACGAACTGCCCTACGTCACCGGTTCGATCGGCCTCCTGGGCACCCGGCCCTCGTACGAGATGATGCGCGACTGCGACACGCTCCTGACGATCGGGTCGAGCTTCCCCTACGCGCAGTTCCTGCCGGAGTTCGGCTCGGCGCGCGGCGTGCAGATCGACATCGACCCGCACATGGTCGGCATGCGCTATCCGTACGAGGTGAATCTCGTCGGCGACGCGCGGGCGACGCTGCGCGAGCTGATCCCGCTCATCGACAAGGATCGCCGGGCGGTCAGCCGGGACTGGCAGGGCGAGATCTGCGCCAACGTCAGGCGCTGGCACGAGGTGATGCAGCGCAGGGCCGAGCAGTCCGCGGACCCCGTCAACCCGGAGTACGTGGCGCGCGCCCTGGACCCGTTGCTGCCCGACAACGCGCTGATCACCTCCGACTCCGGCTCGGTGGCGAACTGGTACGCACGCCACCTGACGATGCGCGGTGACATGCGCGCCTCGCTCTCGGGGACGCTGGCCACCATGGGATGCGGTGTGCCGTACGCCATCGGGGCGAAGTTCGCGCACCCGAACCGTCCCGTCATCGCGCTGGTCGGGGACGGCGCGATGCAGATGAACGGCATGGCGGAGCTGATCACGGCCGCGAAGTACCGCCACCGCTGGGACGATCCGCGGCTGATCGTCGCCGTGTGGAACAACGGGGACCTGAACCAGGTCACGTGGGAGCTGCGGGCCATGGGCGGCGCCCCGTCCTTCCTGCCGTCGCAGTCGCTGCCCGATGTGCCGTACGCCGACTTCGCGCGCTCCATCGGTCTGACGGGCATCCGGGTGGAGCGGCCCGAGGACGTGGAGGGAGCGTGGCGGGCCGCCCTGGCGGCGGAGGGCCCCGCGGTCCTGGACTTCCGCACGGACCCGGCGGTGCCGCCGATCCCGCCGCACGCGACGTGGGAGCAGATGGAGTCGACGGCGGAGTCGATCCTCAAGGGCGACGCGGACCGGGCCTCGGTGCTGAAGCAGGGCCTGAAGGCGAAGGTGCAGGAGTTCCTGCCGGGCGTGGGCGAGCGGCGCAGGCGCGACGGCGACTAGCGGCGAGGTATGGCCCCGCCCCACAGGGGTACTGCGGGTGAAGTCACCCCGGCAGAAGACGGACCTCCACCGACGGACGAACCTCAGGCGAACGCACGCAGCACGCATCCAGGAAAGGCTCTGCCATGGCCGATTTCGTAAGGGACGTCATGACACCGGGAGTCGTGGCGGTACGCCCCGACGCCTCTCTCGTCGAAGCGGCGCAGCTCATGCGCGCCCAGGACATCGGGGACGTGCTGGTCGCCGCCGACGGGCACGTCGTCGGCGTGCTCACCGACCGCGACATCGCGCTGCGCGCCGTGGCCGACGGGGCGGATCCGCTGACGGTCAGCGCGGAGGCCGTCTGCACGCCCAACCCCGTGGTGGTCGCCCCCGACGACCCGGTGTCGGAGGCGGTGGGGCTGATGCGGGACCACGCGGTCCGCAGGCTGCCCGTCGTGGAGGACGGTCATCCGGTGGGGATGGTCAGCCTGGGCGATCTGGCGCTCTCCCAGGATCCGTCGTCCGCGCTGGCCGACATCAGCCGCGCCGATCCGGACAGCTGGCCGGGGATCCACCAGGCCTGACCGTCCACGTCGTGGGCCGCTCGGCCGGGCCCGTCCTGGGTCAGGGCGAGCCGGCCAGGCGCAGGGGCGTGCCGCCGCCGCGTGTGCCACCGCTGAAGGTCCTGCCGTCGTCCTCCCGGGTCCACCAGGCGGCGTCGCCGTCCTCGATGTAGCGCAGCAGGATTCCCTCGCGCAGGGCCCAGGGGCAGACGGTCAGCACTTCGAGCCCGGTCAGCTTCATCGCCGTGTGGGCGACGACCGCGCCCGCCAGGCACTGTCCGGCCCGCGCGGCCGAGATCCCCGGCAGCTGCGCCCGGTGCTCGGCGGGCAGCCGCGCGAGTTCCTGGAGCGCGACGCCCAGGTCACGGCGGCCCAGCTGCCGCTGGGCGAACGGGCCGTAGCGGCCCGGCGCGGCGCCGCACAGGCGGGCCAGCTGCTGGAGCGTGCGCGAGGTGGCGACGGCCGTGTGCGGCATCTCCCACCGGATGCGCGCGGCCACGTCGCGCAGCTGGTGGCGCACCTGGCGGCGTACGGCCTTGATGTCCCGCGGACGCGGCGGGTCCTGGCCGTCGAAGTACTCCCGGGTGAGCCGGCCGGCGCCCAGCGGCAGCGAGGCCGCGTAGTCGGGCAGCCTGCTGCGGCCGAACGCCACCTCGAAGGTGCCGCCGCCGATGTCGAAGAGCACCAGCGGCCCCGCCCGCCACCCCATCCAGCGGCGGGCGGCGAGGAACGTCAGCTCCGCCTCGGCCTCTCCGGAGAGCGTGCGCAGCCGCAGCCCCGCCCCGGCCTCCACGGCGTCCAGTACCTCGGTGCGGTTCGGCGCGTCGCGCACGATGGACGTGGCGAAGGCGAACGGCTCCGCCACTCCCCAGCGGTGTGCTTCCTCCCGCACCTCGCGGACCGCCTCGGTGAGCCGGTGCACCGGCTCCTCGCCGAGCCGCCCGTCCCGGTCCACGTCCTGGGCGAGCCGCAGCCGCCGCTTCACCGTGTGGACCGGCAGGGGCACCTGCCCGTCGGCATCGGCGACCACGAGCCGCACCGTGTTCGACCCCACGTCCACCACGCCCACTCTCATGAAGGTTGGGGTACCCGGCCGCGCGCGAAAGGAATCAGCCGCCGTTCGAACAGGGCGGGCGGCAGCCGTCGCGTGCCGGGGAGCCGGGGCGCGTCACACCCCGCGCCCGACCAGGCACAGCAGTTCCGTCTTCGCGTCGGCGCCCGGCGGGGGTGGGACCGGTGGGTCGAAGAGGCCGCTCTTCTCCAGTTCCGCCGCGTACGGCGAGATCTCCCCCACGGCGAACTCGACCAGGGCGTCGGGCAGCGTCTCGTCGGCGCCGATCGCCCGGGACAGGTCCCAGGCGTGCACGACCAGGTCGGTGGTCATCTGGCCGCAGTAGAACGTTGCGGGGGTCTCGCCGAAGGAGAGGTGGACGGCCCGGTCCAGGGCGCCCGGTTCGCGGAACGCGGCGCGGGCCGCGGCGGCCGCGGTGTCCCAGGAGGCGACCGGGTCGGGGCCGAGCATGTCGCCGTCGAAGGAGTCGCCGACGGAGTCGACGGTCGCGCCGTCCCGGAGCAGCGGCGGCACCCACAGCTGTTCGGCCGTGAGGTGGTTGACCAGGTCGCGCACGGTCCAGTCGGTGCACGGGGTGGGCGCGTCCCACTGGTCGCCGCGCACGGCGTGCACCCGCTCGGTGAAGAGGTCGAGCGCCTCGCCGTGCCGGGCCAGTACGGGTGGCCGGGCGGCTGTCATGACTCCGCCGCTCCCCTCTCCCGCGCCCCTGAGCGGGTCCGTCCCGGGGCGATGGACCTGCGCGGGTGGCGGCGCAGGTACTCGCCCTCCAGTTCGGCCATCCGTTCGTCATGGGTGCGCAGGGCGTCGTCCGAGCCGTGCAGGAAGGTGGTGTGCCGGGTCCGGTGGATCGCCTCCAGCTCCTTGACGAGCTGCTGGTCGTCCAGCTGACCCGGGTCGACTCCGTTGCTCATGGATCGCTCCTCGTCGCGTCGCTCCGGTGCCCCCCGGGTACCCCCTCGGCGCGTACTACCCCAGGATGCACCGCACCCGGCACGGGCGCGCGGCACGCCGGGCGGCTAGCGGGCGCGCTCCACCCGGCGCTCGTCCCAGACCGGCTCGGGGGTCTCCCGGACCCGGCCGTCGCTGCCGAAGACCAGATAGCGGTCGAAGGAACGGGCGAACCAGCGGTCGTGGGTGACCGCGAGCACCGTGCCCTGGAACGCTTCGAGGCCTTCCTGGAGGGCTTCCGCGGACTCCAGGTCGAGGTTGTCCGTCGGCTCGTCGAGGAGCAGGGCGGTGCAGCCCTCCAGTTCCAGGAGGAGGATCTGGAAGCGGGCCTGCTGGCCCCCGGAGAGCCGCTCGAACTTCTGCTCGGCCTGTCCGGTCAGTTCGTAGCGCCGCAGCCGGGACATGGCGGCGCCGCGGGCCTGCGCGTGCTCGCGCCACAGGATGTCCAGGAGGGTGCGGCCGGCCAGCTCGGGGTGGGCGTGGGTCTGCGCGAAGTGGCCCGGCACGACCCGCGCGCCGAGCTTCCAGGTGCCGGTGTGCGCCACGGGATTGTCGGTGTCGCCCGCGAGCAGGCGCAGGAAGTGCGACTTGCCCGAGCCGTTCGAACCGAGGACGGCGACCCGCTCGCCGTAGAAGACCTCCAGGTCGAAGGGCTTCATCAGGCCGGTGAGCTCAAGGTTCTCGCAGGTCACGGCCCGTACGCCGGTACGGCCGCCCTGGAGGCGCATGGTGATGTCCTGTTCGCGCGGCGGCTCGGGCGGCGGTCCGGCCTCCTCGAACTTGCGGAGCCTGGTCTGCGCCGCGTGGTAGCGCGAGGCCATCTCGTGGCTGACGTCGGCGGCCTGGCGCAGCGTGCGCACCAGCTTCTTCAGCTGCTCGTGCTTCTCGTCCCAGCGGCGGCGCAGCTCCTCGAAGCGGGCGAAGCGCTGCTTGCGGGCCTCGTGGAACGTCTCGAAGCCGCCGCCGTGCACCCACGCGTCGGCGCCCTCGGGGCTCGGCTCCACGCTGATGATCTTCTGGGCGGCGCGGGCGAGCAGCTCCCGGTCGTGGGAGACGAAGAGCACGGTCTTGCGGGTCTCCCGCAGCCGCTCCTCCAGCCAGCGCTTTCCGGGGACGTCGAGGTAGTTGTCCGGCTCGTCCAGGAGCAGGACCTCGTCGGAGCCGCGCAGCAGGGCCTCCAGGACCAGGCGCTTCTGTTCGCCGCCGGAGAGGGTGCGGACCTCGCGGAACTGGGCCTTGTCGTAGGGGACGCCGAGGGCGGCCGTGGTGCAGATGTCCCACAGCGTCTCGGCCTCGTACCCCTGTGCCTCCGCCCAGTCGGAGAGTGCCTGGGCGTAGCTCATCTGGGCGGCCTCGTCGTCGACCGTCATGATCGCGTGCTCGGCGGCGTCCACCGCCTTCGCCGCCTCGCGTATCCGCGGGTGGGAGACGGAGACCAGCAGGTCGCGCACGGTGCTCTCGTCGCGCACGGAGCCCACGAACTGCGGCATCACGCCGAGTCCGCCGCTCACGGTGACGCTGCCGCCGTGCGGCTGGAGCTCGCCGGAGATCAGCCGCAGCAGGGTGGTCTTGCCCGCGCCGTTCGCCCCGACGAGGGCGACGACCGCGCCCTCGCCGACCCGGAAGGAGACATCACCGAGCAGCGCCCGCCCGTCCGGCAAGTAGTACTCCAGGTGCGCGGCTTCCAGATGTCCCATGGGGCGGATTCTCCGTGCCGGGTACCCGTCACGGCAAACCGGTTTCCCCGCGGTGGTGCGGCGGCCGTCCCGGGGTACCCGCACCGTATGACCACAGATGTCTCCGCCCCACGTCAGGACAGTCTGCGGGCCAAGCTGCTCGCGCTCGACTGCCGCGCCTTCGAGGCCGTCGCCGCCCGGCACTGGCCGGGCGCGGACCGCTTCCTCCCCCGGCTCAGCCGCAGCGCCAACCACGGTGTGCTGTGG
>NZ_JAFEXF010000268.1 GCF_016905445.1 Streptomyces sp. G44
GGGGGGGGGTTCGGGGGGGGGGGAGGTGTGTAAAAGGGGCGGGACGGGGGGGGCGTGGGGGGCGAAGCCGCCCACCTTCCCCCGGCCCGGCCCCCGCCCGGCTACCGCAGGCCCGACGCCTCGAACACCCCCCGCGCCCCCGCCCCGTCGGCCCGCTCGATCAGCCTGCTCAGTTCGGTGTAACCCGTCCTGAGCAGGCCCGCCTCCCGCGCGGCGCGGGCGCCCCGGTCCAGCCGGTGCAGCAGCAGCGGGTCGGCGACGAGGATCCGCGGGTCGAGTTCGACGCGGTTGCCGAGCGAGTCGCACAGGACCAGGCGCGCGGCCACGCCCTCGCTGTAGCGCACGGCGGTCAGCAGCCCGGTGCAGACGTGCCGGCGGCGGCCGAGCCCCCGTACGGCGAGCCAGCCGGGGCCCGCCGTCACCCGCGCGGGGTGCAGCACCCCGTACAGCAGCACGGCGAGCCCCCACCACAGGGCGAGCCTGGGCGCGGCGAAGGTGCCGTTGACCAGGTCCAGGAGGACCACCAGCACGAGGAGTCCCAGCGCGCACAGGGCGGCGGAGCGCACCTGGGCCGTCCAATTCCGGTCAGTGACCATACCCGCCGCGCCACCGGGGGTCCGGTGGCCGCCGCCCCGCGCCGCGCCGCGCCGGGTGGCGCCCCGGATCGTCCTGTCGTGTCCCATGTGCGGCACCGTAGGCCGCGCCGCACGGCCGCCGCGCCGTTCTTGACGCCGCGCATACACCCGGGACGGACACCTTGACGGGGCGCTGACGCGACGCGCGCCCGAGGGTGACACTCGGCCGCAACACCTCTGTCGTAATCGCCGCGCATGGTTGATCGTTGGGCCGACACGTACAGGCACTCCGGCATACGGACACGCACTCCGACATCACGCAGGGGGACGACCGGCATGACCATCAGCCGCAGGACACTGCTCGGGACCGGCGCGGCACTCGGGCTGCTCACCGCGTGCGGATCCAACACGGGGCGGGGCGGCGGGGATTCGGGCGGCAAGGGCCCGCGGCTCGCGCAGTGGTACCACCAGTACGGCGAGGCGGGCGCCGAGCAGGCCGTGAAGCGGTACGCCGCCGCGTACGAGAAGGCCGACGTCCAGGTGCAGTGGCGGCCCGGCAACTACGACGAGCAGACCGCCGCGGCCCTGCTCACCGACTCCGGGCCCGACGTCTTCGAGGTCAACGGCCCTTCCCTGGACCAGATCCGCAAGGGTCAGGTCGTCGACCTCACCGGCCTCTTCGACGGCGTGCGGGACGACTTCAACCCGGTGGTGCTCGCCCCGAAGACGTACGACGGGAAGATCTGGGCGATCCCCCAGGTCGTCGACATGCACCTGCTCTACTACCGCAAGAGCCTGCTCGACGACGCGGGCGTCGAGCCGCCCCGCAGCCTGGAGGCGCTGGTCGACGCGGCGAAGGCGCTGACGACGAAGAAGGTGAAGGGCCTCTTCCTCGGCAACGACGGCGGCGCGGGCGCCCTCGGCGCCACCCCGCTGTACGCGGCCGGTCTCTCCTCCGTCACGGAGGACGGCGAGGTCGGCTTCGACGACCCGGCCGCCGCCCGCGCCCTCGGCAGGCTGCGCCAGCTGTACGCCGACAGGTCGCTGCTGCTCGGCGCGCCCTCCGACTGGTCGGACCCGTCGGCGTTCACGCAGGAGCTGACCGCCATGCAGTGGTGCGGTCTGTGGGCGCTGCCGGCCGTGCGCGAGGCGCTGGGCGACGACTTCGGCGTCCTCGCCCTGCCCGCCGAGGGCCCGGACGGCAGGCCCGCGCTGCCCGTGGGGGCGTACGGCGCGGCGGTGAACGCCCGCAGCGACCACAAGAAGGAGGCCAAGGACTTCCTGAAGTGGCTGTGGATCGACGGGACGGAGCACCAGGAGGACTTCGCGCTCTCCTACGGCTTCCACATCCCGGCCCGGCTCTCCCTCGCGAAGAAGGCCGACGAGCTGACGGAGGGCCCGGCGGCGGACGCCGTGCGCTACTCCACCGAGTACGGCTACGCCGAGCCGCTGCTGTGGACACCGGCGAGCCGCACCGCGTACCAGGACGCGCTGAGCCGGATCATCAAGTCCGGCGCGAACCCGGAGAGCGAGCTGAAGTCCGTCGTGCGCGAGGTGCGGGCGGAGCTGGACCGGACCAGGAAGAAGCCGTGAGGCGGGCGCCAAAACCCGGGAAGGCGCTCGGGACGCAGCACCGCACGCTGTGGTTCTGGGTCTTCGTGGGCCCCTTCTTCCTCGGTCTGGTGCTCTTCACGTACGTGCCGCTCGCGTGGAGCGTCTACCTCAGCTTCTTCGACGCCCACAACACGGTCTCGCCGACGGACTTCGTCGGCCTCGACAACTACGCGTCGATGCTGCGGAACGAGGCGTTCACCGACAGCCTCGTCACCTTCGCGGTCTTCTCGGCGTTCATCGTGCCGGCCACGTTCGTCCTCTCCCTCGCGCTCGCCCTGATGGTCAACCGCGTGCGGCGGGCGCGGGCGTTCTTCCGGTCGGTCTTCTTCCTGCCCGCCGCGTGCAGTTACGTCGTGGCGGCGCTGATCTGGAAGCTGTCGATCTTCAACGGCGTGCGGTTCGGGCTCGCCAACACCGTCCTCGGCTGGTTCGGCGCCGATCAGATCGCGTGGCTGTCGACGACACAGCCGCCCTGGTACTGGCTGGTCATCGTCACCGTGCGGCTCTGGCTCCAGGCGGGCTTCTACATGATCCTCTTCCTCGCGGGCCTCCAGCGGATCTCCCCCACCCTCTACGAGGCGGCGGCGGTGGACGGGGCGCGGCCCGGCTGGCAGGTGCTGCGCCACATCACGCTCCCGCAGCTGCGCGCCACCTCGGTCGCGGTGACGCTGCTCCTGGTGATCAACGCCTTCCAGGCCTTCGACGAGTTCTACGCCCTGCTCTCGGACTCCCAGGGCTATCCGCCCTACGCCCGCCCGCCGCTCGTCTACCTCTACTACACGGCGCTCGGGCAGGAGCAGAACCTCGGCTTCGGCAGCGCGGGAGCGGTGATCCTGGCGCTGGTCATCGCGGTGGTGACGGTCGGCCAGGCACGCTGGTTCGGCCTCGGCCGGAAGGAGGACTGACCGCCATGGCGGCACCCGTGAAGAGGCCCATGGACGACGCCCTGGTCCGGGCGGGCCGCGCGCTGCGGGCCGTCCTGCTGATCGCGCTGGCCCTGCTGTTCCTGATCCCCTTCTACCTCCTGGTCCGCAACGGCCTGGCGTCGGAGCGGGACATCACCTCCCCCGACTGGACGTTCTTCCCGTCCACCCTGCGCTGGTCGAACCTGTCGGAGCTCTTCGACGACCCGACGGTGCCGATGGCGCGCGCCCTGCTCAACTCGTCGCTGATCGCGGTCGCCACGACCCTCGGCACGGTCGTCCTCGCCTCGCTCGCCGGGTACGGCCTGGCCCGCATCCCCTACCGCCACGCCGACCGCGTGTTCTACGCGATCCTCGGCACGATGATGGTCCCGGCGGCCGTCACCTTCGTGCCGAGCTTCGTCCTGGTCTCGTCCCTGGGCTGGGTGTCGACCCTGCGCGGCCTGATCATCCCGACCCTCTTCTCGGCCTTCGCGTGCTTCGTGTTCCGGCAGTACTTCCTCGGCTTCCCCCGGGAGCTGGAGGACGCGGCCCGGGTGGACGGCCTCGGCCACTGGCGTACGTACTGGCGCGTGGTCGTCCCGAACTCCCGGCCCGTCTTCGCGGCCGTCGGCACGATCGTCTTCATCGGCGCGTGGAACTCCTTCCTGTGGCCGCTGGTGATCGGCCAGGACCGGGAGGCGTGGACGGTCCAGGTGGCGCTGGCCACCTTCACGACGTCGCAGGTCATCCGTCTGCACGAACTGTTCGTCGCGGCGGCGGTCTCGATCGTGCCGCTGCTGGTGGTCTTCCTGTTCTTCCAGCGGTGGATCGTGGCGGGGGTGGAGAGGTCGGGGATCGACGACTGAGCCCGCCCTGTGACCGCCGCCGCCCCACGCACCCGGGCCGGTGACAGTTCCTACGCCCCGCCCACCGCCGTCGCCAACGCCAGCGGGGCCGCCGCCGACTTCGACTCCAGGTGGCACGCGTGGGGGTACGGGACCGGTACCGGGTACGCCGCCTTGTCGTAGCCCGCGAGGGTCTCCGGGAGACGGCCGCCTGCCGTGGTGGCGGCCGAGATCAGGGCGCGGGCCACCGTGCGGGCCTCGTCGTGGAGGCCGTAGCGCGCGAGGCCCAGCGCGATCAGGGCGTTGTCGTGCGGCCACACCGCTCCCCGGTGGCAGGAGAGCGGATGGAACGCGGGCTGCCCGGCCGCCAGCGTCCGTACGCCCCATCCCGAGAAGAAGTCCGGCTCCAGGAGCCGCCGGCCCACCGCCTCGCCGTACTCCTTGTCGAGCAGCCCCGACCACAGCAGGTGACCGGCGTCCGAGGCGAGCGCGTCGACCTGGTGGCCCTCGCCGTCCAGCGCGAGGGCCGGGAAGTCCCGCCCCGGCATCCAGAAGTCCCGCTGGAAGCGGTCCCGCAGGTCGGCCGCCGCCTGCGCGAGCAGGTCCGCGTAGACCGGGTCGCCCCAGACGGTCCGCGCCAGCCGGGCGGTGCGGACCAGGGCGTCGTACGCGTACCCCTGCGCGCCCGCGGCCATGACCGGCCCGCTCGCCGCGCTGCCGTCGGCGGAGCAGATCGCGCCGGGCGAGTCCTTCCAGTTCTGGTTGGCGAGGCCGCCCGGGTCCGCGCGGTGGACCAGGTAGCCGCGCGTGGTGAGACCGCCGTGATCCAGCATCCAGCCGACGGCGGCGCGCGCGGCCGGTTCGAGGCGGCGGGCGAGCGCGGTGCCCCCGGGGTCCCCGAGCTGCTCGGCGTGCTCGGTGTACGCGCCGAGGAGCACCAGGAACAGCGGCGTCGCGTCGACCGAGCCGTAGTAGCGGCCGAACGGCACCTGCCCGAAGTGCGCGAGTTCGCCGTGCCGCACCTCGTGGACGATCTTGCCGGGCTGGGCCGCCGCGCCCCGGACGGTCTCCGCGGCCTGCGTCGCGGCGAGCGCGGGCAGTGTCGCCGCGGCCAGGCCCGGCACGTAGGGCAGGGCGAAGAGCGAGGTCAGCAGGGCGTCGCGGCCCAGCAGGGTGAGGAACCAGGGCACGCCCGCGCCCGGCACGCCCAGCACCTCGCCGTCCGGTCCTGCCACCGGGACCCGGAGCACCGCGAGGTCGGCGAGGCCGCGCGCGCAGGCGTCGGCGAGGGCGGGCCACCGGGTGGGCAGCGTGACGCCGGACGTGAAGTCGTCGCATGTGGCGTCCAGTTGGCGCGCGGCGTCGGCGGGCGAGGCGGGCAGGCGGGGCTCGGCCTCCCCGTGCGGACACGCCGCGGCACGCAGTGCCACCTCGACGGTGTCGTGCGCGTCGAGCTCCAGCGTCCATACGAGGCGCCGCGCGCCGCCCCCGGTCTCCTCGACGGCGTCCGGCGCGGGGTCGGCGGTCACCGTCGTCCGCGACCGCCATTCGCCGCGCCGGTAGCCGAACTCGACGCCCCGCACGCCGTCGTCACCGTCCAGTGCCCGCCGGGTCCTGACGGCGCCCGGCTTCGCGTACGTACGGTGGTCGGCGCGGAGTTCGAACTGGTCGGTGAAGTCGGCGTCCACGGTCAGCGCGATCCGCACCCGGGTCGCCACCGGACGGTTGCTGACGATCCTGAGGGACTCCACGAACGCGCCGTCGGCGACCGCCTGTTCGCGCAGGAGCGTGTACGCGGGCGGCTCCTGGCGGCCCCCGCGCGGCACGAGCACGCAGCGCGCGGCGTCGGTGGCGGCCGCCGGCATCTCGACCGGCGCCAGGACCTCGGGCACGGCTCCGTCCACGGTCAGCTGCCAGCGGCTCAGGTGCCGCGCGTCCCGTACGAACAGACCGTCCGGTCCCGAGCCGCCGCCGCGCGCGCCGCCCACCCCGCTGATGTCGCCGCCCGCGCCGACGGCCACGAACGTCCGTCCCCGCACCAGCAGCCGATGCCGGTCACCCATGTCCCCACCCCTCTTCCGCGAACTCTCCCCCGGGCGCCCCGCCGGACTCCCCCTCGGCCCCTCCGAAGAGCCCGTCCCGCCCCTCGTGCAGCAGGTCGAGCGTGAGCGCCGCCGTCCAGCCGAAGCCGCGCGCGCCGCGGCCCTCACCCGTGTACGGATCCACGTACTCGGCGAAGCCGGACGCGCCCGCCACGTCGAGCACGGCCTCGCGCAGCCCGTCCGCCAGGCCCTGCTCGCCGTGCAGCCGAAGGCCCCTCTCCACGAGCCAGTTGGTGTTGAACCACGCCGGTCCGCGCCAGTAGCGGCGCGCGTCGAAGGCGGCGCCGGTCAGGTCGTGGCTCGGCACGAGCCGCGCCGCGCCGCCGAGCCCGAAGTGCGGGCCGCGGGCGGTGCGCACCAGGGCGGCGGCGACACCGGGCGGCAGCGCGGGCAGCACCAGGGGGATCAGGCCGGTCACGCCGCGCTCGCCGATGAGCTCCCCGGAGCGCAGGTCGCGGCAGAGGAACAGCTCCCGGTCCGCGTCCCACAGGCGCGCCACCAGGGCCTCCGTCAGGGTCCGGGCGCGGGCCCGGTGCGCGTACGACCGGTCGGCCGGGCCGCCCGACTCGGCGTCGATCAGGGCGAGTGCGTGCTCGGAGGCGATCAGCAGCGCGTTGAACGCGGGGTCCTCGACGAGGAACGCGCCCGGTCCGGCCCCGGGGGCGATCGCGGCAGGGCGCGGCACGTCGGCGTACCCCCGGTCGCGGTAGTCCGCCGCGAGCCGCACGTACCGGCCGTAGTCCGCGTCGGTCGGCCGGTCCTCGGGCGCCCCGTGGGCCAGGTCCGCGCGGCGGAAGGCCCCCGGCGCGGCCGGTGCCACGCGGCTCAGCGGGCCGTCCCAGCACGGGCTGTTGTCCATGCCCTGCTCCCACGGGTGCACCACGGCGGCCAGCCCCGCCCCGCCCGCGTCCCTGCTCTCCAGCAGATAGCGGTGCCAGGCGGCGAGGCGGGGGCGGAGGCGGGCGAGGAAGGAGCGGGCGCGGGAGAGGCCGGGGTCGGCGCGGTGCACGAGCCAGGCGGCGAGGGCGTGCACCGGCGGCTGCACGATCCCGGAGGTCCGCACGTCGGCGGGGGCGCCGGCCGCCCGGCCCGCCGTGGTGGAGCGCCAGAAGTCGGGGCCCGGGAAGTAGGCGCCGGGGGGGACGGCGTCGTTGAAGACGATGTGCGGGACGCGGCCGTCGCCCCACTGGGCGGACAGCAGCGTCTCCAGCTCCAACTGGGCCCGCAGCGGCGAGAGATGACGCAGGCCGACCGCGATGAACGCGGAGTCCCAGGACCACTGGTGGGGATAGAGCGCCCGGGACGGCACGGTCGAGGTCCCGGTCCAGTTCGCCCACAGCACCTCGGCGGCGCGCTCCCGCAGCGGTCCCCGCGCCGTGGCGGCGGCGCGGTGCGCGAGGGGCGGGGTGGTCGTGCTGCGGTCCACGCGGATCTCCCGGAGGCTTTCGACGTCCCGTCGGTTCGGTGTCCCGTCGGTTCGGTGTCCCGTCGGTTCGGCGTCCCGTCGGTTCGGTGGCGGACACCCTAGGGTTACGTCTACTTCACACGCAAAACCCAATATGTAACGCTGAGTTGACGAGCACAAGGGGTGCGAGGAGAACCCGCACGGATACGCCACGCGCCGCGTCGGCCGTACGGTGAGCGCCGACGAAGACGCGTTCGAACGGGGAGGGGTCCATGGGCTCGGCAGGCCGCACCACCACCGCGGAGGGCGACGCGGCCCCGGCGGGGGAGCCCACCGGCACGGGCGACGGCACGGCGCCC
>NZ_JAFEXF010000269.1 GCF_016905445.1 Streptomyces sp. G44
CCCGCACGCCGAGCTGCGGGCCCGGTTGCTGAGCGACGCGTCCGCGCTCGGCGGCGCCCTGCGCCACAGCTGCGCGCTGGCGCCCCGGCTCCGTGCGGAACTGGCCGCGGTCGCGACCACGGCGTCCATCCAGGCCGGCAACTCCGTGCTCCACCCCGCGGGCGACGGGCTGCCGGGCCCCGATCCCGCGTACGACACCGCGTACGCCCTCGGAGAGCTCGTCGCGGCGGTCGAGTTCAGCCGCATCGGGCTGCGGGCCCTGGAGGCCCTGGTGACCGAGCGGCCGCTGCGGGCCGACCCGCCCTGCTACTTCAACCCGCTGCACGAGCGCGGCCGGGCACGCACCGTGATCGCGGGCGCCGCCGGGGCAGAGGTCGCCGTCTGCCACGGCTGTGCCCGGGAGCCCGCGCCGCTCCTGGTGCCGTCGGCGGCCGGACCCGTGCCGTACCACGAGAGCGACGCCGTCGACCCGCGCTGGCGGCTGCTCGGCTACGGCGCCGCGGCCCGGGACCCCGCCGCCGCGATGATCGCCGCCGCCCAGGACGGCTTCCGCGCGCGCCCCCGAAGCCGCGGATCCCGCGGCGGCGACAACATCGACAACACCCGCAACCCTGACAACACCAACACCAACACCAACAGCACCAGTGACACCAGCAATACCGAGGGCACCGAGCAGACCGGCGCGAAGGTGAGTTGATGATCATGGGAGAGCTGGTCACCGGCGTGCTGAGCGGGCTGCTCGTCGGCGCCTGCGTGGCGTACCCCCTGGTGCTGTGGCTGGTCCGGGAGGTGCGCGGGGGCAGCCTGCCGCCGCACCGGCGCGAACGCAGGGCGAGGGCGGAGCTGGACGCCTTCTTCGGCCGCGGGAAGGCCTGACCGCCTCCGATCACGGCCCGCCCGCAGTGGCATCCTTGAAGGACGCGTACGTTCACGAAGGGTGCGGGGATGACGACCGGCATGGGCCAGCAGGCGACAGCGGCGCAGCAGTCCGCGCGGGCCATGCGGGCCGACGCGCGCCGGAACTACGACCGGCTGCTCGCCGAGGCCCGCGCCGCCTTCGCCGAGCACGGCACCGGCACCTCCCTGGAGGACGTGGCGCGCCGCGCGGGCGTCGGCATCGGCACCCTCTACCGGCACTTCCCCAACCGGCACGCGCTGATGAGCGCGGTCTGGGAGGACGCCGTACGCGATCTGCTCGCCCGCTCCCACGCGCTGCTCGACGATCCGCGGCCCTGCTCGGCGCTGGTGACGTGGCTGCGTGCCATCGTCACTCATGCGGGTGAGTACCGCGGCCTCTCCAGCGCTCTCATGTCGGCGTCGCACGACGACACTTCGGCCCTGGCGCGGTGCAGCAAGCCCATGCGTGCGGCGGGCGCGGCCCTGCTGGCCCGCGCGCAGGAGGCGGGGGCCGTGCGGCCCGACGTCTCCATCGCCGACCTGCTGCAACTGACCAACGCGATCTCGCTGGCGGCCGAAGAGACCCCGGACGACCCGGAGTTGGCCGACCGCCTGCTCACGCTGACGCTGCGGGGCCTGAAGGCCGACGGGCGCACGGCGGCGTGAGGACCCCGGAGGACCCCGCCGCCCGGCCCCGCCCCGCGGTCAGCGGCGGCGCAGATCCGCGACGCGCGCGGCCCGCTCCCCCGGCTGCTCCGCGAGGAGCGCGTTGCGCAGCTGCTGGCCCGGCCCCGCCCCGTGGTTGCGCCGCTGGCCCGGCAGGGGAACGTCCCG
Source organism: Streptomyces sp. G44 (assembly GCF_016905445.1). GTDB lineage: Bacteria > Actinomycetota > Actinomycetes > Streptomycetales > Streptomycetaceae > Streptomyces. The sequence goes on from NZ_JAFEXF010000269.1 coordinate 1,732, forward strand.
GCGCTGCTGGCGCCCCGCGGGGACGGAGTCGACGCCGGGCGCGGCGTCGGGGGCCGCGGAGCCGCCCGTCACCGTGATCTGTACGCCCTGGTCGGCCAGGGCCTGTAGTTCCGTGGCGGCCCGGTCGTCGTGCGGCGGGGGGTCGTCCGTGACCAGGCGGGTGATGACGTCCGTGGGCACCGTCTGGAACATCGTGTCGGTGCCGAGCTTGGTGTGGTCGGCGAGGACCACGACCTCGGCCGCCGCCTGGACCAGCGCGCGGTCCACGCTCGCGGAGAGCATGTTGGACGTGGACAGGCCGCGCTCGGCGGTCAGGCCGCTGCCCGAGAGGAACGCGCGGGACACGCGCAGCCCCTGGAGGGACTGCTCGGCGCCGCTGCCCACGAGGGCGTAGTTGGAACCGCGCAGGGTGCCGCCGGTCATGACGACTTCGACGCGGTTGGCATGGGCCAACGCCTGGGCCACCAGCAGGGAGTTGGTGACGACGGTCAGGCCGGGGACCCGGGCGAGCCGTCGGGCCAGCTCCTGCGTGGTCGTACCGGCCCCGACGACGATGGCCTCACCCTCGTCGACGAGGCCCGCCGCGAGATCGGCGATGGCCGTCTTCTCGGCGGTCGCGAGATGTGATTTCTGCGGAAAGCCGGACTCCCGCGTGAATCCGCCCGGCAATACCGCACCGCCATGTCTGCGGTCGAGGAGTCCTTCGGCCTCCAGCGCGCGCACGTCCCGCCGTACGGTCACTTCGGAGGTCTGGACGACGCGGGCGAGCTCACGGAGCGATACCGCTCCGTTGGCCCGCACCATTTCGAGGATCAATTGGCGACGTTCTGCAGCGAACACGAAACTGACAGTAACCCCAACGTCCGTCTGCTTTCAGCAGTTTGCGCCGCTTTACAGAAGTTGTTCGCACGGCGGGACGGAAAGTGGTATAGCCGCCCTTCCGGCCGTCTCCTGCCTGGTCAGCCCTCTCCGGCCGTCTTCCGGGTGTGCAGCTGACGCGCCACTTCGGCGATCGACCCCGAAAGCGACGGGTACACGGTGAACGCATTCGCGATCTGCTCGACCGTCAGATTGTTGTCGACCGCGATCGAGATGGGGTGGATCAGTTCCGAGGCGCGCGGCGCGACGACCACACCGCCGACCACGATGCCCGTGCCCGGACGGCAGAAGATCTTGACGAAGCCGTCGCGGATGCCCTGCATCTTCGCGCGCGGGTTGCGCAGCAGCGGCAGCTTGACGACACGCGCGTCGATCTTGCCCGCGTCGACGTCGGCCTGGCTGTAGCCGACGGTCGCGATCTCGGGGTCCGTGAAGACGTTCGAGGACACGGTCTTCAGGTTCAGCGGCGTCACCGCGTCCCCCAGGAAGTGGTACATCGCGATGCGCCCCTGCATGGCGGCGACGGAGGCGAGCGCGAAGACGCCGGTGACGTCCCCGGCGGCGTACACACCCGGGGCGGAGGTCCTGGAAACCTTGTCGGTCCAGATGTGCCCGGAGTCCTTCAGCTTGACCCCGGCCTCCTCCAGGCCCATGCCGCTGCTGTTGGGGATGGCGCCGACGGCCATCAGGCAGTGGCTGCCGGAGATGACGCGGCCGTCGGCGAGCGTGACCTCGACGCGGTCGCCCACGCGCTTGGCGGAGGCCGCGCGGGAGCGGGACATGACGTTCATGCCGCGGCGCCGGAAGACGTCCTCCAGGACGGCGGCGGCGTCCGGGTCCTCGCCGGGCAGGACGCGGTCGCGGCTCGACACGAGGGTGACGTTCGACCCGAGCGCCTGGTAGGCGCCGGCGAACTCGGCGCCCGTGACACCGGAGCCGACCACGATGAGCTCGGTGGGGAGCTCGTCCAGGTCGTACACCTGGGTCCAGTTCAGGATCCGCTCGCCGTCGGGCTGGGCGTCCGGGACCTCGCGCGGGTGACCGCCGGTGGCGATGAGCACGGCGTCGGCGACGAGCGTCTCCTCGCTCCCGTCGGCGGCCCGTACGACGACCTTGCGCGAGCCGTCGGTGTCCTGCTGGCCCTCCAGGCGGCCCCGGCCGCGCAGCACGCGTGCGCCCGCACGCGTGACGGACGCGGTGATGTCGTGGGACTGCGCGAGCGCGAGCCGCTTCACACGGCGGTTGACCTTCCCCAGGTCCACGCCGACCACGCGCGCGGGGGTGTCGATGTGCGGGGTGTCGTCGGCGACGATGATCCCGAGCTCTTCGTACGACGAGTCGAAGGTGGTCATCACCTCGGCCGTCGCGATCAGAGTCTTCGACGGCACGCAGTCGGTGAGCACCGACGCCCCGCCCAGACCGTCGCAGTCGACGACGGTCACCTCCGCGCCGAGCTGGGCGGCCACGAGAGCCGCCTCGTATCCGCCGGGTCCGCCACCAATGATCACGATCCGAGTCACGTACTCCATTGTCCCGCACGCTTCAAGGCCCTGACGCGCCGGGGCCTCCGTCCGTGCGAACGCCCTCGTCCGGGCCGTCCTGCCGCCACGGGACCTGCGTCCTTGATTGCTGCCGTACCCTCGACCTCATGTCGCTCTACGCCGCGTACGCCGGCAATCTGGATCCGCGGCTCATGTCACGCCGCGCCCCTCACTCACCGCTGCGCGCGACCGGCTGGCTGACCGGCTGGCGGCTCACCTTCGGCGGGGAGCACATGGGATGGGAGGGCGCCCTGGCGACGATCGTCGAGGCCCCTCGCTCGCAGGTGTTCGTGACCCTCTACGACATCGCGCCCATGGACGAGGAGTCCCTGGACCGGTGGGAGGGCGTGGGCATGGACATCTACCGGCGCATGCGGGTCCGCGTGGACACCCTGGAGGGCAAGGAGCCCGCCTGGGTGTACGTCCTCAACGGCTACGAGGGCGGCCTCCCCTCGGCGCGCTACCTCGGCGAGCTCGCGGACGCCGCGGAGTCGGCGGGAGCCCCGCACGACTACGTGATGGAACTGCGCAAGAGGCCCTGCTGACACCCCCGCGGGCCCGGTCGGCGCGCCGTCGCCCGACCGGCCTCCCGGCCTTCGTCGGAAACGACAAGACAACGATCGGAATCCCGTGAGCATCGTCATCTACGCGCGTAGGCCGTAACCCGCTACCCTCGTCGGCGTGAACGCTTCAGTTATTCCGGACGACATCCAGGGCGACCCGTACGCCGCCGCCGACGCCGCCGCCGCGCGCCTGCGTGAGCTGACGGGCGCCGAGACCCACGACGTCGCCCTCGTGATGGGCTCCGGCTGGGCGCCGGCCGTCGACGCGCTGGGCGAGCCCGAGGCGGACTTCGCCGTCACCGAGCTGCCGGGCTTCCCGCCGCCGGCGGTCGAGGGGCACGGCGGACGCATCCGCTCCTTCCAGATCGGCGACAAGCGCGCCCTGGTCTTCCTGGGCCGCACCCACTACTACGAGGGCCGCGGCGTGGCCGCCGTCTCGCACGGTGTCCGCACCGCCGTGGCCGCCGGCTGCAAGACCATCGTGCTGACCAACGGCTGCGGCGGTCTGCGCGAGGGCATGCGCCCCGGGCAGCCGGTGCTGATCAGTGACCACCTCAACCTCACGGCCACGTCCCCGATCGTCGGGGCGAACTTCGTGGACCTCACGGACCTGTACTCGCCGCGCCTGCGCGCCCTGTGCAAGGAGATCGACCCCTCCCTGGAGGAGGGCGTCTACGCGCAGTTCCCCGGCCCGCACTACGAGACGCCGGCGGAGATCCGCATGGCCCGCACGATCGGCGCGGACCTGGTCGGCATGTCCACCGTCCTCGAGGCCATCGCCGCGCGCGAGGCCGGCGCGGAGGTCCTCGGCATCTCCCTGGTCACGAACCTCGCCGCGGGCATGACGGGCGAGCCGCTGAACCACGAGGAGGTCCTCCAGGCGGGCCGCGACAGCGCCACCCGCATGGGCGAGCTCCTGGGCAAGGTCCTCAACCGGATCTGAGGCTTCCGCGGGGCGCCCTCCCCGGCGCCCCGCACCCGCTCCCGGCTCGGCCCCACCTCACCCGCACCCCGGACCGAGACGCGGGGGGACGTGCCGGTATGTCCGCCCGGAGCACGTGGCCCGCCGCCCCAGGAACAACCGGGTAGGCATACCCGAGCCCCACTCCCCCTCCGCACAGCTACAGCGACGCCGCAACGAGAGGCTGACGACACGTGCAGGACAACTCCGAACTCATCGCGCGGGCCCGGGCCTGGCTGGCCGAGGACCCGGACCCCGAGACCCGCGAGGAGCTGGCGAAGCTCATCGACGCCGAGGACACCGCCGAGCTGACCGCACGTTTCGCCGGCACCCTCCAGTTCGGCACCGCCGGCCTCCGCGGCGAGCTGGGCGCGGGCCCCATGCGCATGAACCGCTCCGTGGTCATCCGCGCCGCCGCGGGCCTCGCCGCGTACCTCAAGGCCAAGGGCCGGACCGACGGCCTCGTCGTCGTCGGCTACGACGCCCGCCACAAGTCCGCCGACTTCGCCCGCGACACCGCGGCCGTGATGACCGGCGCGGGCCTGCGGGCGGCCGTCCTGCCCCGGCCGCTGCCGACCCCCGTCCTCGCCTTCGCCATACGGCACCTCGGCGCGGTCGCGGGCGTGGAGGTCACCGCCAGCCACAACCCGCCGCGCGACAACGGCTACAAGGTCTATCTCGGCGACGGCTCCCAGATCGTGCCGCCCGCCGACGCGGAGATCGCCGCCGAGATCGCCGCGGTCGCGAGCCTGCACGACGTGCCCCGGTCCGAGTCCGGCTGGGAGATCCTCGGCGAGGACGTCCTGGCGGCCTACCTGGCCCGCACGGACGCCGTCCTGGCCCCGGAGTCCCCCCGCACCGCCCGCGCCGTCTACACGGCCATGCACGGCGTCGGCAAGGACACCCTCCTCGCCGCCTTCGACCGCGCCGGCTTCCCGGCGCCGGTCCTCGTCGCCGAGCAGGCGGAGCCGGACCCGGACTTCCCGACGGTCGCGTTCCCGAACCCGGAGGAGCCGGGCGCGATGGACCTGGCCTTCGCGACGGCGGCCCGTACCACCCCCGCCCCGGACCTGGTCATCGCCAACGACCCGGACGCGGACCGCTGCGCCGCCGCCGTCAAGGACGGCCCCGGCGACGGCGACTGGCGGATGCTCCGCGGCGACGAGGTGGGCGCCCTGCTCGCCGCGCACCTCGTGCAGCGCGGCGCGCGCGGCACGTTCGCCGAGTCGATCGTCTCCTCCTCCCTCCTCGGCCGGATCGCCGAGAAGGCGGGCCTGCCCTACGAGGAGACGCTCACCGGCTTCAAGTGGATCGCCCGCGTCGACGGCCTGCGCTACGGCTACGAAGAGGCGCTCGGCTACTGCGTCGACCCCGAGGGCGTACGCGACAAGGACGGCATCACGGCCGCGCTGCTCCTCACCGAGCTGGCGTCCGAGCTCAAGGAGCAGGGCCGCACCTTCCTCGACCTCCTCGACGACCTCGCCCTGGAACACGGCCTGCACGCCACCGACCAGCTGTCGGTCCGCGTGCAGGACCTGTCCCTGATCGCGGACGCGATGCGCCGCCTGCGCGAGCAGCCGCCGACGGAGCTGGCGGGCCTGCCCGTGACGAAGGCCGAGGACCTGACGCGGGGCACGGACACGCTGCCCCCCACCGACGGCCTGCGCTACACGCTCGACGGCGCCCGCGTCATCGTCCGCCCGAGCGGCACGGAGCCCAAGCTCAAGTGCTACCTCGAAGTGGTGGTCCCGGTGGCGGGACGGGCCGACCTCCCGGCGGCCCGCGCGCGGGCGGCGGACCTGCTCGCCGCGATCAAGCGGGATCTGTCGGCGGCGGCGGGCATCTGACGCCCCACCGCACGGACACCCCCGGCGGAAACCCACCCGTCCGGGTGATTTGACTCCCGCAGTTGCCGCAGCGGAACGGTGCGCTGCCGGTCCCCCAGGAAGGGACGACCGGTAGCGCACGTTCACGTTCCGGGAGCCGCCGCAGTGCCGTACGGACCGATTGCCTCGACCGCAGCCCCCTCCAAGGTCCCGGCCTCCCGGCGCCCCCGCAGCACCGCGCAGCCGCCCCCCCGCCTCT
>NZ_JAFEXF010000026.1 GCF_016905445.1 Streptomyces sp. G44
CGCGCGGAAGGCCTGCCCGCCACGGCCGCCCGCGCGGTGGCCGGCCTGCTCACCGTCGTCTCGCTCGGCTGGACCCTGTGGCACGGCGTCGCCGAACGGCCGGTCGCGCTCGCCTTCGGAGTGCTGATCACCCTGGGCGAGCTGGCCCGGTGGGGGAGCGGCAAGGAGCGGGAGCCCGCGCCGCTCGGGGCCGCCGGCGCCCTGGCGTACGCGCTGCTCGGGCAGAACGCCGGGCAGGCGACGCACCACGGGGTGTTCCAGGTGATCGCCGTGGTCGTCGCGGCCTCCCTCGTGGCGGCCGTGCCGCACGTCGCGCTCGGCCGGGGACCCGCGCCCGACCACCTGGCGCGGCGGGTGCTGACCGTCGCCTTCGCCGCCGCCTGCTTCCAACCCCTGTACAACGCGGGCAAGTTGGCGGACTGGGTCGGCCACGGCCCCTGGTTCGCGCTCGTCATCGTGGCCCTGCTCGGCCTCACCGCGCTCTGCGACGCCGTCCTCGCCGCCGCGCTGGCGCACGCCCGCACCCGCTGGCCGTTCGGGCCGCTGCTCCGCGACGAGCTGCGGGCCGTGCCCGGCATCGGCTCGGCCGTCTGCGCCACCGGGGCCGTGATGGCGCTCGCCGTGGCCGTGGCGGGGCTGTGGGCGCTGCCCGTCTTCAGCCTCCCGCTGCTGCTCGCCCAGCTCTCCTTCCGGCGCTACGCGGCGGTGCGTGCCACCTACCGGCAGACCATCGCGTCGCTGGCCAGGGCCACGGAGATCGCCGGATACACGCCGCAGGGCCACGCCCACCGCGTCGCCGGGCTCAGCCGGGCCGTCGGGCGCGACCTCGGGCTGACGGGGGCGGACCTGACCGTCCTGGAGTACGCGGCCCTCATGCACGACATCGGGCAGCTCTCCCTCGTCGATCCCGTGCCGCAGGGTGCCACGGCCGCCCTGCCCGAGGCGCAGCAGCGCCGGATAGCCCTGCTCGGCGGCGCCGTCGTACGCCAGACCGGGGTGGACTCGGCGGTCGCCGTGGTCGTGGAGCGCCAGGCCGACCCGTACCGCGATCAGCCGCTCACCGCGAGAATTGTGCGCACCGCGAACGCGTACGACGAGATGGCGCGGGGAGAAGGACCCTCGGGGGTGCTCGGCGGCCCGCTCCACGCCCTGGAGCGGCTGCGGCTGGCCACCGGCCGCGACTACCAGCCCGAGGTCGTGGAATCCCTCGCGAGGGTGGTGGCGAGGGGCGGCCTTAGCTCGCCCCCGGCTGGGTAACCCATGGGTAATGAGCGGCCGTCCGACCGTACGTGGTTGGATGCGAAGAAGAGGAAGAAGAGGGTGCGCGGGGGCATCGACCCGACGCCGCGCCCGCACAGGACGGGACTTCCGGCAAATCGTGACAGGCGGGAATCAGGCGGGAATCGTGAGGATCTTCGGCAAGGGACGGCACCGGCCCTCCGCCTCATGGCGGCAGGCGACCGACCGCGCCTTCACGCTGATCGGCGACGGCCGGTACGAGGACGCGGGAGCGCTGCTCACGCGCGCGGCGGACCTCGAACCGTGGCTGTCCGAGTCCTGGTTCAACCTCGCGCTGCTGCACAAGTTCCGGCACGACTGGGAGCAGGCGCGGGCCGCGGGGCTGCGTGCCGTCGCGCTCCTGGACCGCTCGGCGGGCGCCCCGGACTGGTGGAACGTCGGCATCGCGGCGACCGCGCTCCAGGACTGGCCCCTGGCCCGCCGCGCCTGGCAGGCGTACGGCCTGCGGGTGCCCGGCGGGGTGGCCGCGTCCGGCGAGCCCTCGGGCATGGAGCTGGGCAGCGCGGCCGTGCGGCTCTCCCCGGAGGGCGAGGCCGAGGTGGTGTGGGGCCGCAGGCTGGACCCGGCGCGCATCGAGGTGCTGTCCATCCCGCTGCCGTCCTCCGGGCGGCGCTGGGGCGAGGTCGTGCTGCACGACGGCGTCCCGCACGGCGAGCGCACGACGGCGGCCGGGCACTCGTACCCCGTGTTCGACGAGATCGAGCTCTGGGCGCCCTCGCCCGTGCCGACCTGGGTCGTCCTCCTGGAGGCGGCCACCGAGGACGACCGGGACGCCCTGGAGCAGCTCGCGGCCGACGCGGGCTTCGCCGCCGAGGACTGGTCGTCCTCCGTGCGGCTGCTGTGCCGCATGTGCTCCGAGTCGCGGATGCCGAGCGACGAGGGTGACGGCGAGCACCTGGACCCCCACGACCACAGCGAGCCGGGCCACCCGGGCCCGCTCGGCCACCGCAGCCCCGGCGCGGTCTGGGTGCCGGAGCGCGAGTGCGGCATCGCGGCGCCCGCCGCCCTGGTGCGCGGGCTCCTGGACAGCTGGGTCGCCGACAGCCCCGACTCGCGTGACTGGCGGGATCTCGAAGAGGTCTGCTGACCGGAAGAGGCCCCCGGCCTCCCCGGCCCGAAGAGGCGAGCCGGTACTTCGCCGTAGGCTGTACCGGCACGAACTCTGAGGGTTTCACGGAAGGCTTACGGCGGACATGGCGCAGGACACTGAGCAGCAGGCCTCCGGCGGGGTGCTCCCCGTCGACGACGAGGGCTTCGTCATCGACACGGAGGACTGCGAGGAGCGCGAGACGGCCTACCGCGAGCGCGGCACCTCGCGGCCGATCACGGTCGTCGGCAACCCGGTCCTGCACAAGGAGTGCAAGGACGTCACGTCCTTCGACGACGACCTCGCCAAGCTGGTCGACGACATGTTCGCGAGCCAGCGCGTCGCGCAGGGCGTGGGCGTGGCCGCCAACCAGGTCGGCGTCGACCTGAAGGTCTTCGTCTACGACTGCATGGACGACGAGGGCGTGCGCCACGTCGGGGTGGTCTGCAACCCGGTCCTGACCGAGCTGCCCGCCGAGAAGCGCCGCCTCGACGACTCGGGCGAGGGCTGCCTGTCCGTGCCGACCGCCTACGCCCCGCTGGCCCGCCCGGACTACGCCGAGGTGACCGGTCAGGACGAGAAGGGCAACCCCATCAAGGTGCGCGGCACGGGCTACTTCGCCCGCTGCCTCCAGCACGAGACGGACCACCTGTACGGCTACCTGTACATCGACCGCCTCTCCAAGAGGGAGCGCAAGGACGCGCTGCGCCAGATGGCAGAGGGCACGCCGCGCTACCCCGTGGTACCCAATGAGTGACGTGTGCGGCGCCTGAGCGGCGCGGGAACCGCGTGACATGTGCGGCCCCTGGTCGGGAACCCCCTGACCAGGGGCCGTTGCCATGAGCCGCTCACCTGTGCGAGCAAAACCGGCTGTCGAAGATCCATAACCAGTCATCCCCGGCGGTGTTCTCGGCATCGGGGGGTAGTGAATGGCGCAAAACTGTTCCCTGAACGGTCAGTTGTGGTGCTGAATGGAAAGTGCGGTGAGTTACGCAACGGCGCGCGCCCGGCTCGGTGGAGGGGCGTGTGCCACTCATGCGGCTGAAAGGGGTTTGTCCGTGCCTGCATATTCCGGAAGCACTTCTCAGACACAGCCACACACGTCGGCGGTATCGGTCCCGCCGGCGCTCGCAGTTCCGGTGATCGAGGCCACGTTTCCGCGCCGTCTGCACCCGTATTGGCCCAAGCTTCAGGAGAACTCCAGGACCTGGCTCCGCGAAATGCGGCTCATGCCGCCGGACAAGGTCGAGCGCTACGCCGACAGCCTCTGCTACACCGACCTGGTGGCCGGCTACTACATTGGCGCGCCCGACGAGTTGCTCACCGCGATAGCCGACCTCAGCAGCTGGTTCTTCGCGTGGGACGACCGGCACGACCGGGACTCGGTGCACGGCCGCGCGGCGCACTGGCGGCGACTGTGCCGGGGCCTGCACGGCGCGCTCGACGCGCCCCATGAGTACCTGCACCACCGGGACCCCTTGGTCGCGGGCTTCGCGGACTGCGTCCGCCGCCTGTACTCCTTCCTGGGCCCCAGCTGGAACGCCCGGTTCGCCCGCCACTTCCACCCCGTGATCGAGGCGTACGACCAGGAGTTCAGGAACCGCCGCTGCGGCGTCGTGCCCACCGTCGAGACCTACGTCGAGCTGCGCCGCCTCACCTTCGCGCACTGGGCCTGGATCGACCTGCTCGAACCCACCGCGCGCCGCGAACTGCCGCGCGCCGTGCGGGCGCACCCCGCGTACCGGCGGGCGGCGCTCGCGACCCAGGACTTCTCGGCCTGGTACAACGACCTGTGCTCACTTCCCAAAGAACTGGCGGGCGACGAACTGCACAATCTCGGGATCAGCCTCATTCACCACGAGGGGCTGACGCTCGAAGAGGCGGTACGCGAAGTTCACCGGCGGGTCACGCAGTGTGTCACGGATTTTCTCGCCGCCGAGGAAGAAGTGCTGCTGTTCGCCCGTAAATTGGCCGGGGGGAACGCGCGCGGAAAGGAGCTCGCCGAAGCGGTTCAATCCTGCGTCTTCAACATGCGGAACTGGTTCTCGTCCGTGTACTGGTTCCATCACGAATCCGGCCGTTATCGGGTGGACAGCTGGGACGACCGGTCCATTCCCCCGTATGTCACGGAAGACGTCCTGGCGGAAAACGAACTGGTGGGTGAGGAATGAGCGTCGAGTCCGCGACACCCGTACCGGCGGCCTCCGGGCCGGGACCACTGCGCACCCCACCGCTCGTCGCGGGCGGCGCGCCCCTGCTGGGCCACGCCTGGAACCTCGTGCGCGACCCGCTCGGCTTCCTCGCGAAGCTGCGCGACCACGGGGATCTCGTCCGGATCAGGCTGGGGCCGAAGACGGCGTACGCGGTCTGCGATCCGGAACTCGTCGGCGCCCTGCTGAAGCGCCCCGAGTACATCGTCGGGGGCCCGCTCTGGGACACCCTCGAAGTGCTCCTCGGCAAGGGCGTGGCGACCAGCAACGGCAAGCTGCACCGGCGGCAGCGGCGGATGATGCAGCCCGCGTTCCGGCCCGAGCGGATCGCCGACTACGCCAAGGTGATGGAGGAGGAGGCGCGCGCCACGGCGGCCCGCTGGCGGCCGGGCGAGACGGTCGACGTGGGCGCGGAGATGTTCCGCACGGCCGTGCGCATCGTCTCGCGCTCGCTCCTGGAGGTCGACTCGATCGGCGAGAAGGCGGACCGTATCGCCGACTCCCTGCACACCGTCTTCGAGGGCCTCTACCGCCGGATGGTGCTCTCGGCCGGGCCGCTCTACCGCGTGCCGACGCCCGCCAACCGGCGCTTCGAGCACGCCCTCGCCGACCTGCACGCCCTCGTCGACGAGATCATCGCGGAGCGCCGGGCGGCCGGGCCGGGCGGACCGGAGGACCTGCTCGCGGAATTGCTGCGCGCCACGGACGAATCCGGGGCGCCCATAGCCGACCAGGAGATCCACGACCACGTGGTTTCCCTCGTCGTGGCCGGCGCGGAGAATGTCGCGTCGACGCTGTCGTGGACGTTCCATCTGCTCACCGAACACCCGGAGCAGGAAAGGAAGTTGGTTGAAGAAGTAAATTCCGTGGCCGGTGATCGCGCGATCACATTCGCCGATCTGGGCGACCTGCCGCACACCCGCAATGTCATCACCGAGGCCATGCGCATACGGCCCGCCGCCTGGATATTCACGCGCCGCTCGGTGGCCGAGACCGAGCTGGGCGGCTATCGCATTCCGGCCGACGCGGACATCGTCTACAGCGTCTACGCGATGCAGCGCGACCCGCGTTCCTTCGACCGGCATCTGGAGTTCGACCCGGACCGGTGGATTCCCGAACGTGCCGCCGACATACCGGAGTTCGCGATGATGCCGTTCAGCGTCGGCAACCGCAAGTGCCCCGGCGACCACTTCAGCCTGGCCGAACTGGCGCTGATCCTCGGCACGGTGGCCCCGCGGTGGCGCCTGGAGCGGGTCCCGGAGACCGACACCGGGACCCGCGTCGGCATCACCCTGCACCCCAAGCGCCTCGTCCTGCGGGCCGAACCGCGCTGAGAGGGAGCCGCCGTGCTCCGGGTGTGTCCGCCCCGCCCCCCGTGACGGGGCGGACACACGCTCCTAGAACTCGTCGTCGAAGGAGACCGACCCCTCGACGGCGACCTGGTAGGCCGAGGGCCGCCGCTCGAAGAAGTTGGTCAGCTCCTGCACGCCCTGGAGCTCCATGAAGGAGAACGGGTTCGACGAGCCGTAGACCGGCGCGAAGCCGAGCCGCTGGAGGCGCTGGTCGGCCACGCACTCCAGGTACTCGCGCATCGAGTCGGTGTTCATGCCCGGCAGACCGTCACCGCACAGATCGCGGGCGAACTGGAGCTCGGCCTCGACGGCCTCCTTCAGCATGTCCGTGACCTGCGTCTGGAGCGCGTCGTCGAACAGCTCGGGCTCCTCCTTGCGGACCGTGTCCACCACGTCGAAGGCGAAGCTCATGTGCATCGTCTCGTCACGGAACACCCAGTTGGTGCCGGTCGCCAGGCCGTGCAGCAGACCGCGGCTGCGGAACCAGTAGACGTACGCGAAGGCGCCGTAGAAGAAGAGGCCCTCGATGCACGCGGCGAAGCAGATCAGGTTCAGCAGGAAGCGGCGGCGGTCGGCCCGGGTCTCCAGCCGGTCCAGCTTCTCCACCGAGTCCATCCACTTGAAGCAGAACTGCGCCTTCTCGCGGATCGAGGGGATCTCCTCCACCGCGTCGAACGCGGCAGCCCGGTCCTCGGGGTCGGGCAGGTACGTGTCGAGCAGCGTCAGATAGAACTGGACGTGCACGGCCTCCTCGAACAGCTGACGGCTCAAGTAGAGCCGTGCCTCGGGGGAGTTGATGTGCTTGTAGAGCGTCAGCACCAGGTTGTTGGAGACGATCGAGTCGCCGGTCGCGAAGAACGCGACCAGGCGGCCGATCAGATGCTGCTCCTCCGGCGTCATCTTCGCCAGATCGGCGACGTCCGAGTGGAGGTCGACCTCCTCCACGGTCCAGGTGTTCTTGATCGCGTCCCGGTAGCGCTCGTAGAAGTCCGGGTAGCGCATGGGGCGCAGGGTCAGCTCGAAGCCCGGGTCGAGAAGGTTCTTCTCGGAGTTGGTGGTGGAGCTCATTACTGGCAGGCCTCGCAGGACTCGGGGTTTTCCAGGGAGCAGGCGACGGCGTCGGGGTCGGTCACCTGCTGAGGGACGGGGACGGGGGTGGCGGCGGCGTTCGCACCGCCGGCCGCGCGGGCGATGCGGGTGGCGGGGCGCGAGCGCAGGTAGTACGTCGTCTTCAGGCCCTGCTGCCAGGCGTACGCGTACATCGAGGAGAGCTTGCCGATGGTCGGCGTCTCCAGGAACAGGTTCAGCGACTGCGCCTGGTCGAGGAACGGGGTGCGCGCGGCGGCCATGTCGATCAGGCCGCGCTGCGGGATCTCCCAGGCCGTGCGGTAGAGCGCGCGGACGTCCTCGGGGATCCAGTCGAAGCCCTGCACCGAGCCACTGGCCTCGCGCAGCGCCTCGCGGGTCTGCGCGTCCCACACGCCGAGCCGCTTCAGCTCCTGGACCAGGTAGGCGTTGACCTGGAGGAACTCACCGGACAGCGTCTCGCGCTTGAAGAGGTTGGAGACCTGCGGCTCGATGCACTCGTAGACACCCGCGATCGACGCGATGGTGGCGGTCGGCGCGATGGCGAGGAGCAGGGAGTTGCGCATGCCGGTCCTGGCGATGCGGGCCCGCAGCGCGTCCCACCGCTCCGGCCAGGCCGGCTCGACGTCGTAGTGGTCGGGGTGCAGCACGCCGCGCGCGGTACGGGTCTTCTCCCAGGCGGGCAGCGGGCCCTCGCGCTCGGCGAGGTCGGCCGACGCCTCGTACGCGGCGAGCATGATCCGCTCGGCGATACGGGTGGACAGGGCGCGCGCCTCGGGCGAGTCGAACGGCAGCCGCAGCTGGAAGAAGACGTCCTGGAGGCCCATCGCGCCGAGGCCCACCGGGCGCCACTTGGCGTTGGAACGCCCGGCCTGCTCGGTCGGGTAGAAGTTGATGTCGACGACGCGGTCGAGGAAGGTGACGGCGGTGCGGACGGTCTCGTCCAGCCGGTTCCAGGCGAGGTCGCCGTCCTCCACGAAGGCGCCGAGGTTCACCGAGCCGAGGTTGCACACGGCCGTCTCGCCGTCGTCCGTCACCTCCAGGATCTCGGTGCACAGGTTGGAGGAGTGCACGGTGTGGCCGGGCTCCGCCGTCTGGTTGGCGGTGCGGTTGGCGGCGTCCTTGAACGTCATCCAGCCGTTTCCGGTCTGCGCGAGGGTACGCATCATGCGGCCGTACAGGTCCCGGGCGGGGATGGTCTTCTTCGCGAGCCCGGCGGCCTCGGCCGCGCGGTAGGCGGCGTCGAACTCCTCACCCCACAGGTCGACCAGCTCGGGCACGTCGGCCGGGGAGAACAGCGACCAGTCCCGGTCGGCGGCGACCCGGCGCATGAACTCGTCCGGGATCCAGTGCGCGAGGTTGAGGTTGTGCGTGCGGCGCGCGTCCTCACCGGTGTTGTCGCGCAGCTCCAGGAACTCCTCGATGTCGGAGTGCCAGGTCTCCAGGTAGACGGCGGCCGCGCCCTTGCGCCGGCCGCCCTGGTTCACGGCGGCGACCGAGGCGTCCAGGGTCTTCAGGAACGGCACGATGCCGTTGGAGTGCCCGTTCGTGCCACGGATCAGCGAACCCCGGGACCGGATGCGGGAGTACGAAAGGCCGATGCCGCCCGCGTGCTTGGAGAGCCGCGCGACCTGGTGGTAGCGGTCGTAGATCGAGTCGAGCTCGTCCAGCGGTGAGTCGAGGAGGTAGCAGGAGGACATCTGCGGGTGGCGCGTGCCGGAGTTGAAGAGCGTCGGCGAGGACGGCAGGTAGTCCAGGCGGCTCATCAGGCCGTACAGCGCGGCGACCTCGTCCACGGCGGCGGCGCCGTCGTCCTTGGCCAGGCCGCTCGCGACGCGCAGCATGAAGTGCTGCGGGGTCTCGATGACCTGCCGGGTGATCGGGTGGCGCAGCAGATAGCGGCTGTGCAGGGTGCGCAGGCCGAAGTACTCGAACCGGAAGTCGGCGCCGTCGGTGAGCGCGGCGTCCACCAGCGCGTCGAGCCGGGCCGCGTGCGCCGTCACGAACCGCGCCGTGCGGTCGGCGATCAGCCCCTCGCGGTGGCCGACCGCCACGGAGTCGGTGAAGGAGCGCACGCCCTGCGTCGCCGCCTCCTCGCGGATGCCGATCGACAGCAGTCGGGCCGCCAGCTTCGAGTAGGCCGGGTCCTCGGAGATGAGCCCCGCGGCGGCCTCGGTCGCCAGCTCCCGCAGCTCCGACTCGTCGGCGCGCGCCGAACGGCCGCGCAGCGCGGCGGCGGCGACCCGGCCCGGGTCGGCGTCGGGGAGGTCGGCGGTGAGGTCGGTCAGGGTGCGCAGCAGCGC
This sequence comes from Streptomyces sp. G44, assembly GCF_016905445.1. Classification (GTDB taxonomy): domain Bacteria; phylum Actinomycetota; class Actinomycetes; order Streptomycetales; family Streptomycetaceae; genus Streptomyces. The sequence goes on from NZ_JAFEXF010000026.1 coordinate 9,338, forward strand.
GGCCCCTGGCCCGTCGGTTCCTTCGGCACCCTGTCCCTGGAGGGTCGGCGCCGAAGGCGCGGCAGGCACGGCGGGCGCGGCGGGCCCGGAAAGCTCCGACTGCGCTGACGGCGCTGACGCGGGTTCGGCAGGCGCGATGGTCACGTGGGGGCACTCCCTCGCTCGGCTCTGGGCCAGGAGGAGGGAGGCGGGCACACACGGGCGCGCCCGGGCAGGGCGGCGTACCGCGTCCACCGGCCCACTCCACGAGGCCCGGACGGTCGGCACCCGGGCCGGGTGGCGCGGGTGCACTGTCGGCAGGTCCTCGGACTCCATGTACGCCAAAAGCGCACACATGCACCGTTGCGGGACAGTTCCGGACTTGCACCGGATTCCCCTGCGGCGACAGCGAGCACGAGCATACATCTTGTGTCGGGTTCCTGAGGCGGCCCCACATCTTGTGTCGGCTCCCGGCTCCCGAACCCGCCCGCGGGGGTGGTGCGTGGCGCCTAGAGCCTCAGCGCGTACGTCAGCAGCGGCACCGTATCGATCGGCCGCCAGTCGCGCTCGGGCGTACGGACGAAGCCGAGGCGCTCGTACAGCCGGTGGGCGGCGCGCATCGACGTCTGCGTGGACAGGACGAGCCCGGTGCGGCCCGCCTCCCTGGCGCGCCGCACGCACTCCCGTACGAGCGCCTCGCCGGCGCCCCGGCCGCGCGCCCCGGGGGAGACGGCCAGCATGCGGATCTCGGCCTCGCCGTCGCGTGCGATGTCGGCCATGGGACCGCCGGAGGGGACGTAGGTGACGCAGCCGAGTGCGTTCCGTACCTTCCCGTCCGCCTCTGCCTCCGCCGCCACCTCCGCCACCAGGACTTCGGCCGCCGCCGCGCGCGCCGCCACGTCGCGCAGCACCTCCAGATAGGGGTCCTCCGCCCCGAAGTCCAGGTGCCCGCCGTCCAGATAGGCCTGTGCGGTGAGGGCGCCGAGGGCCTCGTACTCCTCGGGGCGGGCGTGTCTGATCACGAGGGCCGTCATGTTCGTCATGTCCATGAGGCGCAGTGTGCAACACGGGTACGACGAAGGGCCGCCGGTTTTCCGGCGGCCCCTGTCGACGCGGAAAGGGCGGGGCTCAGTGCCCGGCGCCCGCGGTCGCCTTGGGCAGTTCCTCCATGACGCCGGGGTCGCCCGCGTCCGCGGTGTAGTCGCCGGGCGAGGTCTCGTCGATGCCCTCCGGGGCCTTCAGCGCCCTGAGGACGAAGGTGAGGACCACGGTGACGACGACGTTCAGGACGAACGCGGTGAGGCCGATGTGGCCGATCTCGCCGATGCCCGGGATCGTGTCCGAGGAGCCGCCGAAGTGCTTCTGCGTCGGCGAGGCGACGCCGTACGCGGCCAGCGTGCCGTAGACCATGCCGACCGCCCAGCCGGCGAGCAGCGCCCAGCGGTGGAACCAGCGCGTGAACAGGCCGCCGACCAGCGCGGGCATCGTCTGGAGGATCCAGATGCCGCCGAGCAGCTGGAAGTTGATCGCGACGGTCTTGTCCATGGTGAGGACGAAGACGAGCGCGCCGACCTTCACCAGCAGCGAGACCAGCTTGGAGACCTTGGTCTCCTGCGCGGGGGTCGCGTCGGGCCTGATGAAGTCCTTGTAGATGTTGCGGGTGAAGAGGTTCGCGGCCGCGATCGACATGATGGCCGCCGGGACCAGCGCGCCGATGCCGATGGCCGCGAAGGCCACGCCCGTGAACCAGTCGGGGAACATGTCCTCGAACAGCTGCGGGATCGCCAGCTGGCCGTTCTCCACCTTGATCCCGGCCGCGATCGCCATGAAGCCGAGCAGGGCGAGCAGTCCGAGCATCAGCGAGTACAGCGGCAGGATCGTGGTGTTGCGGCGGATCACGTCACGGCTCTTGGACGAGAGCGTCGCGGTGATCGAGTGCGGGTACATGAACAGCGCGAGCGCCGAGCCGAGCGCGAGCGTGGCGTAGGTCCACTGCCCCGCCTCGGCGGGCGCGAGCGCCCCGCGCGGCTTGTCGGTCGCCGGGTTGGTCTGCGCGAAGGCGTCGCCCGCCTTGGCGAAGATGTCGTCGAAGCCGCCCAGCTTGATCGGGATGTAGATGATCGCGACGACGATGACGAGATAGATCAGGCCGTCCTTCACGAACGCGATCAGCGCGGGCGCGCGCAGCCCCGACGAGTAGGTGTACGCGGCGAGCACCGCGAAGGCGATCAGGAGCGGCAGGTCCTTGATGAACCAGTTGGTGTCCGGGCCGCCGCCGATGCCCATGACGTCCAGGACGGCCTGGATGCCGACCAGTTGGAGCGCGATGTAGGGCATGGTGGCGAGGATGCCGGTGACCGCGACGGCCAGCGAGAGCCCCTTCGAGCCGAAGCGCCCGCGCACGAAGTCCGAGGTCGTCACATAGCCGTGCTTGTGCGAGACCGACCACAGGCGCGGCAGGAAGGTGAAGATCAGCGGATAGACGAGGATCGTGTACGGCACCGCGAAGAACCCGGCCGCGCCCGCCGCGTAGATCGCCGCCGGGACGGCCACGAAGGTGTACGCCGTGTAGAGGTCGCCGCCGAGCAGGAACCACGTGACCCAGGTGCCGAACGACCGGCCGCCGAGGCCCCATTCGTCCAGGCTCTGGTCGTTCTCGGCCTTGCGCCAGCGGGCGGCCAGGAAGCCCATGACCGTGACGGCCAGGAAGAAGAAGATGAAGACGCCGAGCGCGACGCCGTTGACACCGCCGGTGCCTGATGCGAGCACGTTCACCGGGCCACGCCTTCCTCGGCGCGCAGGGCCTCGCGGGCGCGCTGGTCACGCTGCCACAGCTTGTACGCGATCATCGTGAGCAGCGTGGAGATGAGCACCCACAGCATCTGGTACCAGTAGAAGAACGGGATGCCGATGAGGGTCGGTTCGATCCTCGCGTACGAACTCACCCAGAGCATGGCCACGAACGGCGCGACGAGGCAGGCCGCGATGACCACGCGGACCGGCGTGACCACCGGTCTGTTCACTTCAGGCGCATCTGACATGTCGCGGCTCCGTTCCCTCACTCATCCCATGTGCAACGTGCGGGAAATCTAAGCCACGGTCTCGCGCCATGGAACCCCTGTCCGCATAACGGACGGGGTGCGAAGTGCCGACATGCCTGCTCAGCAGCAGCGGAACCCCTGCCGGGGGTCCGACTCCTGACGTTCTGTCCGCATGCGCTCAAAGGCTCTGCGGCTGGGGACCGTTGCCGCCGGGTGGTCCTTGCGGACGTGCGCCACATACCGCTCGTACGCCGACTCGTCGGTCAGCTCGCGGACGTACCACCGCATCCAGCGCACACCGCGCAGCAGCCACGTCATCGGATCAGCTCCTGCCTCTCCGCGGCTTCCCGCTTCTCTTCGGCGGTCGGGAAGAGTCCGGCCGGCGCCGTCAACGTCGACTTCACATACGGCGCTTCGCTCAGCCGGGAGGCCTCGGGGGCGCGGATGTGCTTGAGGCAGACCCGAGCGGCGTCGAGGATCACCACGACGATGAGCAGCGCGAGGGCGGCCGAAAGCACGCCGTCCACCGTGGAGTTGGTGACGACGGTGTGCATGTCGTCCATGGACTTGGCGGGCGGCAGGACCCTGCCGTCGTCGATGGCGTCCCGGTAGACCGACCGCTGCTTGAAGAAGCCGACCCGCGGGTCGTCGGAGAACACCTTCTGCCAGCTCGCCGTCAGCGTCACCGTGGCGTCCCAGGCCAGCGGAACGCCGGTGATCCAGGCCCACTTGAGGCGGCCGGACTTCACGAGCAGGGTCGTGCAGACGGTGAGGGCGACGGCGGCGAGGAGCTGGTTGGCGATGCCGAAGACCGGGAAGAGCTGGTTGATCCCGCCGAGCGGTTCGTGGACGCCGACCCACAGGAAGTATCCCCACAGCCCGGTGACGGCCGCGCTCGTCAGGACCAGGCCGGGCTTCCAGCTCAGCTTCTTGAAGGGCTTGTAGACGTTCCCGAGCATGTCCTGGAGCATGAAGCGGCCCACGCGCGTGCCCGCGTCGAGCGCGGTCAGGATGAACAGCGCCTCGAACATGATCGCGAAGTGATACCAGAAGGCCCGCATCGAGCCGCCCGTGACCTGCGAGAAGATCTCCGAGACGCCGACCGCGAGCGTGGGCGCCCCACCCGTGCGCGAGAGCAGCGAGGACTCCTCCACGTTCTTGGCGGCCTGCGCCAGATCGGCGGGGGAGATGCTGTACCCGAAGCCCGCGACGGCCTTCGACGCCTCCTGCACGGTGTCGCCGATGACGCCCGCCGGGGCGTTCATCGCGAAGTACAGCCCGGGGTCGATGATCGAGGCCGCGACGAGCGCCATGACCGCGACGGACGACTCCATCAGCATGGAGCCGTAGCCGATCATCCGGACCTGCGTCTCCTTCTGGATCATCTTCGGTGTGGTGCCCGAGGAGATCAGCGCGTGGAAGCCGGAGAGGGCGCCGCACGCGATGGTGATGAAGACGAAGGGGAAGAGCGAGCCCGCGAAGACCGGTCCGTCTCCGCGCGAGGCGAAGTCGGTCACCGGGTCCATCCTCATCGTCGGCAGGGCGATGACGACGCCGAGCGCGAGCAGCAGGATGGTGCCGATCTTCATGAAGGTGGAGAGATAGTCGCGCGGCGCGAGCAGCATCCACACCGGCAGGATCGAGGCGACGAAGCCGTACGCGACGAGCCAGACCACCAGCGTCGAGGGCGCGAGCGTGAAGGTGTCCGCGAGCGAGGACTCGGCGACCCGGCGTCCGGCGACGAGGGCGGCCAGGAGCAGCGCGATGCCGATGAGCGAGACCTCACTGACCCGCCCCGGACGCAGGACGCGCAGATAGAAGCCCATGAGCAGGGCGATCGGAATGGTCATCGCGATGGAGAAGGTGCCCCACGGCGACTCGGCGAGCGCGTTGACGATGACCAGGGCGAGCACCCCGAGCAGGATGATCATGATGGCGAACGCGGCGAGCAGCGCGGCGGCCCCGCCGAACGGCCCGATCTCGTCCCGCGCCATCTGCCCGAGCGACCTGCCGTCCCGCCGGGTCGAGAAGAACAGCACGACCATGTCCTGCACGGCACCCGCGAAGATCACGCCGACGACGATCCAGATGGTGCCCGGCAGATACCCCATCTGGGCGGCGAGCACGGGCCCCACCAGCGGCCCCGCGCCCGCGATCGCCGCGAAGTGGTGGCCGAGCAGGACCCGGCGGTCGGTCGGGTGGAAGTCGATGCCGTTGTCGAGCCGCTCGGCGGGCGTGGCCCGGGTCCGGTCGACCTTCAGGACCTTGTACGCGATGAACTTGGAGTAGAAGCGGTACGCGATGGCGTACGAGCCGAGGGCCGCCGCCACCATCCAGGCGGCCGACACCTCCTCGTCGCGCGCGAGCGCCAGGACCGACCAGCCCGCGGCGCCGACCAGCGCGACGAGGGTCCAGATGACGATGGATCGGGGTTCTGCTCTGCGCACCGGGTCGTCCTCCCGTTCACCGTGCGATGACGGGAGGAACGTAGAGCAGGGAGGTGATCCGCGCCAGACCCCCGGAGCGCGGGTCAGTCCGTGGGGCGCTTGAGGCGGGCCACGAACTTGTAGCGGTCGCCGCGATAGACCGAGCGCACCCACTCCACCGGCCGGCCCGCGGCGTCCAGCGAGTGCCGGGACAGCAACAGCATCGGCAGGCCGACGTCGGTGCCGAGCAGGCCCGCCTCGCGCGGGGTGGCCAGCGAGGTCTCGATGGTCTCCTCGGCCTCGGCGAGCCGCACGTCGTACACCTCGGCGAGCGCCGTGTAGAGCGAGGTGTACTTGACCAGGGAGCGGCGCAGCGCGGGGAAGCGCTTGGCCGACAGGTGCGTGGTCTCGATGGCCATCGCCTCGCCGTTGGCCAGGCGCAGCCGCTCGACGCGCAGGACGCGGCTGCCGGCGTCGATGTCGAGCAGGCCGGCCAGGGTGTCGTCGGCGGTGATGTAGCCGACGTCCAGGAGCTGCGAGGTGGGTTCGAGGCCCTGGGCCCGCATGTCCTCGGTGTACGAGGTGAGCTGGAGGGCCTGCGACACCTTCGGCTTGGCGACGAAGGTGCCCTTGCCCTGGATGCGCTCCAGGCGCCCCTCGACGACCAGCTCCTGCAAGGCCTGGCGGACCGTCGTGCGCGAGGTGTCGAACTCGGCGGCGAGCGTGCGCTCCGGCGGGACGGGGGTGCCGGGCGGCAGCGTCTCCGTCATGTCGAGCAAGTGCCGCTTCAGGCGGTAGTACTTGGGCACGCGCGCGGTGCGGCCGACGCCGGGTGCCTCCGGCGGCGTGCCCGCTTCGGTTCCCGTGCTGCCCGCTTCGGTGCCCATGGTCAGCCTTCCCGGCTCCTGTGCTGCTGCCGTCACCGGCTCCTCCGTCTGTCGCGGCTCACATCGTGGCACGGTACGGGCCATGGGGGCGCCCCCCGGTCGAGCGAAGTCGAGAGCCCGGGGGAAGGCTCTGCCCGCTCAGGTGTCGGTCCGATAACGGACGCGACAGCCCTTCTTATACACCCTTGACACCCCTAAAGGTCTAGGCCAAGCTCCCCGTACTGGTCTACACCATTAAAGACCAGGTTCCAGTCCCACGGGCAGATCTCGGTCCATTCGGTCGCTGCGGGTGGGGGGTTGACTGGCATCCCTTGAGGAGGGTGACGTGAAGCGCAAGCTCATAGCGGCCATCGGTGTCGCGGGCATGTTGGTCTCGGTCGCGGCCTGCGGCGGTGACGACGGGGACAAGAAGTCCGGCGGTGCCGACGGCTTCAAGGGCGAGACGCTGACGCTCTGGGCGATGGACGGTTCGACGCCGGACAAGTGGCAGAAGGATGTCACGGCGGCCTTCGAGAAGAAGACCGGCGCGAAGCTGAAGTTCGAGGTCCAGCAGTGGAACGGCATCCAGCAGAAGCTGACCACGGCCCTCTCCGAGGAGAACCCGCCGGACGTCTTCGAGATCGGCAACACCCAGACCGCCGCGTACGCCAAGACGGGCGGCCTCGCCGAGCTGGGTGACCTCAAGGAGTCGATCGGCGCCGACTGGACCGAGTCGATGAACAAGGCCTCGGTCATCGACGGCAAGCAGTACGCCGCCCCGTGGTTCGTCCTCAACCGCGTCGTGATCTACAACAAGAAGATCTGGGCCGAAGCCGGCATCAAGGACACCCCCAAGACCCGCGAGGAGTTCCTCAAGGACCTCAAGCAGATCGGGGCGAAGACCGACGCCGAGCCGATCTACATGCCGGGCCAGTTCTGGTACCACTTCGTCGGCCTGACCATCGGTGAGGGCGCCGAGCTGGTCAAGAAGGACGGCGACAAGTACGTCTCCAACCTGGCCGACCCCAAGGTCGCCAAGGCCATGAAGACGTACCAGGAGTTCCAGAAGCTCTCCAAGGCCCCCAAGAACAAGGACGAGGCCACCCCGCAGCAGGGCGAGGTCTTCGGCAAGGGCAAGACCGCCACGTTCATCGGCATGCCGTGGGAGGCGGACCTCGCGATCAAGACGGACAAGAAGATCGCGAAGGACATCGGCTACTTCACGATCCCCGGCGCCACGGCCGACAAGCCCGAGGGCGTCTTCCTCGGCGGCTCCAACCTCGCCGTCGCCGCGACCAGCAAGAAGCAGGAGCTGGCCAAGGAGTTCCTGAAGATCGCGCTGTCCGACAAGTTCGAGGGCCAGTTCGCCAAGGAAGGCGGCGTCATCCCGAACAAGGAGTCGCTGGAGTCCGCCCTCCAGGGCAACCCGGCCGCCAAGGCCATGACCCCGGCCACCCCCGGCGGCGGCATCACCCCGCTGATCCCGGAGTGGGGCGCGGTCGAGAACCCGCCGAACCCGATCAAGAACTACATGACCGCGGTCCTCAACGGTAAGTCGCCTGCCGCCGCCGCCGAGCAGGTCGAGGGCGAGCTGAACAAGCGCCTGTCGCAGAAGCAGTAAACGGCACCTCCCTTGCCGGGGGCGGCGGGTGAAGCGCCCTCGCCGCCCCCGGCACACCTCTGCGTACCGCCGCGATGCCCACGAAAGAGATGGCGAGCATGACCGTGCAGAAGACCGAACGGCCGCCCTCCGGCCCGACGGAGGTGCAGACACCGGACGGCGGACCACGACCACGTGGCCCGCGCGCGACCCCAGGGCGTCTCGCCGGCCTGACGCCCTATCTGCTCCTGGCCCCCGCGATCGTCGCCACCGTGCTGCTGCTCGGCTGGCCGCTGGTCAACAACGGGATGCTGTCGTTCCAGAACCTCAACATGCGGCAGTTCATCCTGCACCTGACCGAGTGGAACGGGTTCGACAACTACAAGGAGGTCCTCACCGGCGAGGACTTCTGGCGGGTCACCGGCCGCTCGGTCGCCTTCACCGCCGCCAACGTCGTACTGATCATGATCCTCGGTACGCTCGTCGGCCTGCTGCTCGCACGGCTCGGCCGCAAGATGCGCACCCTGCTCATGGTCGGGCTGGTCCTCGCCTGGGCGATGCCCGTCGTCGCGTCGACCACCGTCTACCAGTGGCTGTTCGCACAGCGTTTCGGCGTCATCAACTGGGTACTCGCCAAGGTCGGCTTCGAGTCGATGGCCGACCACGACTGGCTGGCCACGCAGTACTCGACCTTCTTCGTGGTGCTGCTCCTGATCGTCTGGCAGTCGATCCCCTTCGTGGCGATCAACCTCTACGCCGCCACGACGACCATCCCCAAGGAGCTGTACGAGGCCGCCTCGCTGGACGGCGCCGGGGCCTGGAAGCAGTTCACCTCGGTCACCATGCCGTACCTGCGCCCCTTCCTCTACGCCACGACGTTCCTGGAGATCATCTGGGTCTTCAAGGCGTTCGTGCAGGTCTTCACCCTCAACGAGGGCGGCCCCGACCGGCTCACCGAGATCCTGCCCGTCTACGCCTACATCGAGGGCATGGGCAACCAGCACTTCGGCATGGGCGCGGCGATCGCGCTGCTCACCATCGTCATCCTGCTGGCCATCACCTCGTACTACCTGCGGATCGTGCTCAAGCAAGAGGAGGACGAGCTGTGAAGCGCTCGCCGCTGGGCCGGATCTGGCCCAACCTGACCGCCGTCGTCCTCTTCCTCGTCTTCGTCTTCCCCGTCTACTGGATGTTCGCCACGGCCTTCAAGCCGACCGGCGACATCATCAGCGAGAACCCGGTCTGGTTCCCGACCGACGCCACGTTCGAACACTTCAAGACGGCCATGGACGCCGACCACTTCTGGACCATGGTCGGCAACTCGATCACCGTCACGGTCTGCGCCGTCGTCTTCTCGCTCATCATCGGCGTCACCGCGGCCTTCGCCCTCGCCCGGATGCGCTTCAAGGGCCGGCGCGGCTTCATCATCGGCTTCATGCTGGCGCAGATGGCGCCCTGGGAAGTCATGGTCATCGCGATCTACATGATCGTGCGCGACGCCGACATGCTGAACAGCCTGATCCCCCTCACCCTCTTCTACATGGTGATGATCCTCCCCTTCACCCTCCTGACGCTGCGCGGCTTCGTCGCCGCCGTGCCCAAGGAGCTGGAGGAATCCGCCATGGTCGACGGCTGCACGCGCATGCAGGCCTTCCGCCGGGTGATCCTGCCGCTGCTCGCACCGGGCCTGATGTCGACCTCGCTCTTCGGCTTCATCACCGCCTGGAACGAGTTCCCGCTGGTCCTCGTGCTCAACAAGGAAGCGGACGCCAAGACCCTGCCGGTGTGGCTCTCCAGCTTCCAGACCGCCTTCGGCGACGACTGGGGCGCCACCATGGCCGCGGCCTCGCTCTTCGCCCTCCCGATCCTGATCCTCTTCGTCTTCCTGCAACGCAGGGCCGTCAGCGGCCTCACCGACGGCGCAGTGAAGGGATAACGCGACATGACGACACTTGCCACGCCTGCCTCCGGTGACGCGACACCTTCCGGTGGCGCGACGCCCGCCACTGGGGCGACCTCTGCCGCTGGGGCGATCTCCGCCGCTGGGGCGCTCTCCGCCAGTGACACCCTCACCCGGAACGCCCTGGCCGTCCTCCAGCCCGGCTTCGACGGCACCACCGCGCCGGACTGGGTGCGCCGCAGGATCGGCGAGGGCCTCGCCTCCGTCGGCCTGTTCGGGCGCAACGTCGAGACCGCCGAGCAGGTCGCCGCGCTCACCGCCCAGCTGCGGGCCGAACGCGAGGACCTCCTGGTCGCCATCGACGAGGAGAGCGGCGACGTCACCCGCCTGGAGGTGCGCACCGGCTCCTCCTACCCGGGCAACTTCGCCCTCGGCGCCGTCGACGACCCGGCGCTGACCCGCGAGGTGGCCGCCGACCTCGGCCGCCGGCTCGCGGCCTGCGGCATCAACTTCAACTGGGCCCCGTCGGCGGACGTCAACGCCAACCCGGACAACCCCGTCATCGGCGTACGGTCCTTCGGCGCGGACCCGCGGCTCGTGGCCCGGCACACCGCCGCCTACGTCGAGGGCATGCAGTCGTCCGGCGTCGCGACCTCCGCCAAGCACTTCCCCGGGCACGGCGACACGGCGATCGACTCGCACCACTCCGTGCCGGTCATCGACGTCGACCGGGACGTGCTGAACTCCCGCGACCTCGCACCGTTCCGCGCCGCCCTCGCCGCCGGCACGCGCGCCGTGATGAGCGCCCACATCCTCGCCCCCGCCCTGGACCCGGAGAACCCGGGGACGGTCTCCCGCCGCATCCTCACCGACCTCCTGCGCGGGGAACTCGGCTACGACGGCCTGATCGTCACCGACGGCATGGACATGCAGGCCATCGCGGGCCGCTACGGCTTCGAACGCGGCTGTGTCCTCGCCATCGCCGCGGGCGCCGACGCGATCTGTGTGGGCGGCGGCCCCTCCGACGAGGGAACGGTGCTGCGGCTGCGGGACGCCTTCGTCGCGGCGGTGCGCTCGGGCGAACTGCCCGAGGAACGCCTCGCCGACGCGGCAAACCGCGTGCGGTCGCTGGCGAAGTGGACTTCGGTGTCGGGCGCGGCCGAGCGTTCGGGGGGCGCGCCCGACACCGGAATCGGCCTGGTGGCGGCCCGCCGCGCGCTGACGGTCACACGCGGCGAGACATATGCGGCCCCGGTCACCGAGGCGCCCTACGTCGCCACCTTCACGCCGCTCCCGAACATCGCGGTCGGCGACGAGACCCCGTGGGGCGTCACCGCCGAACTCGAACGCCGCCTCCCCGGCACGGCCTCCGGCAGCTTCTCCGGCGACGGCGCGGGCGCCGAGGCCCTCGCGGCGGCGGGGGAGCGCCGCATCGTGGCGGTGGTCCGCGACGCGCACCGCCACGCGTGGATGTCCGCGGCGGTACGTACGCTCGTGACGTCCCGCCCGGACACCGTGGTGGTGGAGATGGGCGTCCCCCAGTCCGCCCCGACCGGCGCCCTCCACATCGCGACGCGCGGCGCGGCCCGGGTCTGCGGCGAGGCGGCGGCCGAGGTAATCACCGGGGCCTGACCCCCCCCGGAGCGCGTGCCGAAGGGGCGCCCCCGACCGGGGGCGCCCCTTCGGCACGCGCTCCGGAGGCACGTACGGCTCCGTCACGTACGGGCCGACGGCGCCCCTACAGCCCCTGCCACTCCGGCTTGTTCGCGTACGTGTGCCGGAAGTAGTCGGCGAGCTTCAGCTTGGACGCGGCGGCCTCGTCCACCACGACCGTGGCGTGCGGGTGCAGCTGTAGGGCCGACGCGGGCACGATCGAGGCGACCGGGCCCTCCACCGTCGCGGCCACCGCGTCCGCCTTGCCCTCACCCGTGGCCAGCAGCACCAGGTGCCGCGCCTCCAGGATCGTGCCGATGCCCTGCGTGATGACGTGGTGGGGGACCTGCTCGATGTCCCCGTCGAAGAAGCGCGCGTTGTCCACCCGCGTCTGCTCGGTCAGCGTCTTGATGCGCGTACGCGAAGCGAGCGAGGAGCAGGGCTCGTTGAACCCGATGTGCCCGTCGGTCCCGATCCCGAGAAGCTGGAGATCGACCCCGCCGGCCTCGGCGAGCGCCTTGTCGTACGCCTCGCATGCCGCCTGGACGTCCTCGGCGCTGCCGTCCGGGCCCATGAACGCCGCCTCGCTCAGCCCGAGCGGCTCGACGACCTCGCGGAGGACCACCGAGCGGTACGACTCGGGGTGCCCGGCCGGCAGCCCCACGTACTCGTCGAGCTGGCAGATCCGCGCCCGCGAGGCGTCCACGGCACCGGCGGCGACCTTGGCGGCCAGTGCCTCGTAGATGGGCAGCGGGGTGGATCCGGTGGCGACACCGAGCAGGGCGTCAGGCTTACGGCGCATCAGGGCGGCCATGGCCTCCGCGATGAGCTCGCCGCCTGCCTTGGCGTCCGGGACGATGACAACTTCCACGCTGGGCCTGCCGATCTGGAGAGGGGAAACGGGGAGGGGAACCGGGACTCAATCAGAGACTGTGGTATAGACCAATCTAGCAGAGCTCCGCCCCAGGGCCAGTCGTTTCCCGCCGTCCATGCTCACCCCAGCGCCCCGCAGCCGCGCGTCGGGCGCCACGGGGGGGCGATACCTGGCCAGGGGGGCTCGCGAGGCGTCGGCGGCGCCCCGCCAACGGCTGGCCCCTGCCGAACAGCGCGGCATCGGGCCCCCGACCGGCAAGGTGCCGGCCTGGCATCGGGACCTCGGCCGGCAAGGTGCCTCCGGCCTGGCATCGGGTCCTCGGCCAAAGAGGCCGGTATCGGGTCCTCGGTCAAAGAGGCCGGCATCGGGCCCCGGGCCGAAGAGTCCGGCACCGGCCACTTCCCGCGCGGGAGCCCTGTTCCTCCGAAGCCCTGGCCCCCCGCCCCCCTCCACCCCCGCTGGCCCCCCGCCCCCTCCCACCCTCACCGGAGGCGCCCCCGCCGGGCAGCGGGGAAAGTAGGAGGCATGACCGCCATGACGCCTCAGGACGCGCAAGGCCCGCAGAGTGAGCGGCCCGGGCGGATCATGGCCCGGGAGATGGCCGAGCAGCCCGGCGTCCTGCGCCGCATCCTCGACACGGGCGCCCCGGCGATCCACGAGATCGCCCGGCGGGTGGCCGAACGCAGGCCCCGCTTCGTTCTGCTGACCGCGCGCGGCACCTCCGACCACGCCGCGCTCTATGCCAAGTACCTCCTGGAGATCCGCCTCGGCATGCCCTGCGGCCTGGCCTCCATGTCCACCATCACGGCATACGGCGCCAAGCCCGATCTGCGCGACGTCCTCGCCGTCACCGTGAGTCAGTCCGGCGGCTCGCCCGACCTGGTGGCCTCCACCCGGGCCGCCCGGGAAGCCGGCGCGATCACCCTCGCGGTGACCAACAACCCCGACTCACCCCTCGCCGCCGTGTCCGAGCACCACATCGGCATCCTCGCGGGACCGGAGCGGGCGCTCCCCGCCACGAAGACTTACACCGCCTCGCTGCTCGCCCTCTATCTGTTCGTCGAGCGGCTGGGCGGCTCGGACGGCACGGGCGCCGCCTCGCTGCCCGAACTGGCCCACGACCTCCTCGCCCGCCAGGACCAGGTCAAGACCTTGGCCGCGCGCTACCGCTTCGCGGAACGCATGGTGATCACCTCCCGTGGCTACGGCTACCCGACCGCGAAGGAGGCAGCCCTGAAACTGATGGAGACCAGCTACATCCCGGCGCTCGCCTACTCCGGCGCCGATCTGCTGCACGGCCCGCTCGCCATGGTCGACAACATCTCGCCGGTGATCGCGGTGGTACCGGACGGCAGGGGCGGCGAGGCGCTGCGGCCCGTCCTCGACCGGTTGCGCGGGCGCGGGGCAGACCTGGTGGTCATCGGCCCGAAGGCCCAGGTCCGACAGGCCTCCGCCGGCTTCGCCCTGCCCACCGACGGCGTCCCCGAAGAGGTCCAGCCGATCCTGGAGATCATCCCCCTCCAACTCCTGGCGTACGAGGTCACGATCGCCCGCGGCCAGGACCCCGACGCGCCGAGGGCCCTAGCCAAGGTGACCGAGACCCGCTGACGGGCCGCCCCCTCCAGGATCTCGCCCTCGCGGCCGGCCACGGCGCGATCGGCCACGGTGCGCCCGGCCACGGTGCGCCCGGCCACGGTGCGCCAGGCCGCGATGCGCCCGGCCGCTTGATGCGCCAGGCCGCGATGCGCCTGGTCATGACACGACCTGTCACGGCACGACCGGTCACGACATCACCGGCTACGGCAGCGAACCACCGGTCGCGTCTATCCAGTGGCCCGTGATCCACCTGCCGTCGTCCGACGCGAGGAAAGCCACTACGTCGGCGACGTCTGAAGCGGCGCCGACGCGGCCGAGGGCGGACAGCTGCGCGGAGCTCTCCCACGCGGCGCGGTTCTCCTCGCCCCGCAGCCAGGCGGCGTTGACGTCGGTGTCGATGATCCCCGGCGCCACCGAGTTCACCGTGATCCCGCGCGGGCCGAGCACTTTCGACAGGTTCCGAGTGAAGACGTCCAGGGCGCCCTTCGTCATCGCGTACGTCATGATTTCCGGCATCAGCGCGGCTCGGGAGAGGCCGGACGAGATGTTGATGACCCGGCCGCCGTCGCGCAGGCGCTCCGCACCTAGCTGCGTGATGAAGTACGGCGCCTTCGCGTTCACGGCGAACAAGCGGTCGTACTCCGCCTCGTCCGTCTCGGCGAAGGGGCGCGAGGTGCCGATCCCGGCGTTGTTCACCAGGATGTCCAGCCCCTCCGCCTGCTCGTCGAAACGGGACCACAGTGCCCGGGCGTCCCCCGCGACGCCCAGCTCCGCGCCGATCGCGAATGCGGAGCCCCCTGCCGCCTCGATCGCGGCCACCGTCTCTTTCGCGGCGGTCTCGTTGCTGCCGTAGTGCACCGCGACCCGCGCCCCGTCCCGTCCGAGCCGCTCGGCGATCCCTCGCCCGATCCCTCGGCTCCCGCCCGTGACCAACGCTGTCTTTCCCGCGAGCCTGCCCGTGGTTGCAGCCATGTCAGGCGCCCCCTCTTTCTCTAGTGGTCGCTACAGAAAAAACCGTACCCGACCCCGATCCGTTTTTCTAGTGCTCGCTATACAATTCACCTCATGGCGACGAAACAGCGCGGACGCCCCCGTTCCTTCGACCGTGAGACAGCCCTGGAGCAGGCGCTTCGCGCCTTCTGGGAACACGGGTACGAGGCGACTTCCGTCTCCGACCTGACACGCGTCATGGGCATCGGTGCGCCCAGCCTGTACGCCGCGTTCGGCGACAAGCGGGCCCTCTTCGGTGAGGTCGTCGTGCGGTATGGGGTCACGCACGGCGCCTTCGGCAGGCGTGCCTTCGACGAGGAGCCCACCGTGCGCGGCGCCGTCGAGCGGATGCTGCGCGAAGCCGCCGCCGAGTACACCGACCCGGCTCACCCGCCGGGCTGCCTGGTCATCTCGGCGGCCACCAACTGCACGACGCCGGAGGTGGAAGAGGACCTGCGTGAGCGGCGGAATGCCAACGTGGCGGACTTCGAGTCCCGCGTCCGCGCGGCGATCGCGGCCGGGGAGCTGCCCGAGGACACCGATGCCGCCGCCCTGGCCCGCTATACGGGGGCGCTCTTGCAGGGCATGTCCCAGCAGGCCAGGGACGGCGCCACCAGGCAGGAGCTCGAAGCCGTGGCCGATCTCGCGATGAAGGCGTGGCCGCGGAGTCCGCGGGCGCACAATGGAGCCTGACCCCTCGGGGTCCGAACAAAGATATGCCGACGCGTAGACATGACAGAATGGTCTAGTCCACAATGCGTGGGTAAAGTCTCCGCTCTTCCCGCACAGGAGAGCGGACCGAGGACCCGGCGCTCTCTGCCCTGACCGCGTCGGAGCCTCCCGATCGGCCGGCCAGTACCGCACATTCTGGCGGCCGATGCACCTGAAGGGCTGCGGTGCCGTGGGTGGGTTGAGGGTCCCGCCCTGGCGCCGCGGCTCGTCGGGAATCTCCGCGACATGGCTCGTCGTACGCGACAGGTACGCTCGCACACGTGCCCTCCATGAACGACCTCGTACGCCAGCACACCGCACTCGGTGACTCCGACCTCGAGTGGCTGCATCTGCTGGTCTCGGAGTGGCAGCTGCTCTCCGACCTCTCCTTCGCCGACCTCGTGCTCTGGGTCCCCACACGCGACGGCACCCGCTATGTCTCCGTGGCGCAGATGCGGCCGAACACCGGCCCCACCTCGTACCAGGACGACATGGTCGGCCACCTCGTCCCGCGCGGCCGGCGCCCCCTCCTGGACGCCGCCCTGGACGAGGGCCGCATCGTGCGCGAGGGCGACCCGGAGTGGCGCGAGGAGGTCCCCGTACGCGTCGAGTCCATCCCTGTGCGCAGGGAGGGGCGCGTCCTGGGCGTGATCGCCCGCAACACCAATCTGCTGACGGTGCGCACCCCTTCGCGCCTTGAGCTGACCTACCTCCAGTCGGCGTCGGACCTCGCGCAGATGATCGCCGCCGGGTCCTTCCCGTTCCCGGGGCAGCAAGTCGACATGGACGCCTCCCCGCGCGTGGGCGACGGTCTGCTGCGGCTCGACGCCGACGGCATCGTGCAGTACGCGTCGCCGAACGCGCTCTCCGCGTACCACCGTCTGGGTCTCGCGTCCGACCTGGTGGGTCATCACCTGGGCAGGGCCACGGCCGAACTCGCCCCCTCCCGCGGCCCGGTGGACGAGGCCCTGGCCAAGGTCGCCAGCGGCTGGGCGCCGCGTGAGTTCGAGATCGAGGGCGGCGACGGCGTGATCCAGCTGCGCGCGATCCCGCTCAAGCCCAAGGGGCCCCGCATCGGTTCGCTCGTACTCCTGCGCGACGTGACGGAACTCCGCCGCCGCGAGCGGGAGTTGATCACCAAGGACGCGACCATCCGGGAGATCCACCATCGGGTGAAGAACAACCTCCAGACGGTCGCCGCGCTGCTGCGCCTGCAAGCGCGCCGCATCGATTCCACCAAGGGCCGGGAGGCGCTGGAGGAGGCCGTGCGCCGGGTGGGTTCCATCGCCATCGTCCACGAGACGCTCTCGCAGAACCTGGACGAGCGCGTGGAGTTCGACGAGATCGCCGACCGGGTGCTCGCGATGGTCGCCGAGATCTCGCCGGGCAAGGTCACGGGTCGGCGCACCGGACGTTTCGGCATCCTCGACGCGGAGGTGGCTACCCCGCTGTCGATGGTGCTCACCGAGATCTTGCAGAACGCCCTGGAGCACGGCTTCCGCGAAGGGGACACCGGCACGGTCGAGGTCTCCGCGGTGCGTGGCGGTACGAGCAAGGACGCGCGGCTGCTGATCACCGTCCAGGACGACGGCGTCGGTCTGCCCGAGGGCTTCGACCCGCACCGCTCCGGCAATCTCGGTCTACAGATCGTGCGCACCCTGGTGGAAGGGGAGCTGGGCGGCACCTTCGACATGGTCCGCGCCCCGGAGCGCGGCACCCGGGTGATCCTCGACGTCCCGGTCAGCGCGGACAAGTAGCGACGCGGCGGACGCACGGCATTACGCGGCGTTACGTCACGTATCGCGCCGGACGAGCAAACGGCGGCGGACGAAGCGGCGACGAAGGTCACACACGGCTACGACGTCGGCACCCGCCGCCGGCATGGCCCGCGCCCCGGCATCCCCCCGCGCACAGCAGTGAGCCCCGAACCTCTGTGGTCCGGGGCTCACTGCTCACGTTGCGTTGCGCATCGGGGGTACTGCGCGGCTGCGGCTCGGGGGCGGGAGATGCGTACTCGCTGTACGCGCCGCCAAGCTTGGGCTCGTGGGGGGCGTGAACGTCAGGCGCTGGCCTGGCGTGCACGGTTGCGAGCGGCACGGCGCTTCATTGCGCGGCGCTCGTCCTCGCTGAGGCCACCCCAGACGCCGGAGTCCTGGCCGGACTCGAGCGCCCACTGCAAACACTGCTCCATGACGGGGCAGCGACGGCAGACGGCCTTGGCTTCCTCGATCTGCAGCAGCGCAGGACCGGTGTTGCCGATGGGGAAGAAGAGCTCGGGGTCTTCCTCGCGGCAAACGGCGTTGTGACGCCAGTCCATGGCTGCTACCTCTCCTTGGTAATACATTCAGGTTGCTTGTGAATGTGAACGCTTTCACGAATCCCTCGACACGGGAAGGGCCGACGCCCAGTCGCCTGGTGTGGACCTGTGGTGGAGGAGGGGTTCTGGCTATCTGTGGGGCCGATGTTGCGGGCCGTCCCGATCGCCATGTAGAGATTCGCAAACCTCGGCGGCGGATACAACCCCTTCCGGAAACTTTTTTTTGATTCCTCAGTGTCGACTGGGTCACAGCCGTACTTCCATGGGGTGGACCCTGGCCTAAACGTTCGAGTGAAAGGACTTTGGGCCCTTCCACTCACACAATCACACGCAGTGCACGGCGAACGCCTGTGAACGTCACGCTCGTGCGCAGTCCCAGGTGGTCACCGTCCATCTGGAGGGGGAGCGGGACCTTCGAATGCAAGGTGAAGTCGGTCAGGTCGTGGAGCGTAACCGCGTGCTTACCGTGGGGTCCGCGCTCCGGCGTCGACATCAGGAGCTGCGTGCCGTACCGCGCCACCGCGGCCGTGGAGAGCTTCTTCAGGCCGAGCACGTCCAGGCCGGTGTCGAAGGAGGCCCGGGGGGACGCGTACAGCGGGCGATTGCCCAGGTAGGAGTAGGGCGAGGTGTTGCAGACTATGGACATCACCAGATCCGTCACCGGGTCCTCCCCGGGCCGCTCCACCGTGATCATGCCGCGCCGCCGATGGGGCTCGTCGAGGAACTGACGGAGCACCTGGCGCACATAGAGGGCGTGCGTCGAGCGCCTGCCGAGCTCCCGCTGCTGCTCGACCCTGCCGACCACACCGCCGTCGAAGCCGAGGCCGGCACAGAACGTGAACCAGCGCGAGGGAACGGCCTCGTCCTCCGTACCCGGTGTGCCCGCCGCGATGCCGAGGCCGACCGTACGCTCACTGCCCTCGCGCAGGGCGTCGAGGAGGGCGCCGGTGGCCTCCACGGCGTCGTTCGGCAGCCCCAGGGCGCGCGCGAAGACGTTCGTGGAGCCGCCGGGGACGACGGCGAGACGTGGGAGGCGGTCCGGGTCGGGGCCGTGGTGCAGCAGGCCGTTCACGACTTCGTTGACCGTGCCGTCGCCGCCGAGGGCGACGACCAGCTCTATGTCCTTGCTCTCCGCGGCCTGTCGGCCCAGGTCTCTCGCGTGCCCGCGGTACTCGGTGGTGACCGCGTCGAGCTTCATCTCGCTCGCCAGCGCGTGGACCAGTACGTCACGCGTACGCGCACTGGTGGTGGTTGCCGCCGGGTTGACCACGAGAAGTGCACGCATGCGCAGCAGACTACCTAGCGCTCTTTACCTGGCCTAGACCGAGGTGTCGCGGCGGGCCCGGACCGAGGTGCCTGGCCGTGGCCGCGCGCGGCTACCCTGCTGGGGTGAGCACTGAGCGGAAATCCACCCCCGAAGCCCCGGAAGCGGCCGGGTCGCGCCCGCGTCCCGCGCGGCTGACCGCCGCTGCCGCCCTGACCGCGCTGGAGGGCCTCGCCCTGCTCGGCGGGGGTGTGTACATGCTCGTGATGGGCCTCGCGGGCTCGCCCGACAATCCGCGCCAGGCGGAGACCGGCGGCATCACCCTGATCGTCCTGGCGCTGCTCCCGTTGCTGGCCGCGCGCGGCCTGCTGAGGCTGCGCCGCTGGAGCCGCGGCCCCGCGATCATCACGCAGATCATGGCGCTGCCGGTGGCCTGGCAGCTGCTCCAGGCCGACAGCGCGGCGATCCCGGCGGGAATCCTGCTCGCGGTCGTGGCGGTCGCGTCGCTGGTGCTCCTGGTCAACCCCACGACGACCGAGGCCCTCGGCATCCAGGGCCCCGGCAGCGTACAGAACCAGAAGTAGTACCGGCCCAGCCGTGGTACCGGCCCATAAGGCCCAGCCGTGGTAGCGGCCATAAGGCGCAGACGTAGTACCGGCCCTCAAGGAGCCGCTGCTACTCCTCCACCAGGAGCTTCTCCCGCAGCTGGGCGAGCGTGCGGGCGAGCAGGCGTGAGACGTGCATCTGGGAGATGCCGACCTCCTGGGCGATCTGCGACTGGGTCATGTTGCCGAAGAAACGCAGCAGCAGGATGCGCTTCTCGCGCGGCGGCAGGTCTTCCAGGAGTGGTTTGAGGGATTCGCGGTACTCGACACCCTCCAGGGCCTCGTCCTCGGCGCCCAGGGTGTCGGCGACGGCCGGGGACTCGTCGTCCGTGTCGGGGACGTCCAGGGACAGCGTGGAGTAGGCGTTGGCCGACTCCAGGCCCTCCAGGACCTCCTCTTCGGAGATGGCCAGCTTCTCGGCGAGCTCGTGCACCGTGGGGGAACGGCCGTGCAGCTGGGACAGCTCGGCCGTGGCCGTCGTCAGCGACAGGCGCAGCTCCTGCAAGCGCCGCGGGACGCGGACCGCCCATCCCTTGTCGCGGAAGTGCCGCTTGATCTCGCCGACGACCGTGGGGGTCGCGTACGTGGAGAACTCCACGCCGCGCTCCGGGTCGAAACGGTCCACGGACTTGATCAGCCCGATCGTGGCGACCTGAGTGAGGTCGTCCAGCGGCTCACCGCGGTTGCGGAAGCGGCGGGCCAGGTGCTCGACGAGCGGCAGGTGCATGCGGACCAGCTGGTTGCGCAGCTCCGCGTACTCCGCACTGCCGCTGTCCAGGCCGCGCAGTTCGATGAACATCGCGCGTGCGCCGCTGCGGTCCTGGGGGTGGTGCCGGCCGTGCTCGTGCTCGCTCATGTTTCCCGCCCGTCGCCCGCCGCCCCGGCCGGAGAGCTGCTCGAGCTCGTCCTTGGCGGTCGGCTCTGCCTGCTCCGACACATCGGGCACCGTCGGCGGACCCGGCTGGCCCGGGTCCTCCGGGTGCGGTTTGGCCTGCTGTTCGGGGATCCCGGTGGCCATACGGCGCACCCCCTCCCTGCCGTCGGCGGGCAGACTCTGTGTGCCGCGCTCTTCGTCCCGCACCGGTCCGTCCCCGTCCCTCACGCCGGCCCGGGTCCCGCGCCGCGCTTCTTGTAGAGGCTGATCGAGACGGTGTTGTCCTCGGCGACCGTGGAGTCCACCTGGCCCGCGAGGGCCGACAGCACAGTCCAGGCGAAGGTGTCCCGCTCCGGAGCCCGGCCGTCGGTCGTGGGCGCCGAGACCGTCACCTCCAACGAGTCGTCGACGAGCCGGAAGACGCAGCTGAGCACCGAGCCCGGCACGGCCTGCTGGAGCAGGATCGCGCAGGCCTCGTCGACCGCGATGCGGAGGTCCTCGATCTCGTCGAGAGTGAAGTCCAAACGCGCCGCGAGGCCGGCCGTGGCCGTCCGCAGCACCGACAGGTAGGCACCCGCGGCCGGAAGGCGGACCTCCACGAAGTCCTGATTCCCGGGCTCGCCTGCGATCTGGGACACCCTCACCTCCAAGGTGGTACAAGCATTTTCGGGGCTCCAGAACCGCCGTCCAGCGGCGGTCCGGACTGCGTCACACGGGTAACGCGCCACGTAGTTCTGCGGTGACGCTACCGCGCCCCCCAGCTCCGTGTCCCGGGGACCCCGCCCCGTTGCTGTCACTCATAGTAAGCATATGGGTACACACAGTGGCTAGGGGTCGGGCAGGCCCAATTGGAAAGAACAGGCGTCGGGTTGACGTACCCAGGCGTCAGACGATCGAACCGTCCACAAAGCACCAGCGCCAGCTCTCGCCCGGCTCGAAGGTCCTCATCACTGCGTGTGAGGTCTCCTTGAAGTGCGCCGTGGCGTGCTGGAACGGCGAGGAGTCGCAGCAGCCCACATGGCCGCACTCCAGGCACAGCCGCAGCTGGACCGGGTGACTGCCGGCCGCCAGGCACTCGAGGCACGTCTCGCTCAGCGGGGCCACCTCGGGGTGCGGCAGCGCCGCGACGTGCGGGCACTCGTTCATGATTGCCAGGTTACGACGGGAACGCGGAAGGCGGAGGGGTCTGCAGATGGATGTACTGCCCCTGGTGGCACTGATCGCGGCGAGTGCCGTCGTGGCGGGGGCCGCGCGCAGGACCTCCGTACCGGCACCGCTGTTCCTGGTGGGCGCCGGGCTCGTCGCCTCGTACGTCCCCGGAGTGCCGGACTACCACCTCGACCCGCACATCGTGCTGCCGCTGATCCTGCCGCCCCTGCTGCACACGGCCGCTCTGGAGAGCTCGTATCTGGACCTGCGCGCCAACATCAGACCCGTAGCGCTGCTCTCGGTCGGCTACGTCCTGTTCGCCACGCTCGCCGTCGGCTGGCTCGCGTATCTCCTCATCCCGGACCTGCCGCTGACCGCCGCGCTCGTGCTCGGCGCCGTGATCGCGCCCCCGGACGCGGTCGCGGCCACCGCCATCGCGCGCAAGGTGGGGCTGCCCTCCCGGATCACCACGATCCTCCAGGGCGAGTCCCTGGTGAACGACGCGACCGCGATCACCGCGTACAAGGTGGCCCTCGCGGCGGCCGTGGGAGAGGGCGCGAGCTGGTCGGGCGGTGTCGAGGAGTTCCTGGTGGCCGCGGTGGGCGGCGTCGGCGTCGGGCTGCTCCTGATGGTCCCGCTCCACTGGCTGCGCACCCACCTCAAGGAGGCGATGCTGCAGAACACCCTGTCGCTGCTCATCCCCTTCGTCGCGTACGCCGCCGCAGAGCAGGTGCATGCCTCCGGAGTGCTCGCCGTGGTCGTGGTCGCCCTGTACCTGGGGCACCGCTCCTGGCAGGTCGACTTCGAGACGCGGTTGCAGGAGGCCGCCGTGTGGAAGGTCGTCGCGTTCATCCTGGAGTCGGCGGTCTTCGCGCTCATCGGCCTCCAGCTGCCCATCGTGCTCAAGGGACTCGGGGAGTACAGCGTCGGCCAGGCGGCCTGGTACGCGGCAGGGGTCTTCGTCCTCGTCGTCGTGGCCCGCTTCGTCTGGTCCTACCCGGCCACCTATCTGCCGCGCCTGTCGGCGCGGATCAGGGAGCGCGAGGACGACATGGACTGGCGCAGACCGCTGATCGTCAGCTGGGCCGGCATGCGGGGCGTGGTCTCGCTGGCCATCGCCTTCTCGATCCCGCTCGTCATGGAGAACGGCGAGCCGTTCCCGGCGCGCAACCTTGTCCTGTTTCTTACCTTCACCACCGTCATCGGCACGCTCGTCGTGCAGGGGCTCTCGCTGCCGTGGCTCATCCGCGTCCTGAAACTGCCGGGCCGTGACGCGCAGGCACAGACACTCGCGGAGGCGCAGGCACAGAACGCCGCCTCGCAGGCCGCGGAGGCCCGGGTGGAGAAACTGATGCGGGACGAGCGCAACCGCCTCCCACAGCCCCTCCAGGACCGTCTGCGCACCGTCCTGGAGCGGCGCCGCAACTCCGTGTGGGAGCGGCTGGGCCAGCCCAACCCCGTGACGGGGGAGTCCGCGGACGACACCTACCGGCGGCTGGCGCGCGAGGCGATCGCCGCGGAGCGCGAGGTCTTCGTGAAGATGCGGGACGAGCGGCGCATCGACGACGAGATGATGCGGACGCTGCTGCACAAGCTGGACCTGGAGGAGGCGGCCGCCTACCGGGAGGTCGAGGACTGACCCGGTGTCCCGCGGGCACCCGTGATCACCGCAGTGAGGCGGGTGCCGGGCCGGAAGGCGCCCTCTTCGGAGAGAACGGTCAAGGCGTAGAGGAGTTTGGCGACGTAGAGGTGCTCTACGGAGAGGCCCGTTTCTGAGCCGTGCCGGCGTTCGAAGTCCGCCGCGAAGTCGAGGAGATCGGGGGGTGTGCGGGCGTAGCCGCCCCAGTGGAACCGCTCGTCCAGACGCCAGTTGGCGGTCGGCTCGCCGAACGTCTCCTGCTGGAGGGTCCGTATGTCGTGGCCCAGGAAGCCACCCCTGAGGACCGGTATGCCGAGGGCCTGCCGGTCCGGGCCGAGGCCGGCGGCCAGGCCCGCGAGGGTGCCCCCGGTGCCGCAGGCCACGGCGGCCACGTCGGTGTGCTCCCGCAGCTCCTCGCCCAGGGCCGTGCAGCCCTGGACGGCGAGGGCGTTGCTGCCGCCCTCGGGGATCACGTACGCGTCCTCGGTGCCCGTTTCGCGCCGCAGGGCGGCCAGCGTCCGCGGTGCGGCCTTCTCGCGGTACGTCGATCGGTCGGCGAAGTGCAGGCGCATCCCGTCCGCCGCGCACCGGGCCAGGGACGGATTGAGCGGGCGCCCGGCGAGTTCGTCGCCGCGCACGACACCGACGGTGGCGAGGCCGAGAAGGCGGCCCGCGGCAGCGGTGGCGCGCAGGTGGTTGGAGTAGGCGCCGCCGAAGGTGAGGAGGGTGTCGTGGCCCGCTTCGGCCGCGGCGCGGAGGTTCAGGACGAGCTTGCGGTACTTGTTGCCCGGCAAATCCGGGTGGATCAGGTCGTCCCGCTTGAGCAGCAGCCGCACGCCGTGACGGCGGAAACGATCATCGTCTATGGGCTGCAACGGTGAGGGAAGCCGGGGGCTCAGGCCGGCGGGCGGGGTGTGACGCACCCCGCCATTGTCCCCCGGGGCATGCTGCCCGGCAGGGGCCGGTCGGGAGCGGGTTACTTGAGGCGCTCCTTGACGCGCTCGCGCATCGCGTCCATCGTGAAGCCGCGTGGATCGATCTTGCCCGGCTGCCATTCCAGGTGGCCGATCACCGAGCGCTCCGTCCAGCCGTGCACCCGGCAGACCGCGGCCGAGACCCGCTCGATCGCGCCCAGCTGGACGTCGGGCCACGGGTCCTCGCCGTCGCCGAGGTTCTCGCACTCGAAGCCGTAGAAGTGGCGGTTGCCGTCGGTGTTGGACTCGTTGTCCGGAGGCAGGCCCTTCTCGGCGATGACCGCGCGCAACACCTCGTCGTCGCCCATGCCCGCGTGGTTGGCGCGGCCGTAGCCGACGAGGTGGACGCAGCCGTCCTTGGTGATCACGCCGTGGCAGAGCGGTCCGGGCAGCGACGGGTGCCCGACGCGGCAGAGCTCGACCGTGGCCTCGCTGCCCGACGTCACCGTGTGGTGGATCATGACGCCGTGCACGGGGCCCCAGGGCCCCTTGTGGTTGCGGTTGTGATGTTCCCAGTCGCCGACCTCGACGACGGTCACGCCTTCGTCTCGCAGTGCGTCCAGGAAGCGTCCCGCGGACATGGGTGAGGCCATGACCGCCTCCTTTGCGGGGCGCGACGGCCGCCTGTCGCGAACCGCCTCGTACGCCCTGCTTGTACCGGAACGGCGGTGCCCGGACCAGCTGTTCGGAAGCGATCCGGGGCTTGTTCGGGCACCGTGCGAGCCGATCCGGTCAGTGGCCGTGCAGGAAGGCGTCGCCGTTCGTCGCGATGTGGGACTCCAGGGCTTGCAGCGCCTGCTGCGTGGCCTGGGGGGAGCCGGTGCCCCGACGCTCGGCGTAGTACGCGGCGCCGAGCTTCTTCAGGAGGGTGTCGCCCGCGCGCTTCTCCTGGACCTCGTCGAGCTTCTGCTTGCCCTGCGTGAGGCCCCGCTGCGCCTGCTCTTTGGCGCGATCCAGGAAGCCTGCCATTGCTGTCTCCTGCCGGTTGAAGCGAAGGGTGCGGGCGGTGCGATGCCCCGCGACGGATTCAACGGACGTCAGGATCTTGGAGTTCCCGCCCCGCGATCTCGGAGTTCCCCGCCCACCCGGACTGCGCCGAACGGGTGGAAGCGCGCTTACTGCCCCGCCAAGGCGTGATCCATTCCCGCTCTTTTGTGTAATGGCGTGGCCACGGTCGGTGCTGGAAGGCTGCTGCGTGCAGATCACCGCTTGCAGCGGGTCACGCACGTATCCGGGAGGGCACACTCACATGTCGGTAGGCGAAGAGGTCCGCGAAGAGTCGCAGAAGCCGCAGCAGAGCCTCGGCACATCGGCCGCGCGGAATCTGGCCACCACCACCAAGACGGCACCGCAGATGCAGGAGATCAGCTCGCGCTGGCTGCTGCGGATGCTGCCCTGGGTGCAGGTGCAGGGCGGCACGTACCGCGTGAACCGCAGGCTGACCTACTCGGTCGGTGACGGCCGGGTGACCTTTGTGAAGACGGGCGACAACGTCGAAGTCATCCCGGCCGAGCTGCGCGAGCTGCCGGTGCTGCGGGACTTCGACGATCAAGAGGTGCTCACGAGGCTGGCGCGGCGCTGCCGGCAGCGGGAGTTCGCCGCGGGCGACATCATGACCTCCTTCGGGAGCCCGGCGGACGAGGTCTTCCTGATCGCGCACGGCCGCGTGGAGAAGATCGGCACCGGCCCCTACGGCGGGGACGCGGAGCTCGGGACGCTCGCCGACGGCGCCTACTTTGGCGAGCAGGCACTCCTCGACTCCGAGTCCATCTGGGAGTTCACCGCGCGGGCGGTGACGGCGTGCACCGTGCTCACCCTGCCGAGGCAGGACCTCGATGAGATCGCGGGGCGCAGCGAATCACTGCGCGGCCATCTCCAGCGGCTGCGGTCCATCCCGGAGCAGCGGACCAACAAGTACGGGGAGGCGGCCATCGACCTCTCCGCCGGACACGTCGGCGAGGCGGTGCTGCCGGGCACCTTCGTGGACTACGAATCGGCGCCCCGCGAGTACGAGTTGAGCGTCGCCCAGACCGTTCTGCGCATCCACACGCGCGTGGCCGACCTCTACAACCAGCCGATGAACCAGACGGAGCAGCAGCTGCGGCTCACCATCGAGGCGCTCAAGGAGCGCCAGGAGCACGAGCTCATCAACAACCGCGAGTTCGGGCTCCTGAACAACTGCGAGTACGACCAGCGGATTCAGCCGCACGACGGCGTGCCCGGACCCGACGACATGGACGAACTGCTCAGCCGCAGGCGCGGATCGAAGCTCTTCCTCGCCCACCCGCGCGCGATCTCCGCGTTCGGGCGCGAGCTGAACAAGCGCGGCCTCGTCCCCGAGACCATCGACATGGGCGGGAACAGGATCCCGACCTGGCGCGGGGTGCCGATCTTCCCGTGCAACAAGATCCCGGTGACCGAGGCCCGCACGACTTCCATCATCTGCATGCGTACGGGCGAGGAGGAGCAGGGCGTCGTCGGTCTGCGGCAGAGCGGCATCCCGGACGAGATCGAGCCGAGCCTGTCCGTGCGGTTCATGGGCATCAGCGAACAGGCGATCATCTCGTACCTGGTGTCGACCTACTACTCCGCCGCGGTGCTCGTGCCCGACGCGCTCGGCGTCCTGGAGAACGTCGAGATCGGGCGCTGGAAATGAGCCCTGGAGCATGTCCGTGGCCGCGGCGGGGCCCTTCGCCCCCGTACGTGCCCGCACCTCGGGGAACCGCCGCCGTCCGCAGCCGTTCGGGGGTGCGTCCATGACCGACACGACGACGGAGCTGCCGGACGCGACGGAAGGGGTGACACCGATCGGCACCGTGGGGGTGGTCGGCGGGGGAGCCGTGGGGGCTGTGGACGTGGGGGCGGTGGGAGCCGTGGGTGTGGGGGTGCCGGTACGGAGCTCCGGCGACGGGCACGAGGCGTCGGAGATCCTTGCCGCGGCGCGTGTGTGCGTCGACCCCGAGCTGCGCAGGGCAGTCGACTCGTTGCCCGGGTCCCTGCGCGGGGTGGCGCGCTACCACTTCGGGTGGGAGCAGGCGGACGGCACACCGGCCGCGGGGAACGCGGGCAAGGCCATCAGGCCGGCTCTCGTGCTCGCCGCGGTGCGGGCGCTCGGCGGGGAGCCCGCCACGGCCGTGCGGGCCGCGGCGGCCGTGGAGCTGATCCACAACTTCACGCTCCTGCATGACGACGTGATGGACCGCGACACCACGCGCAGACACCGGCCGACCGCCTGGACCGTGTTCGGCGACCCCGCCGCGATCCTCGTCGGTGACGCCATCCAGGCGCTGGCGCAGCGGTTGCTCGCCGAGGATCCGCATCCGGCGGCCCCGGCGGCGGCCGCCCGCCTGGCCCGCTGCGTCATGGAGCTCTGCGCGGGGCAGCAAGCGGACTGTGCCCTGGAGAGCCGCCGCCCCGAGGATGTCACGCTCGACGAGTGCCTGGCCATGGCCGAGGCCAAGACCGGCGCGCTGCTCGGCTGCGCGTGCGCGCTCGGGGCGCTGTACGCGGGCGGGGGGCCGGAGGAGGTCGACGCGCTCGACGGGTTCGGCCGGGAGGCCGGGCTCGCCTTCCAGCTCATCGACGACGTCATCGGCATCTGGGGCGACCCCGACCACACGGGCAAGCCTGCCGGGGCCGACCTCGCGGTCCGTAAGAAGTCCCTGCCGGTGGTCGCCGCGCTCGCCTCGGGCACGCCGGCCGCGGCCGAACTGGCCGAGCTGTACGGGGGGCCGTCCGGCGCCGGTACGGACATAGGAGAGAGAGGGGAGTTGGAGCGGGTGGCCCGTGCGGTGGAGCGTGCGGGCGGGCGTGACTGGGCGCAGGCGCACGCAGCCGACCGGATGTCGAGGGCGGTGGGCCAGCTCGCCAGGGCGGTTCCCGAACCGGAGGCAGCCGGTGGGTTGTTGGCGCTGGCCGAGTTCGTGACGCGGCGTACGCATTGAGGGGCGTACGTGGTGGGGGTGCGTAGGGAGGGGGCGTATGCGGGGAGGCGTACGCGGGGGATGTGCTCGGGAGACGTACGCAGGCGGGGGTGCCTGTGAGAAGGGAGGCCGTATCGGGGATGAAGTGAAGTGGGTGAGGTGATGCGGATTGTCCCGGGACCGCCGTGCTGAGGGCGGTCGCGGGGCCTTCCGTGGGGGCGGGGGTGATCGCCTAGGCTGCGATTGGTGGGCCGATGCGCGGAGTTGGGTGCGTGCGGGGGCCCGTCGTCAGTCGTGGACGAGCGGTGAGGGGCGGGCAGGCTGTGGGCGTGGCGATCCGTAGGGCCGGGGAGGGGGATCGGGCCGAGGTGGTCCGGTTGCTCGACGAGGCGTTCATGCGGGACCCGGTGAGCACGTGGGTCTTTCCCGGCGAGGAACACCGTCGACGCAGGCACGGCGCGCTGATGGACGCCTTTTTCGACCTCGCGCTTGAGGAGGGCTACATCGACATCACCGAGGACGGCGCGGCCGCGGCCCTGTGGTGGTCCGTACTGGCGGCGGCGCCCGAGGCCGATGGGGAGAGCGCGGCAGTGGAGGCGGGGGCGGAGGCCGATGGCCCCGCGCTGCTGCGTCAAGCCGTCGACCCTGAGAACGAACGGGTCGAGCTCATCGGCCGGCTCACGGACGCCACCCACCCGACCGACCGGCCGCACGAGTACCTGCACATGATCGCCGTACGCCCGGATCGGCAGGGTGAGGGGCTCGGCACGGCGTTGATCACCGCCGTTCTCGAACGCTGCGACAAGGAGGGCCGGCACGCCTACCTGGAGGCGACCAGCGCGCGGAGCAGGGCTCTGTACGAGCGGCTGGGATTCGCCGGGGCAGGGGCGCCGCTCGATCTGCCCGACGGTCCGCGGATGTGGCCGATGTGGCGGGAACCGAGAGGGACCGCCTGAGGGGGCGGTGGGCCGGTCGGAGTCCATTGAGGTCGGCCTGGTCGCTGCGGTTGCCTTGGCCGGCGCGCGGGCCGGGCGGAGCGCCGTGGGGCTGCCGAGTGGGGCCGCGCGGGAATAAACTCTGCGTATGGGCAGCGAAGAGCCCCGGTCCGGTCTCGGCGCACAGGATGACCCGGTGTGCGCGTCCTGTGGACAACCGGTCGGTACGGTCATCCGGCGGCGCAAGGTGCTCGGGGTGTTCGTCCCCACGTGGGGCCCCGGGCCATGTCGCAACGCGCGGTGCGAGGCCTGTGTGGTCGACGCGTCCCTCTCCTCCGCCGAGCGGCCCGGCGGCAAGCGGTTCCGGTCGCGGCACGGTCGCAGGGCCACGGCGTTGTCGGCTCCCCGGGGGCCGGAAGCTTCGGATGAGGAACCGAAGCGGGACCCCGCCGCGTCACCACCGGTCGGTCCGCCGCCAGTTGGGGATGACGGGTGCACGCCTGCGTGAGTCGCGCGGTCGGTCCGTCGGCTGTCGAACGGCGGCGGTAAGGTCCACGACGGCGCGGGCGTGGCCACCTGGGGAGGGGTTCGATGAAGGCGCGGTGGGTCGGTCCTGCGTTGGCGGGGCTGGTGCTGGTGGGGTGCGGCCTCGCAGTCGCGGCGTACTCGGATGACGCCCTGCCCGGTTATGCGGGGGAGCCCGGGGTGCCGCGGGTGAAGAGTGAGCGTGACCTGCCCGAACTGCCCCTGAAGCGCCAGGGGTTGAGTGATCGTGACTACGAGCGCATGGCCAGTGCGGAGGCGCATCTCGTACGGAAGTGCATGCGTTCGTTCGGGTTCGCCGACTTCCCGCTCCATCCTGGGCTCGGGGCCCCGATGAGTGAGCACGTCACCATGACGGCGGTGGCGGTGTCCCCGTACGGGCTTTTCGACGGGGGCCAGGCGCGTCGTTGGGGCTACGGCTTCGCTCCGCACCGCGGGGAGGCATGGGGGACGGGGGCCGAGCCGAAGGGCAGGGTCCCCACCCGGCGGGAGGACCAGGTGCTGCACGGCTTCGGCGCGGGGAGTGGCGGCAAGGCCGTGGTGCGGGGCCGCGAGGTGCCCGAGGGAGGCTGTGCCGCGGAGGGGGCGCGGAGGTTGACGGAGGGGGTGTCGGATCAGGACCGCCTGTCGGAGTACGTTTCCCGGCGCAGCCAGGAGATCGACCGGGCCGTGGCCAAGGACGAACGGGTGCGGCGGGCGTTCCGGGACTGGTCGCGCTGCGTCGAGGGCAAGGGCTTCAAGGAGTACGAGAGTCCGGTCGCGGCCTTCCATGACAAGGCCTGGCGCGCGGGGCGCGAGGACGGCAACACGGCGCGTACGAAGCAGGAGTTGGGCACGGCCGTCGCTGATGTCGCGTGCAAGAGGAAGCTGAACACCGTCGGTGTGTGGTGGGCGGTCGCCGACGAGAAGCAGCGCGCCGACATCCGCGGCCACAAGGCCGAGTACGCGGCCGCGCGGGAGGACCGGGACCGGGTGCGGGCCACCATCCGTGAGGTGCTCGGCGAGAAGTGAGGGAAATGGGGAGTTGAGGGGAGCGGGGGCGGGGACGGGGGCAGGCGGCGGGCCGCGGCCGGGTGCCGCGTGGCGGCGGAACTGCCGCCGTGGATGCGTGGTGCCGGCGGTTCACGCCGCCGGACATGGTGCGTTGCCGCTGCCGGGCTCCGCCGGGCTCCGCCGGGCTCCGCCGGGTTCCGTCAGGTCCCGCCGGGTTCCACCGGGTCACGCCGAGTTACGTCGCGGTCTGTCGGGATCGGGGTGATCAATGCCCGGTCGGCGGGGGAGCCTGCACCGAACTGCGTCACGTGGGCATGACCTCGCGGCACCTCGGGCCCCGTCGCGGATCTGTGACGGCGCGCCCGCGTCGGCTCCCGTCACGCCCCCACCGATATGCCGGTGATCCGGCACCGGCCGCACCGCCTCGGTCGTGCAGCGGAGCGGCGAAGGTGGCCTCCGGTGGCGTGGCAAAATCGGTGGATGCAGATCAGGATGCTGGGTCCCTTCGAAGTGCGCACGGACGACGGCAACTTGGTCGACGTGCCGGGGGCGCGGCTGCGCGGGCTGCTCGCCGCCCTCGCGCTCAAGGCGGGGCGCGCGGTCCCCAAGGCGTCGCTCGTCGACTGGATCTGGGGCGAGCAGCCGCCCGCCGACGCCACGAACGCCCTACAGCGCCTGGTGTCCCGGCTGAGGAAGGTGCTGCCGGACGGGGCGATCGAAGGACGGCCGGACGGTTACCGGCTGGCGGTGGAGCCCGACGCCGTCGACGCCGTGCGGTTCGAACGTCTCGTCGCCGTGGGTCAGGACCCCGCCGGGGACGCCTCCGGGCGGGTGCGGTCGCTGCGCGAGGCCCTTGAGCTGTGGCGTGGTGAGGCCATGCAGGACGTCGGTCTACAGGAGAGCGGCGCGTTCGACGCCGCCGTCGCGCGGTTCGACGGGCTGCGTCTGACCGCCACCGAGGAACGGTTCGACGCGGAGGTCACCCTCGGGCGCGGCGCGGAGGTGGTCACGGAGCTGACCGACCTGGTGGCCGCGCACCCGATGCGGGAACGGCTCGCCGCCGCGCTGATGCGCGCCCTCGTCGCCGCCGGCCGCGACAGCGAGGCGCTGCTGGTGTACGAGCGGGCGAAGGAAGCACTGGCCGACGCGCTGGGCGTCGACCCCTCGCCGGAACTGGCCGCGCTCCACGTCGCGTTGCTCCGGGGCGAGGTGGGGCGGACCGAGGCGAGTCGCAGCACCAATCTCCGGGCCGAGCTGACGACGTTCGTGGGCAAGGACGCCGATGTCACGGCGGTCCGCGATCTGGTCGCCGGGCACCGGCTCACCACCGTGATCGGGCCGGGCGGCTCCGGCAAGACACGGCTGGCCACGGAGACCGCGCGTACGCTGCTCGGCGACCTGCCGGACGGGGCCTGGCTGGTGGAACTCGCCGGCATAGGGGCCGAGGACGACGTGGCGCACGCGGCGCTCGCCGGGCTGGGCCTGCGGGAGACCCTGCTCGGCGGCGCCCCGAACGCCGAGCCGACGGACCGGCTCATCGCCGCCATCCGCGAGCGCGAGACGCTGCTGATCCTGGACAACTGCGAGCACGTGATCGAGTCCGCCGCGGTCTTCGCCCACCGGGTGCTCGGCGAGTGCCGGCGCCTGCGGATCCTCGCGACGAGCCGGGAACCGCTCGGCATCACCGGGGAGGCGCTGTGGCCCGTCGAGCCGCTGGCCCTGCCCGGCGGGGACGCGGACCCGCGGGCGATCGAGTCCTCGCCCGCCGTCCAGCTCCTGCGGGACCGGGCCGAGGCGGTGCGCCGGGACCTCGCGGACGACGCCCGGACCCTGGCGACGATGGCACGTGTCTGCCGGGCCCTGGACGGGATGCCGCTGGCGATCGAACTGGCCGCGGCACGGCTGCGCACCATGTCGGTCGACCAGCTCGCCACCCGGCTCGACGACCGGTTCCGCCTGCTGACCGGCGGCAGCCGGACCGCGCTGCCCCGCCACAAGACGCTGCGCGCGGCGGTCGACTGGAGCTGGGAGCTGCTCACCGACGCCGAGCGGACGGTCCTGCGCAGGCTCTCGGTGTTCTCCGGCGGGGCGAGTCTGGAAGCGGCCGAACGGGTGTGCGCGGGCTACGCCGACGCAACCGGCGGCACCGGCGGCACCGGCGGCACCGGCGGCACCGGCGGCACCGGCGGCACCGGCGGCACCAGCGGCACCGATGGCACTGGCGGCACTGGCGGCACTGGCGGAGCCAACGGCACCGGCGACGCCGTGGAACAGGAGCAGGTGCTCGAACTGCTCACCTCCCTGACCGAGAAGTCCCTGCTGCGCGCCGAGGGCGACGGCACCCCGCGCTACCGCATGATGGGCATGATCAAGGAGTACGCCGCGCAGCGGCTGGTGGAGGCGGGGGAGGCCGACCTGGCGCGCCACGCGCACCTGGCCTACTTCACCGAGCTGACCGAGAGCGCGGAGCCGCACCTGCGCCGCGCCGAGCAACTCGTCTGGCTGGCCCGGCTGGAGGCCGAGCACGACAACATCAGCGCGGCGATGCGCGGAGCCCTCGCGGCGGGCGAGGCACAGGAGGCGATGAGGCTCGCGGGGGGCGCGGGCTGGTACTGGTGGCTCGGCGGGCGCAGGGCCGAGGGCATCGAGCTGATCACCGCGGCGACCAGGGTTCCGGGCGAGGTGACCGACGAGGCGCGGGCCAGTGCGTACGCGCTGGTCGTGCTGTTCGTCAGTGCCGGGCGGGGCGACGAACAGCAGGCGGAGAAGTGGATCAGGGAGGCGGACCGGTACGTCCGGCGCGGCCGCGGCCGCAACCCGCTGCTGGGGCTCATCGCCGCGATGGTCCGGCTGCTGGACGGGCCCGACGCGGCCCTGACGGCGTTGGAACCGCTGCTCGACGACGAGGACCCCTGGGTGCGTGCGCTGGCCCGGCTGCACCTGGGCAAGATGCGGGTCCATCTCGGCCTGGGCGGGGCGGAAGCCGCGGCCGCGGACGCCTATCTGGAGGGGGCGCTCGCCGAGTTCCAGGCGCTGGGCGAGCGGTTCGGGATCTCGTTCGCCCTGACGGAGCTGGCGGAGCGGTTCGCGGTGCGCGGTGAGTTCGCCGCGGCGTGCGCGTACCTGGAAGAGGCGGTCACGGCCGTCACCGAGGTCGGTGCCACCGAGGACCTCATCTCGATGCGGGCGCGGCAGGCAGAGCTGCACTGGCTGCTCGGTGACAAGGACGCCTGCGCGGCGGCCCTCGCCGAGGCGGAGAGGCACGCGGAGCGGGTCAGCTGGCCGGACGCGCTGGCCGAGCTGGCCTTCGCGAAGGCGGGGCTCGCCCGGTGGGCCGGCGACACCGAGGAGGCCCGCCACCAGATCGGTGTGGCGACCGCCCTGTTGGGCGAGGAGGCGGACTGGCCGCAGATCCGCGCGGCGCGGCACGACTTCCTCGGTTACCTCGCCGACGACCTCGGTGAGGCACGGGCGCACCGCGCGGCGGCCTGTGCGGCGGCGGCCGAGGCCGGACACGCGCTGGGCATCGCCCACGTGCTCGTAGGAGTCGCGGACCTGGCACTGCGCCGTGACGAGTACGAACAGGCCGCGCGGTTGCTGGCGGCCGGCGCGGGCGTGCGGGGGCTGCGGGACCACTCCCACCCGGATGTGGCCCGCATCGAGCGGGCCGTGCGGCGCCACCTCGGCGACGTCAGGTACGCCGAGGTGGCCCGGGAGGGTGCGGAGGCCGACTGGTCCGAGCTGGTCGGGGTCACGCTCGCTCCGTGAGCGCGGCGGCGGGCCGGCCGAGGTCATGCCCGCTTCTTGAACGTGGAGACCGACCACACGTACCCGAGGACGGCGATCCCGACGCACCAGGCGACGGCGGCGATCGCGTCACCCCGCGACAGCCCGCCCAGCAGCAGCCCGCGCAGCGTCTCGATGATCGGCGTGAAGGGCTGGTACTCCACGAACTGCCGCACACCGGTCCCCATCGTCTCCGCGGGCACGAAGGCACTGCTCAGGAACGGCAGCATGATCAGCGGCACAGTGCCCAGGCCCGCCGTCTCCGGGGTCTTCGCGGCGAGCCCCAGGGCGACGGTGAGCCAGGCGGCGGCGAAGCTGAGCAGCAGGATCAGACCGAGCGCGCCGAGCCAGTCGAGAGCGCTCGCGGCCGGGTCGAACCCCATCGCGAAGGCCACCCCGATGATGGCCGCGCAGCCCACCAGGCAGCGCACCGTGGTGACGACGACGTGGCCGTTCAGCACGGCGCCGCGCGACACGTCCATGGTCTTGAGCCGGTTGATGATGCCCTTGGACATGTCGGAGTTCACGGCCGCCGAGGTGGCCCCGAGGCCGTAGCTGATGGCCATCACGAGGAGACCGGGGGTCGCGTAGTCGATGTAGGCGGCGCCGCCGACGTCGAACGCGCCGCCGAAGACCTTGACGAACAGGAGCATCATCACGATCGGGAACAGGATCGCGTTGAACACCGTGGTGGGGTTCCGCAGGGTGTGCTTCAGATTGCGGCGCAGCATGATCGCCGAATCGGTCAGGGTGGTCGCGACGGCGCTCATCGGGTGATCGTCCCCTCGGTGGTGGTGGTGGTGGTGGTGGTGGTGGTGGCGGCGGCGGTGGTCGTCGTGGTGGTGGTGTGGGCGGCGGTGGGGTGGTCGGTCAGGGCGATGAACACGTCGTCGAGGTCCGGTGCGTGCACCGAGAACTCCGCGGCGTCGACGCCGTGTTCGTCGAGCCGGCCGAGGAGGGCCCGCAGCGACCGCGACGCGCCGTCGCCGGGCACCCGCAGGGTCAGCTCCTCGTCGTCCCGCGTGGAGCCGGCGAGGACGCGGGCCGCCGTGTCGAGCTCGCGGAGATCGGTGAAGCGGAGCCGGACATGGGTGCCGGGGATCTGGCGCTTGAGCTCCTCGGGAGTGCCGTGGGCGACCAGGCGGCCCTCATTGAGCACCGCGATCCGGTCGGCGAGCTGGTCGGCTTCCTCCAGGTACTGCGTCGTGAGGAAAATGGTGGTGCCCTCGGCCACCAACTCGCGGACGATGCCCCACATGGTGCGTCGGCTGCGCGGGTCGAGGCCTGTCGTCGGCTCGTCCAGGAAGAGGATCCGCGGCTTGCCGACCAGTGTCATCGCCAGGTCGAGCTTCCGGCGCATGCCTCCGGAGTAGGTCGCGGCCGGCTTGTCCGCCGACTCCACCAGGTCGAACCGGTCGAGCAGCTGCGAGACCATTTGGCCGGCGGAGCGCACACGCTTCAGGTCCGCCATCATCCGCAGGTTCTCCCGCCCCGACAGCAGGTCGTCCACCGCGGCGAACTGGCCGGTCACGCCGATGACCGAGCGCACCTCCTTGGTCTCGGACGCCACGTCGTACCCGTCGACGCGCGCCGTCCCGGCGTCGGCGGTCAGCAGCGTCGTCAGGATGTTCACCGTGGTCGTCTTGCCCGCGCCATTCGGACCGAGCAGGGAGAAGACCGAGCCCGAGGCGACCTCGAAGTCGATGCCGTCGAGCACGGCCTTGTCCCCGTACGCCTTGCGGAGCCCTGAAACTGCGATGGCTGATCTCTTCATGCCGCTACCTTCGCCACCGGCTCTGTCAGCCCCCTGTCACCTCCCTGACACGGACGCCGCGGGCGCTGACACGGCCGTTGCACGGGTGCTGACACGGCCGCTGACATGGGGCTTTACCCGGGCGGGGGGACGCAGGCGCCGGCATCGCGGCCGCCCGGCCCGCCCGGCCCGCCTGGCCCGGCCGGCTCCGCCCGACCGCCCCGCCCCCGCTCCGAGCCCGCGTGATACACACGTGCGATGACGACCTCCGGCCGGGTGTTCGACGCCGTACTGAGTGACCTCGACGGCGTGATCCGCTTCTACGACATGGAACAGCTGGAGCAACTGGAGGCGGCGAACGGCCTGCCACGGGGCAGCACCGCCGAGACGGCCTTCGCGCCCGAGAGGGACCTGCCGCTCATGCGCGGCGAGATCACCAAGGAGCAGTGGATCGACTCCATCGCCCGTGGCCTCGCCGACCGGGTGCCGTGGGAACGGGGGCACGCGCTCGGCACGACGCTGGCGGAGACGAAGTTCCGGGCGGACGACGCGGTGGTCGGACTGCTCCGGCAGGTCAGGGCGGCCGGGGTCCCGGTCCTGCTGGTGACGAACGCGACGCCCTGGCTGGCCGAGGACCTGGCCCTGCTCGGTCTCGCCGGCGGTCCGGGCGACGGTGTCTTCGACGCCGTGATCAGCAGCGCCGACCTCGGCGTCACCAAGCCCGACCGCCGCATCTACGAGGTGGCGGCGGAGCGGGCCGGGGCCGCCCCCGGCCGCTGCCTGTTCGTGGACGACCGCGAGGAGAACGTCAGGGCCGCGGAAGCCCTGGGGATGACCGGCCTCCTCTACCGCGAACCGGCCGATCTGCGGCGGGTGTTGACACCGCTTCTGTGACGCTCCGGCACGTTCACTACTGTTCTCCCCGTACCAGGTGGGGGCACGCGGGCACGGGGAACGGGAGAACGCGCAGTGGACGTCAACATATCGGCCGAGGCCGACCTGGCTGCGCGTTTCGAGGAGCACAGGCCCCGGTTGAACGCGGTCGCGTACCGCATGCTCGGCTCGCTGAGCGAGTCCGAGGACGCGGTCCAGGAGGCGTGGTTCCGCCTCAGCCGCACCCAGGCCGCGGCCGCGGCCGCGCCCCTGGATGCGGCCGCAGCCACAGACGCAGCGGCGTCGGGGACCGGTGACGCCGCGGGCGAGGTGCGCAACCTCGGCGCCTGGCTGACCACTGTCGTCGGCCGCATCTGCCTGGACCTGCTGCGTTCACGCCAGTCACGGCGCGAGGAGTCCCTGGACGCCTCCCTGGAGACGCACGTCCCGGACCCGGTCGTCAGCCGCGCGGACGTGGTCGACCCCGAACAGGAGGCACTGCGGGCCGATTCGGTGGGCCTCGCGCTGCTCGTCGTACTGGAGACCCTCGCGCCCGCCGAGCGGCTGGCGTTCGTGCTGCACGACATGTTCGCCGTGCCGTTCGACGAGATCGCGCTCATCGTGGAGCGCACGCCCGCCGCGACCCGGCAGCTCGCCAGCCGCGCCCGCCGCCGCGTGCGGGGCTCGGCGCCCGTCCGGGAGACGGATGTCGCCAGGCAGCG
Source organism: Streptomyces sp. G44 (assembly GCF_016905445.1). Classification (GTDB taxonomy): domain Bacteria; phylum Actinomycetota; class Actinomycetes; order Streptomycetales; family Streptomycetaceae; genus Streptomyces. Next base: position 47,324 of record NZ_JAFEXF010000026.1, read on the forward strand.
CGAGGTGGTCGAGGCCTGGACGGCCGCCACGAAGGCGGGTGACTTCGACGCGCTGCTCGAACTCCTCGACCCCGACGTCGTGTTGCGCTCGGACACCGGTGAACTGTCCTCCGGGTTGTCGAAGCTGGTGCGGGGCGCGGCGGCGGTGGCCGCGCAGGCCACCATGTTCGCGCGGCTGGCATCGCACCAGCACGTGGTGCTCGTCAACGGCCTGCCGGGTCTCGTGGCGGCCCCGGGCGGCGAGGTGTTCTCCCTCGGCTCCTTCACCGTCGTGGACGGCAGGATCGTGGAGATCAACATCATCGCCGACCCGGAGCGGCTGCGGCACCTGCGGCTCCCGCCGCTCGACGCCTGAGTCCCGGGGCTCCGCACGGGACTCCTCGCCCGAGCCTCCGCACGGGACTCCTCGCCCAGGACTGCTCACGGGACTCCTCAGGCGGGCGTCCTGCGCACCACCCGCAGCAGGTACTCCTTGCGGTGGAGCGGATCGTGGTCGGTCCGCTCGCGCGTCGGGGCAGGGCCGCGCACCGGCTCGTAGTGGTCGAAGGCGGACTCCAGTTCGCCCTCGCCGCGCGTGAGTCCGGGCAGTCGCTGCTCCAGCGCGTGCACCTGCTGGGCGGGGATGTCCCCTTCCAGGCGGTACGAGGTTCCGCTCGCCGCCTGGGTGTGCGGTACCGCGCGCAGCCGGGCGAGGGCGGGCAGTACCGCCCCGACCGTGTCGGCGGGCACGTCGAGCCGGAAGCGGTGCATCGGCTCGTGCACCACCGTGCCCGCCTCGCGCAGCGCGTCCATCAGGACCAGCGGCGTCAGGTTCCGGAAGTCGCCTGCGGTGCTCGACATGCTCTTGTCGAAGGTGCCGTGCGCGTGGCTCTGACGCGGCCAGTAACCGGCGCGCGTCATCGTGACCGCGCAGTCGGGGACGCGCCAGCCGTACAGGCCCTGGTGCAGCGTCTCCCGGACGGTCTCCTCGACGGCCCGGAAGAACGCGTACGGCATCGAACCGAGCTCGACGCCGAGCCGGAACGTCACCCCCGTGCCGGCCGGCGCGGGCTCGACGCGCAGCCCGACCGTGGCGAGGAACGGGTTCGGCTCCCTCTCGCCGATCTCGAACGCCTCGCCCGTGCCGGCGACCCGCTCCACGCAGATCGTCGTCGTCTCGCGGAAGGAGACGTCGAGGCCGAAGTCCTCGGCCAGCGTGGCCTGGACGACCTCCTTCTGGACCTCTCCGTAGAGCGACACCGACACCTCCTGGCGGACGGTGTCCTGCCGCAGGTCGATCAGCGGGTCCTGCTCGGCGAACTGGGTGAGCGCGACGTGCAGGGCGCCCCGGTCGGCGGGGCACAACGGGGTGACGACCGTCTCCAGGGTGGGCGGCGCGAAGAACCGGCCGGCGGGGTCGGCGCCCTTGGGCGGTACGCCGATCACGTCGCCGATCCGGATGCCGCCGAGCCCCCACAGCTTGCCGATCTGCCCCGCGCGGACCTCCGCGCCGGGCATGTCCGTGCCCTGGTCGCAGACGCTGACGGCGGTGACCTTGCCTTCGCGGCGGGCGCCGGGCCCGCCGCCCGTCCTGCCCTCGGCGCTGCCGGTGGTGTCCGTGATGGCGACACGGTCACGTGTGCGGACCGTCCCCGAGAACACGCGTACGTACGCGATCTTCTCCCCGGCGCTCCCCCGCTCGACCTTGAACACGCTGCCGGAGAGCGGCCCCGCGGCGTCCCCGGCGGCCGACGGCAGCAACTCGCGGATGCCGTCCTTCAGTTCGGGCACCCCCGCGCCCGTCGTCGCCGAGCCGAAGTAGACGGGGTGCACCAGGGCCTGACCGGTCTGCCGGGCCAGTTCGGCGCGCAGGCGGTCGTAGGAGAGGGACGGGGCGTCGTCGACGTACGCCGTGAGAAGCGCGTCGTCGTGCCCGGTGAGCAGTTCGGCCAGCCGGGCGGTGAATGCGCTGCCGTCGGTGCCGTCAGCGGCGAAGGGAGCGACGGGAGTGAAGGGGGTGAAACGCGCCGCGCGTGTGCCGATGTCCGTGACCGTGCCCATCGGGACGATGTCGGGGGTGAGCCGCTCGGCGATGTGCCGCAGGACGCCGTCGTACCGGGCGCCGGTGCGGTCCGCCTTGTTCACGAAGATCAGGGTCGGGATGCGCAGCCGCCGCAGGGTGCGCAGCAGGACCCGGGTCTGCGCCTGGACGCCCTCCACCGCCGAGATCACGAGTACGGCGCCGTCGAGCACGCTCAGGACCCGCTCCACCTCGGCGATGAAGTCCGGGTGGCCGGGGGTGTCGATCAGGTTGACCGTGACGCCCGTGCCCGTGCCCGTGCCTGCGCCTGGGCCCTGCGGGGCTTCGATGGTGAAGGAGACGACCGCGGACTTGATCGTGATGCCGCGCTGCCGCTCCAGGGCGAGCGAGTCGGTCTGCGTGTTTCCGTCGTCGACGCGGCCGATCTCGTCGATGACCCCGGCGGTGTGCAGGAGCCGCTCGGTCAGGCTGGTCTTACCGGCGTCGATGTGGGCGAGGATGCCCAGGTTCAGTGTGTGCGGAGCAGGTGAATGCACGTGGCGTCATGTCCTTTGAAGAGAGCTGGCCTTCCTCGGGGCGGGACATGCGCGAACGCCGCATTTGCTGCTCCTTCGTGGACTGCGCCGGGCCTTCGCCGGCTCCCACAAGTGCAGCAGGGGGCCGACGCGCGCGGCAAGTGAATAAGCCGTTCGGCGTACGGGTGGTTGTGGCGTGGGGTGGCGTGGTGATGGGGTGGCTGCGGCTGTATGGGCGAGGGCCTATGGCACGGGCGTACGGTCGCGCGACTCGGTGTACCGCACCCAGAGGGTGAGGCCCGCGGCGACGGCGAGCAGCAGAGCGCTCGCGGCGGGCGTCGGCAGTTCGATGAGGGCGGTGGCCGGGGCGGTGGGGCGCGGCCCCATCGCGATGACCGCCGCGAACGCCCCCACGGCGACGGCCGCCGCGACCACGGCTCTCCGCCGAGCCGCGCGAGCGGAGGAGGCCAGGGAGTCTTTGTGAGCTGCGGGGTGTGGGGAGTCGGCGGGAGCTGCGGAGGGCGGGGAGTCCGGGGAGCCCGCGGTAGCTGCCGAGTGCGGGGAATCCGCGCGGGTCGGGGAGGCCGGGCAGTCCGTGGGAGCTATGGAGTTGGTGCAGCCCGTGCGAGTTGCGGAGTGCGGGGAGCCCGTGCGGGCGGCGGGGTTCGCACAGCCCGCGTGAGTTGCCGAGTGCGGGGAGTCCGCGCGGGTGGGGAAGTGCGGAAAGCCCGTGCAAGCCGCGGAGTTCGTGGAGCCCGTGAGAGTCGTGGAAACCGGGGAGTCCGTGTGAGCGGCGGGGTGCGGACAGTCCGCGTGATTGGTCGAGTGCGAGGAGTCCGTGCGGGTCGCGGTATCCGGGCAGTCCGTGCGACCTGCCGAGCGCGGGGAGTCCGGGAAACCTGCGGGAGCGGCGGAGGCCAGGGAGTCTGTGCGAGTTGCGGGGCGCGGGAAGTCCGGGAAGCCCGCGCGGGCGGCGGAGGCCAGGGAGTCTGTGCGAGCTGCGGGGTGCCGGGAGTCCGGGTAGTCCGCGGAAGCTGCCGAATATGGGCGATCCGTGGGAGTCGGGGCGTCCGGAGAGGCCGTGCGAGCTGCCGAGTGTGTCGAATCCGGGGGACCCGCGTGAGCCGCGGAAGTCCGGCAGCCCGCGCGTTCCGCGCGGCCCCGCAGGAAGCTCGCCACGGACACCCACAGCGCGATCACGACGGCCAGCACGAGCAGCTCGCGCGCGCCGGGGGAGGTCTCGTCCCTGCCGTGGACCAGCCACCGGTAGAGCAGCCACAGGGCGTAGCCCTGGATGACGTCGCGGGCCCCGCGCCGGACCAGGGAGCGCGGGGTCCGCCGGGGCGGAGTCTCCGCCTCCGTCGAGCGGGGGACGCTCATCGGCCGGCCCCCGCGCCGGTACCGACCGCTTCGATCCCGCGGCGGCCCGCCACGCGGAGCACCAGCGCCGCGTACCCGCAGAGCATCACGACGTCGACGCAGACCGACATCCAGTCCATGTCGGCGGCCGTCTCCTCGGAGGCGAGCGCGCCGACGATCGCGGCGGAAACCCCCATGGCCAGCAGGTTGTTGAGCACGTGCAGCCCGATGGCCGCCTCCAGGCCGCCGGTACGCACCGTCAGCACGCCCGCGACCAGCCCGAACACCACCAGGTCCGCGAAACCCCACGGCGTCCCCCAGCCGTGGGCCGCGGCGAACAACGGAGCCTGCGGCAGGATCGCGAGCCACGGGGAGCGGAGCCAGGCGCCGACCGCCTGGGTGAGCCAGCCCCGGAACACGTACTCCTCGGCCGCCGCCTGGAACGGCACCAGTACGCACACCATCGCGAGGCCGGCCAGGAAGCCGGGGAGGCCGATCCACCGCATGTCGTCCGTGCCGTCGCCCGCCGGGGAGGGCAGCAGCAGCATGACCGCGAACGCCCCCGCGACCACCGGCAGTGCCATCGCCGCGCACCGCCCGAGCCAGCGCCACCGCAGCCGCCCGGCGACCGACGACACCGTCCCGGCCGGGCGCCGCTGCGCCCAGCGGGCGGCGAGCAGTACGACGGGGAGCAGCAGCGCGAGGGAGAGCAGGGCAAGGCCCGTCTCCCCGGCGCCGCCCCACACCCGGAACCCGTCCGCGTCCACCGGCCGGCCCCACAGCGCCCCCGCCACCTGGCTGCCGAGCAGGACGAGCAGCATGGCGGCGACGCCACCGGCCAGCACCAGGCCGGTGCCCACCAGGGGGCGCCACCAGCGGTGCCGTCCGGTGAGCAGGGCGAGGCGGTGGTAGGGGAGGGGCGTGAGGGCCACCGGGGGGTGGTGGGGGCGGGGGTACGGGGGGAACTGGGCGTACGCGGCCGGGTGCGGGCGCGGGTGCGGGTACGGGTACGGGTGCGAGTGTGGGTGCTGACGCGGATGCGGGGGCGGGGACGGGGGCGGTGCGAACGGGTCGTGGGCGGGCCCGGCCGGGGAGGGCGTCGGCGTATCGGTCATGCACCACAGCATTCCGGCCGTGGAGGGTCCAGACGTCGGCCGTCGGCACGATCGCGCTCTCCACCCTGGGATAGAGCCGGGCCCCGCCGATCCCCGCCGGGGTGCTGCCGATACCCGCCTGGGCCTGGGCACAGACCGTCTCGGTACCGCTCCTCCGTATCATCGGGCCCCTATGGAGGGGATACGCAACTGGCTGCTGCCCGCGTTGTTGGCGGTCCAGCAGCTGGCCTACTGGCCGGGGCGGGTGCTGCGGGACGGGGACCAGGTCGGCGCCGCGCAGCTCACGGCGGTGCTGATCGTCGCGGTCGTCGTCACCGCGGGGCTCGGCGTGCGCAGAAGCCGGCCCGTGGCCGCCGCGCTCGTCGTCGAGGCGGGCCTGCTGGGCGGGCTGTTCCTGCCCGAGGACGCGACACTGCTGCACTCGGTGGCCGTGCCGGTGGCCCTGTACTCGGTCGCGGTGCGCCGCCCGGTGCGCACGGCCGCCCTCGCCGGGGCCGCCCTGATCGCCGTGGAGGCGGTCCGCGCGGCGGTGCTGTACCCCTCCGTGGCCGAGGCCGGCGGCGAGACACTCGTCAACTGCGCGCTCTTCCTGAC
>NZ_JAFEXF010000270.1 GCF_016905445.1 Streptomyces sp. G44
GTCCGGGCACGGGGCGGCGCAGGCGGGTATCCGCCGGCGACGGGGCGCCCGCGGACGGTACGCCCGCCCACGACACACCCGCCCACGCCACCGCCCGGTCCACGCCACCCCCCGAGGCCCCGCACGTCCGCGGCGGGCACCCCGAGCAGCGGGAGCCCGGTGGAGGCTGGGGCGATGCCGCCGGTGGTGATGCCGACCGCGGCGATGCCGACCGCGGTGATGCCGCCGACGGTGGTGCGGAGCCGAGTGACGGTGGGCTGCCGCGGCCGCCTCGTGGTCGGCGGGGGCGGTCCGGTCCCCGCCAGGACTACGTACGGGCCTTTGCCGAGGGCGGCGAGCCGGAGGCCGCCGGGCCGGGCGCGCCGACGCCCCCCGATCCGTATACCTCCGTCACCGAATGGAGTGACGGCCCCGCACACCCCGGTGACAGCCCCGCACACCCCGGTGACGACGCCGGCGCCGGCGACGCCGACGGCGACGCCGGTGTCAGGAAGGCCGGGCGGGTCCGCGTCCTCACCGGCATCGCGGCCGCCGCCGTGACCACCGTGCTCGCGGTCGCCGTGGCGGGGCAGGTCGCCGACGGCTCCGGTGACCCCGAGGTCCACCCCCAGGCCGCCCCCGGCGGTGGCCCGCGCGACACCGAGGATCCCGCCTCGCGCTCCGACGAGCGGCCGCCGCCGCCCGAGGTGCCCCTCAAGGGACCGGCAGCGGCCCCGTTGACGTACGACCAGAAGATGGGCAAGAAATTCCCGCTGGACGCCGACCTCACGGGTGCCGGTGATTTCGAGGTGGTTCCCGGATTCGCGAAGGCGCCCGGAAAGGGGCAGCTCTACCGCTATCGCGTCGACATCGAGAAGGGGCTCGGCCTGGACGGCACCCTTTTCGCGCACGCCGTGCAGAAAACCCTGAACGACAACCGGAGTTGGGCGCACGGCGGGGCCCGCGCCTTCGAGCGGATCTCGTCCGGAAAGCCCGACTTCGTGATCACGCTGGCGAGCCCGGGAACGACCGCGGCGTGGTGTGCGAAATCCGGCCTCGACACGACCGAGGACAATGTCTCGTGCGATTCCGCGGCGACGGAACGCGTGATGATCAATGCCTTCCGGTGGGCGCAGGGCGCCAAGACCTATGGCGACGCCGTCAAGAAGAAATACGGCAGCGCCATTTTCCCGTACCGCCAGATGCTGATCAACCACGAGGTCGGCCACCGGCTCGGCTTCAACCACACGGACTGCACGAAGGACGGCCAGCTCGCGCCGGTCATGCAGCAGCAGACCAAGTTCCTCAACCACGACGGGATCAAGTGCAAGGCCAACCCCTGGGCGTTTCCCAAGGGTTGAGCCGCACGCCGCCGCCCGGCGGGGCGGACGCTTTGACATCTGCCGGAAGTTCGTTCATATTTCTGCGCATGTCGAACCGTCACGCCCCTTCGAGCGCCGCCATCGAGCTGGCGCTGCTCGGCGTGACCGCGCTCTGCGTGGCCGACATCCACTGTTGCTGACGCCCGCCCCGGCGAGTGCGTCGCTTTCTTTCACGGCTCCGTCGTGCTGATCCGGTTCAGCGCTTCCGCGTACCGGTTCCTCCGCACGGCTCCGTGCCGTTCTCCTCCCGCACCCTCCCCGGGGTCAGCTCTGCTCGATTCCCGCTGATCCGCCGCGCTTTCGCGGTGTTCCCCGAGAGGTACTTCCCGATGCGTCAAGCGTCCGTCATAGCCCGCCGCGTGGCCGCGGCATCCGTCAGCCTGGCCCTGGCATCGGGCGTCGCCGCCTGCGCCGGCCCCAAGGGCAACGGCGCCGGAAGCGGCGGCGACGGCGAACCGGCGAAGGGCGGCACGCTCACCGTCCTCAACCGCGACCCGCAGACCGACTTCGACCCCGCGCGGCTCTACACCTCCGGCGGCGGCAACATCCCCTCGCTCGTCTTCCGCACGCTGACCACCCGCAACCGCGAGGACGGCGCCAAGGGCGCCGAGGTCGTTCCGGACCTCGCCACCGACCTGGGCAAGCCGAGCAAGAACGCCACGGTGTGGACGTACACCCTGAAGAAGGGGCTCAAGTACGAGGACGGCTCACCGATCACCTCCGCCGACGTGAAGTACGGCATCGAGCGCTCGTTCGCCGCCGAACTCAGCGGCGGAGCGCCCTACTTGCGGGACTGGCTGATCGGCGGGGACACGTACCAGGGCCCCTACAAGGACAAGAGCGGCAAGGGGCTCACGTCCATCGAGACGCCGGACGAGCGGACCATCGTCTTCCATCTGAACAAGCCCGAGGGCGAGTTCCCCTACCTCGCCACCCAGACGCAGTTCACCCCCGTCCCCAAGAGCAAGGACAAGGGCACGAAGTACGAGGAGCACCCGCTCTCCTCCGGGCCCTACAAGGTCGTGCGGAACGACAACGACGGGGAACGGCTGCGGCTGGAGCGCAACCCCCACTGGTCCGCCGCCACCGACGCGGAGCGCAAGGCCTACCCGGACGTCATCGACGTACGCTCCGGCCTCGACTCGTCCGTCATCAACCAGCGGCTCTCCGCGAGCCAGGGCGCGGACGCCGCCGCCGTCACCACCGACACCAACCTCGGCCCGGCCGAACTCGCCAAGGTCACCGGCGACAAGGAACTGGCCTCGCACGTCGGCACCGGACACTTCGGGTACACGAACTACCTCGCCTTCAACCCGAAGGTGAAGCCCTTCGACGACCCCAAGGTGCGGCAGGCCATCTCGTACGCCGTGGACCGCTCCTCGGTGGTCAACGCCGCCGGCGGCTCCTCGCTCGCCGAGCTCGCCACCACCTACCTGCCGAACCAGAAGTCCTTCGGATACACGAAGTACGACCACTTTCCCGCGGGTCCGAACGGCAACCCGCAGAAGGCCCGCGAGCTGCTGAAGGAGGCCGGTCACCAGGACGGGCTGACCATCACGCTCACCCACTCCAACGCCAAGGACTTCGAGACGAGCCCCGAGATCGCGACCGCGGTCCAGGACGCCCTGAAGAAGGCCGGCATCACCGTCAAGCTGGAGGGCCTGGAGGAGAACGACTACGCCGACAAGATCCACAGCGTCGAGGACGAGCCCGGCCTCTTCCTCTCCCACTGGGGCGCCGACTGGCCCTCCGGCGGCCCCTTCCTCGCCCCGATCTTCGACGGCCGGCAGATCGTGAAGGACGGCGCCAACTTCAACACCGGCTTCCTCGACGACAAGGCCGTCAACGACGAGATCGACGAGATCAACGAGCTGACGGATCTCGACGCCGCCGCCAAGCGCTGGGGCGCCCTCGACAAGAAGATCGGCGAGAAGGCGCTGACCGTGCCGCTCTTCCACCCGGTCTACAAGCGGCTGTACGGCAAGGACGTCCACAACATCGTCATCAGCGACTGGACCGGTGTCCTCGACGTCTCCCAGGTCGCGGTGAAGCAGTCGTGACGCTCTTTCGGCGGCGGCTGCGCGAGCAGCCCGCCGCCCTCGTCGCGGCGGGCGTCGTCGCGCTGCTCGTCATCGTGGCGCTCGCCGCGCCGCTGCTCGCCGCCCTGGAGGGGCAGGACCCCACCACGTACCACCCGGAGCTGATCGACTCGGCGCGCGGCGGCGTGCCGGTCGGCCCGCTCGGCGGGATCAGCGGCGAGCACTGGCTCGGCGTCGAACCGCAGACCGGGCGGGACCTCTTCGCCCGCCTCGTGTACGGGGCGCGGGTCTCGCTCGGCGTCGCGCTCACGGCGACCGTCGTCCAGGTGCTCATCGGTGTCGTGGTCGGCATCGCGGCCGGGTTCGGCAACCGCTGGGTGGACCAGGTGCTCAGCCGCGCCACCGACGTCATCGTGGCGCTGCCGCTGATGGTCCTGGCCCTCGCGCTGCTGGCGGTCGTGCCGGGCGGGTTCCCGCGGTCGGTCCTCGTCGCCCTGGTCGTCGGGCTCGTCGCCTGGGGCAACGTGGCCAAGATCGTCCGCGCCCAGACGGTCACGCTCAAGGAACTCGACCATGTGGCCGCCGCCCGGCTCAGCGGCTGGGGGCCCGTGCGGATCGCCCGCCGTGAACTGCTGCCCGCGCTCGCCGCGCCCGTCATCACCTACGCCGCGCTGCTCTTCCCCGCGAACATCACGGTCGAGGCCGCGCTCTCCTTCCTCGGCGTCGGCGTGCAGCCGCCGACGCCGTCGTGGGGGCAGATGCTCACCTCGGCGGACGTCTGGTACCAGGCGGCACCGCAGTACCTGCTGTACCCGGCGGGCGCGCTGTTCGTGACCGTCCTCGCGCTCACCGTCCTCGGCGACGGGGTGCGCACGGCGCTCGACCCGCGGGCCGCCTCCCGGCTGCGGATCGGCACCGGGCGCGGGCGGGAGGCCCGCACATGAACGGCTTCACACGCCTCGCCGGCTTCCTGCTGCGCCGCCTCACCGGCGCCCTCGTCACCCTCCTCGCCCTCTCCGTGATCATCTACGGGGTCTTCTACGCGGCCCCGGGCGACGTCGCCCAGATCACCTGCGGCCCGCGCTGCTCACCCGCCCAGGTCCAGCAGGTCGCGGAGCAGCTGCGCCTCGACGACCCGCTGTACGTCCGCTACGGGCACTTCCTCCAGGGCCTCTTCGCCGGCCACGACTACTCGACCGGCACGGGCACCGAGCACTGCGCCGCGCCCTGCCTCGGCGTCTCGTACCGCAGCGACCAGCAGGTCACCGCGCTGATCCTGGCGAAGCTGCCGGTCACGGCGTCGCTGGCGCTGGGCGCGATGGTGATGTGGCTGGTCCTCGGCGTCGGCACGGGGGTGCTGTCCGCGTGGCGGCGCGGCCGGGCCGCCGAACGCGTCCTGACCGCCCTCACCCTCGCGGGCACCGCCACACCCGTCTTCGTCATCGGCCTCCTGCTGATGATCCTGGTCTGCGGCACGCTCCAGTGGCTGCCGTTCCCGCAGTACGTGGCCTTCGGCGACGACCCGACGCAGTGGGGGTGGAACCTGCTGCTGCCCTGGCTCTCGCTCGCGCTGATCGAGGCCGCCAAGTACGCGCGGCTGACCCGCTCCTCGATGCTGGAGACCCTCGCCGACGACCACGTGCGGACCTTCCGCGCGTACGGCGTGGGGGAGCGGTCGATCATCGGCAGGCACGCGCTGCGGGGCGCCGTGGCGCCGGTCATCGCGCTGACCGCCAACGACGTCGGGACGATGTTCGGCGGCGCCGTGCTCACCGAGACGCTGTTCGGCCTGCCCGGGATCGGACGTGAACTCGTGCACGCCGTCAAGGTCGTCGACCTGCCGGTGGTGGTCGGGATGGTCCTGGTCACCGGCTTCTTCGTGGTGCTCGCCAACGCCGTCGCGGACGTGCTGTACGCGGTGGCCGACCGAAGGGTGGTGCTGTCGTGAGCCTTGTCGAAGTGGAGCGGCTCGGCGTGGAGTTCGCCTCCGGCGTACGCGCCGTCGACGGGCTCTCCTTCACCCTGGAGGCGGGCGGCGCCCTCGCCCTCGTCGGCGAGTCCGGGTCCGGCAAGTCGACCGTCGCGTCGGCGCTGCTCGGGCTCCACCGGGGCACCGGGGCGCACGTCGAGGGTTCCGTACGGGTCGACGGCATCGACGTGCAGGCCGCGTCCGAGGCCGAGCTGCGGCGGCTGCGCGGCGGGAAGGCCGCGATGGTCTTCCAGGACCCGCTCTCCTCCCTCGACCCGTACTACGCCGTGGGCGACCAGATCGCCGAGGTGTACCGCGTGCACACCGGGGCGTCCCGGCGGGCGGCACGCGCGCGTGCCGTGGACGTGCTCGGCCGGGTCGGCATCCCCGACGCCGCGCGCCGCTCGCGCTCGCGCCCGCACGAGTTCAGCGGCGGCATGCGCCAGCGCACGCTCATCGCGATGGCCCTGGCGTGCGAACCCGCGCTGCTCATCGCCGACGAGCCGACCACCGCGCTCGACGTCACCGTCCAGGCCCAGATCCTCGACCTGCTGCACACGCTGCGGGACGAGACCGGCATGGGACTGCTCCTGGTCACCCACGACGTGGGCGTCGCGGCGGAGAGCGCCGACGAGGTCCTCGTCATGCGGGGCGGGCGCGCGGTGGAACGGGGTGCGGTGCGGGACGTCCTCGCGGCGCCCGGGGAGCCGTACACCCGCGCCCTCCTGAGTGCGGTCCCCAGGGTCGACGCGCCGCTTCCGCCGACCGCCAAGGACGTGGGCGAGGCGGACGTCGTACTCGAAGCCGTGGGGCTGCGCCGGGAGTTCGGGCGCGGCAAGCGAGCCGTCGCCGCCGTCGACGGCGTGTCGCTCGCCGTCCGCCGGGGGGAGACTCTCGGCGTCGTGGGCGAGAGCGGCAGTGGCAAGACCACGCTCGGGCGCATGCTCGTGGGCCTGCTGGAGCCGAGCGCGGGACGCCTGCTGCACGAGGGCGCCGAGCGGCCCGGCGGCCAGGTGGACCCGAAGGTGCAGATGGTCTTCCAGGACCCCGTCTCCTCGCTCAACCCGCGCCGCTCCGTCGGCGAGTCCATCGCCGACCCGCTGCGCGCGGGGGGCGAGAGTGACACCTTCGTACGCGGGCGTGTGCGCGAGCTCCTGGGGCGCGTGGGGCTCGAACCGGCGCACTACGACCGCTACCCGCACGAGTTCAGCGGTGGGCAGCGCCAGCGCGTCGGCATCGCGCGTGCGCTGGCCGCCGAACCGCGGATCATCGTGTGCGACGAGCCCGTCTCCGCGCTCGACGTGACGACGCAGGCCCAAGTCGTGGCCCTGCTCGCCGAGTTGCAGCGGGAGCTGGGTCTCGCGCTCGTCTTCATCGCGCACGATCTGGCGGTCGTACGCCAGGTCAGCGACCGGGTCGCGGTGATGCGGCGGGGGCGGCTCGTCGAGTACGGCGGCGTGGCAGAGGTGTACGGCGCACCGCGCGACCCCTACACGAGGCAGCTGCTGGCGGCCGTGCCGTCGCTCGATCCGGATGCCGCCGCGCGGCGCCGCACGGCCCGCGGGGAGCCCGCCGCGGTCTGACTCTCCGTAGCGAAACCGGGGCCGCGGGACGCCATAGCGCGACGGAACGCCGTCGGCGCGGGAAAGTTACGGCCGTTCACCCCTTCTGGTGGCGCGACGGACAACCGTCCGTCGCGCCACCCGCATGACCGCATACGTTCGTCCCGCTGCGAGCCGCCGACCCAACGGCGGCTCCCCAAACGGGAGATCGGGGGTGCACTCGTGCGCGTCGCACTGCTTACGGAGGGTGGCTACCCGTATGCGGGTGGTGAGGGCCGACTCTGGTGCGACCGGCTCGTGCGCGGGCTCGGGCGGCATGAGTTCGACGTCTACGCGCTCAGCCGTGACGAGCGGCAGGAGGCTCTCGGCCGGCTCGCGCTGCCGCCCCAGGTGGCCCGGGTGCGCACGGCTCCCTTGTGGGGCACCGGCGGCACGGCGCCTCACGGCACCGGAGGGCGCGGGCGCCGGGCCCGGCGGCGGGCCCGGGCACCCCCCCCGTGGTCGCGCACCGCGTCAGTGCCCCCGCCTCGTCCTCGTCCCGCCGCACCCGCAACCCCGATCACCCGCACGGGCCGACCCCCCCCCCCCCCCCCTACCCACACCCCCCATCCCCCGCCCCCCTCACAACCCTCCCCTGCCCCCCTCCGCCCCCCCCCCC
>NZ_JAFEXF010000271.1 GCF_016905445.1 Streptomyces sp. G44
GTGCCGCGGCCTCGGCGTCCGCTGCCCCCGCCGCCGGGCCGGCGTCCGCTGCCTCCGCCTCCGCGCCCGTCGCCCCCCGGCGGCACCGGCTGCGTCTCCGGTGGCTGGTGCCCGGGCCCCGGCGTACGCCCTTCACCTTCGGGTACACGCTCGTCCTCGCCGCCACCTCGCTGCTCGGCCGGTACGCCGACCCGGAGCTGGTCGACGCGCTGCTGCGCGGCTCCAGCACCGATGTCGCGCACCTCGCGCACAACCCCGTCCTCGTCCTCGTCGCCAGCGCCCTGTGGATCGCGGGCGGCATCACCTCTCCGTACGCCATCGCCTTCCTGCTGGTCCTCACCGCGCTGGAGCGCCGCATCGGCGGCCTGCGCACGGCCGGGGTCTTCCTGCTCGGCCACGTCGTCGCCACCCTCGCCACGGAGGTCCCGGTCGGTCTGTCCGTCCTCGCGGGCCATCTGCCCGGCAGCTCGCTGCACCGCCTCGACTACGGGATCAGCTTCGGCGTGGCCGCCAGCGTCGGCGCGCTCGCGGGGCTGCTCACGCCGTGGCTGCGGTGGGCCGTGCTCGCCGGCTTCGGCGGGATGCTGGTCGAGGACCTGATCGCGTTCACCGACCCCATGACGAACTGGGGGCACCTGCTCGCCTTCGCGGTCGGCGTCTGCACCTGGCCCCTGCTCAGGCGAGGCCGCCCCTTCCGGGCTCCCGCGCCGGCTGCGTCGCGCGCCCGCTGAGCGGGACGGGCACCGCCTCCAGCACGGACGGCCACGCCGCCGTCGGCACGATCCGCGTCAGGGTGAACCCGGCCGCCGAGAGCAGCGCGGTGAAGTCGGCCTCCGTGCGCTCCCGGCCGTCCACGATCGCCGCCATGGCGACGTCCAGCGCCTTGCCGGGGTGCGGGGCGTTGCCCTCGGGCAGCACCGCTTCGACGACCAGGAGGCGGGCGTCCGGCGCCATCGCGGCCCGGCAGGCGCGCAGGATCCGCAGGCAGGCGTCGTCCGGCCAGTCGTGCAGGACGTGCTTGAGGACGTAGAGGTCGCCGCCCTCGGGGACCTGGGCGAAGAAGTCCCCGGACTCGGCGCTCCAGCGCCCCCGCACGGCGTCGTCCCCGCTCAGGACATTCGTACTGATCGCCGGGGCCTGGTCGAAGAGGAGCCCGGTCAGGCCGGGCCGCCCGCGCAGCAGCGTCCGCAGGAGGTTGCCGCGCCCGCCGCCGACGTCCACCACCGTGCCGCGCTCGGGAAAGGGGTACGTCCCGGCGACCGCCGCGTCGACCGGCCCGGAGAGCGAGGTCATGCCGGCGTCGAACAGCTCCCGCAGCGCCGGGTCCCCGGCCAGGTACGCGAAGAACGACTGCCCGAAGGTCCGCTCGAAGGACGGCCCCTCCTTGCGCACCGTCTCCTCCAGGCCCGCCGAGGTCCGCTGGAACGCCTCGTCGGTCAGCATGACGACCGCCGCGTGCTGCGAGTGCGGCACGTCGGTGCGCAGCGATTCCGCGAGCGGCGTGAGGTGGAAGGCGCCCGCCTCGTCCTCGCGGAAGATGTCGCGCGTGGCGAGATAGCGCAGGACGCGGCGCAGGTGCCCGGCGTGCGTGTCGGTCAGCTCCGCCAGCTCCTCGGCGGTGCGCGGCCCGGCCGCCAGGTGGTCGGCGACGCGGCAGCGGGCCGCCGTGCGCAGCGCCGCGGAGAACAGGTGACCGAGCGCGTGCTCCATGAGCCGCCCGGTGAGGTCGGGTGTGTCCACCGTGGATCTCCTCCATGAGTCGGAAGCCTCCACGGTCCCGAGGGAACGCCTGTCCGTACAGAGGGCGATCGGGGCGTCCCGGGGTGACACGGCGGGTCGCGCCGCCGATTGCGGTGATCGCTCAGAGCGAACAGCGCTTGGGGAACATCCCGGAGCTCATGAGCATTGAGTCGGTACAGCTCAACTTGAATGCCGAAAGGGAGATCATGGCTACTGAGTCCGCCTCGTACACCACGCTCACTCTGCCTGTGCTGCCGCTCGACGAGGTGGTCCTGCCCGGCATGGTGGTCCCCTTCGACCTCTCCGACGCCGAGGTGCGCGCCGCGGTGGAGGCCGCGCAGGCCGCGGCCCGCGCCGAGGGCGACAGCAAGCCCAAGGTGCTGCTTGTTCCGCGCATCGACGGGACGTACGCCGCGACGGGCGTCCTCGGCACCGTCGAGCAGGTCGGCCGGCTCTCCGACGGCGACCCCGGCGCCCTCATCCGCGGCCGGAGCCGCGTCCGCATCGGCGCCGGTACGACCGGTCCCGGCGGCGCCCTGTGGGTCGAGGGCCAGAAGCTCGACGACTCCGTCCCCGAACCCCTGCCCGGCGCCGTCACCGAGCTGGTCAAGGAGTACAAGGCGCTCGCCACCAGCTGGCTGAAGAAGCGCGGTGCCTGGCAGGTCGTGGACCGCGTCACGCAGATCGACGACGTCTCCGCGCTCGCCGACAACTCCGGCTACTCCCCCTTCCTCACCACGCAGCAGAAGATCGAACTCCTGGAGACCGAGGACGCCGTCGCCCGCCTCAGGCTCGCCACCGCCCAGCTCCGCGAGCACCTCGCCGAGCAGGACGTCGCCGAGACCATCGCCAAGGACGTCCAGGAGGGCGTCGACAAGCAGCAGCGCGAGTTCCTGCTGCGGCGCCAGCTGGACGCCGTACGCAAGGAGCTGCGCGAGCTCAACGGCGACAGCAAGGACGCGGCCGAGGAGTCCGACGACTACCGCGCCCGCGTCGAGGCCGCCGACCTGCCCGAGAAGGTGCGCGAGGCCGCCCTCAAGGAGGTCGACAAGCTGGAGCGCGCCAGCGACCAGTCGCCCGAGGGCTCGTGGATCAGGACGTGGCTCGACACCGTCCTCGAACTGCCCTGGAACGAGCGCACCGACGACAGTGCTTCCGCGTACGACATCAAGGGCGCCCAGGAAGTGCTCGACGCCGAGCACGCCGGGCTCCAGGACGTGAAGGAGCGCATCACCGAGTACCTGGCGGTGCGCAAGCGCCGCGCCGAACGCGGTCTCGGGGTCGTCGGCGGGCGCCGCGGCGGCGCCGTGCTCGCCCTCGTCGGCCCGCCCGGCGTCGGCAAGACCTCGCTCGGCGAGTCCGTCGCGCACGCCATGGGCCGCAAGTTCGTGCGGGTCGCGCTCGGCGGCGTACGGGACGAGGCGGAGATCCGCGGACACCGCCGTACGTACGTCGGGGCGCTGCCCGGCCGGATCGTGCGGGCCATCAAGGAGGCCGGCTCCATGAACCCGGTCGTGCTCCTCGACGAGATCGACAAGGTGGGCTCGGACTTCCGGGGCGACCCGGCCGCCGCCCTCCTCGAAGTCCTCGACCCGGCGCAGAACCACACCTTCCGGGACCACTACCTGGAGGTGGAGCTGGACCTGAGCGACGTCGTCTTCCTGGCGACGGCGAACGTCCTCGAAGCCATCCCGGAGGCCCTGCTCGACCGCATGGAGCTGGTCCGCCTCGACGGCTACACCGAGGACGAGAAGGTCGTCATCGCCCGCGACCACCTGCTCCCGCGCCAGCTGGACCGGGCGGGCCTGGCGAAGGACGAGGTCACGCTCGACGAGAGCGCCCTGCGCAAGCTCGCCGGGGAGTACACGCGCGAGGCGGGCGTACGCAACCTGGAGCGCTCGGTGGCGCGGCTGCTGCGCAAGGTCGCGGCCCAGCACGAGCTGGGCGAGCGGGAGCTGCCCTTCACCGTCACCGACGCGGATCTGCGCGACCTGATCGGGCGGCCCCACCACGTGCCGGAGTCCGCCCAGGACCCGGCCGAGCGCCGCACCGCGGTGCCGGGCGTGGCGACCGGGCTCGCGGTCACCGGGGCGGGCGGCGACGTGCTGTTCGTGGAGGCGTCCCTCGCCGACCCGGAGACCGGGGCCTCGGGGCTGACGCTCACCGGCCAGCTCGGCGACGTGATGAAGGAGTCGGCGCAGATCGCGCTGAGCTTCCTGCGCTCGCACGGCGCCGAACTGGAGCTGCCGGTCGCCGACCTGAAGGACCGGGGCGTGCACATCCACTTCCCGGCGGGCGCGGTGCCGAAGGACGGACCGAGCGCGGGCGTCACGATGACGACGGCCCTCGCCTCGCTGCTCAGCGGCCGGCTGGTCCGCACCGACGTGGCCATGACCGGTGAGGTCTCGCTGACCGGCCGGGTGCTGCCGATCGGCGGCGTCAAGCAGAAGCTGCTGGCCGCGCACCGCGCCGGGGTCACCACGGTGATCATCCCGAAGCGGAACGAGGCGGACCTCGACGACGTCCCGGCCGAGGTCCTGGAGAAGCTCGACGTGCACGCGGTGACGGACGTGCGCCAGGTGCTCGAACTGGCGCTCACCGAGGCCACCGTGCCCGAGGCGCAGGTCCCGGTCGCCGTGTAACGGGCGAGGAGTCGCGCGGCACGGCAAGGGAACGGCGGTCCGCCCCCCACGGGGCGGGCCGCCGTTCGCGTGCTCAGCCGTTGGCGAGCGCCTGGACCCTGTCGTAGGCGCCGTTGAACTTGTTGTGGTCGCCGACCGTCGGCCCGGAGGAGGTGTACTGCCACATGGTGTGGAAGCCCCAGCCGGCGGGGAGTTCGCCCGGGGTGGTGTCGTAGCGGGCGATCCAGAGCGGGTTGCTCGCGCCGAAGCCGCTGTAGTTGCCGGTGCACTGCTTCCACCAGCTGGTGGCGGTGTAGATCACGGCGTCGCGGCCGGTGCGCGCCTTGTAGGTGGTGAGGAAGTCCCGGATCCAGCTGACCATGGCGGACTGCGACTTGCCGTAGCAGGCCGCGCCGTACGGGTTCCACTCGATGTCCAGCGCGCCCGGCAGCGTCCTGCCGTCGCGCGACCAGCCGCCGCCGTTGCTCGCGAAGTAGTTGGCCTGGCTGGCGCCGCTGGCGGTGTCGGGGGTCGCGAAGTGGTACGCGCCTCGGATCATGCCCACGTTGTACGAACCGTTGTACTGCTGGGCGAAGTAGGGGTTCTCGTAGTACGTGCCCTCGGTGGCCTTGACGTAGGCCCACTTCACGCCGCTGTTCCAGAGCGTGGACCAGGCGACGTTGCCCTGATGGCTGCTGACGTCGACACCCTCGGTCTGGGTGGCGCCGCCGCCGGTGGGCAGGCCGCCCTGGCCGTCGTGTTCGATGACGCCCTGGCCGAGGCGGGCGGAGCCGCGTGGGGGGATGTCGTCCGCCCGGGCCGCCGCGGGGAGCGTCAGGAGGAGGGAGAGAGCGGACAGGGCCGCGAGGAGGATTGCCGCCGGGGTGAAGCGGGAGCGGCGGAACGGGCCGGGTCTGTGCACGGACATTGCGTGCCTCCGAAGGCCTCGGTGGTGCTCTGGGGGGACCTTGCGGACATGTTCATGGTGTGAACATGTCAGTTGAAAAGCTACGCACGTAGACCGCCGCGGGGAAGAGGTCCAGAGTGGTGCCGTTGGTCCAGTCCTGTGACGGCGCCGTCGGAGCGGGACGGGTCCGGCCTTGCGAAATACTGGTCAGGCCGCCGGCGCCACGGCCGCGGCGCGTGAGTCTTCCGGCGACAACTTTCAGGATCGGGAAAGCGGGACATGGGTGCTCCAGAGAAGGGCGTGAAGGACGGGGTGCGCGGGGACGCCGAACCGGGAGTGGACCGCGAGTTCCTCTCCCTGGAACGGGAGTTGTCGCTCCTGATGCGCCGCGCGCGGGCCTCCTCCGGCGAGATGGCCCGCCAGGTCCACCCCGACCTGGAGCCCGCCGCGTACGGCCTGCTCGTCTGCCTGGACGACTCGGGGCCGCAGCGCGCCACCGACCTCGCCGCGTACATCGGCGTCGGCAAGGCGACGATGAGCCGTCAGCTGCGGGCCATGGAGGAGCTCGGCCTGGTCTGCCGCGAGCCCGACCCCGCCGACGGCCGCGCCTGGCTCATCCGGCTCACGCCCGACGGCCGCACCCGCTTCCGCACGGTGCGCGCCGCCCGCCGCGCCCGCTACGTGCGCCGGCTCCAGGGCTGGGACCGCGCGGAGGTCGCCGAGCTGGCCCGACTGCTCGGCCGGCTGAACGCGGGCGCCGACGCGTGAGCCACGGGTCGGCTCGGGGCTCAGGGTTCCGCGCGGGCCGCCGGACGGCTCAGAGCTCCACGTAGACCGCCGCCGCGTCGTCGTGCCGCTTGCCGCGCGGGAAGGCGAGGCGGTCGGGGTCGGCGTGTTCCAGGTCCCGTACCCGGTCAAGGAGGTGCTGCGGTCCCTCCTTGCGCAGCAGGGCGAAGCACTCCGGCCAGTCGCCCTCGCGGAAGGTCTCCACCCAGCGCGCCGCCCCGTCGGTGAGTGCCGCCACCGCCGTCACGTCCGCCCGCGGCGCCTCGCCGGTGACCGCGCGCAGGGCGGCCGAGGGGTCCGCCGCGGCCGTGAAGAAGCCGTCCTCGGCGTTGCGCAGGGCCTCGACCGCCGCTCCGTAGGCCCGGCCGGCCACCTCCCGCTCGGCCGAGCCGCGCGGCAGGGCGCGCACCTGGTCGCGCAGGGCCTGGACCGCGGGCGGCAGTTCGGCGAGGCGGCGGTCGAGGACGGCGGTCACGCCGCCGCCCTCGCGCTCCAGGAGGAGCGCCGAGTCGGACAGCACCAGATGCTCGACGCGCTCGGCGTCCCACCGCATGAGCACCACCGTTGCCTGAGGGGTGCGCGGGTGAGAAAGGTCACAGGTTGAACCATGCGCGTCGGCGGTACGGGAGATGGCGGCCGACAGCACCTCAGGGAGCGTCATGTCCCGGCGTGAAACGGACAGTTCGCCCAGGGCGCCGCCGAGCCGCGCCGTGAACCAGGGGACGGAATGCAGACAGCCCACGGACCCCTCCGGAGGGGTCACACCGTCCAGGAGGACGAGCGATCCGCCCTGTCCGGAGGCGGGAAGCGCGACCGACGCGTAGTCCTCGTTGGGGCGTGCGGGGTCTCCGGGCTCAGTGGCGAGTTCGATGCGCATTCAGCCAGTCTGCCCGAGGCCGTCACGGGGACCGCCTCCCACGGGAAAAGAGTCCCGGATTGGCCCGGACCGGCAGGTCACCCGCCGGAATTGGACCGGAATGATCAACTCCGCCGGGGTGTGGCGGCGCATCCTGCCAAAGCCGGTCGGTCACGTCCAACCGGCGCACCGCATATGCCCCCGGTTCCACGCGCCGGGACTTGCCCGCCAACTCCCCGCCGATGTTCACTCCTTCGGGTGGCCAGGCATGCGATGCGCGACCGCCACTCACCGGCACTGGAAGGGTCAGGAGCCGTACCGGGGGCGCGCTCGTGTTGACGGATCGTCACCCGGGCACATGGGCAGACGAAAAACAGGAATGCGAGCACCGGTGCAGAAGATGCGGCCTCGGCGCAAAGGCAAGCAGACGGCCCCGGAAGGGGCCACGCCGGGCGCGCCCCATCCGACCGAGCATGCGGCGGGCCCCGGAGGGCCTGACGTGACGGTGCCCTCGACCCCGGACGGACAGGCGACGGCGCCCGGTGCCGCCACGGGGTTCGCGGCGGCGTCCGGTACGTCCGCGCTGCCCGGGGCCGGCGTGGGGCGGACGGC
>NZ_JAFEXF010000272.1 GCF_016905445.1 Streptomyces sp. G44
GGCGAGCGCGGCGTCGGCGAGAGCCCGCAGCGGCAGCGCCGTGAAGGCTTCATCGATGGAATGAGGCACGAAGGTCTCCCTGCTGTCGGCACCGGTCAGCTCCGATCATGTCGCGCCCGAAGGGTGCGATGCCAGAGCTTTCTGTAGGGACCCGACAGGGAGTCCCGTCCGCCACTGTCGGGCACCGATTCTCCGTATCGCGGAAGGTACCGATAGGTTTTCGAGGTACCAGACCGCTATCGAAAGGGTGATCCGTTGAGCCGCTCGGTTCTCGTCACCGGAGGAAACCGGGGCATCGGCCTCGCCATCGCCCGCGCCTTCGCCGACGCCGGCGACAAGGTCGCGATCACCTACCGCTCGGGTGAGCCGCCGAAGGAGCTCACCGACGCCGGGGTCCTCGCCGTGAAGTGCGACATCACCGACGCCGAGCAGGTGGAGCAGGCCTACAAGGAGGTCGAGGAGAAGCACGGGAACGTGGAGGTCCTGGTCGCCAACGCGGGCATCACCAAGGACCAGCTCCTGATGCGCATGTCCGAGGAGGACTTCACGTCCGTCCTCGACACCAACCTCACCGGCACCTTCCGCGTGGTCAAGCGCGCCAACCGCGGCATGCTGCGCGCCAGGAAGGGCCGCGTCGTCCTGATCTCCTCGGTCGTGGGCCTGTACGGCGGTCCGGGGCAGGCCAACTACGCGGCGTCCAAGGCGGGTCTGGTCGGCTTCGCGCGCTCACTCGCCCGCGAGCTGGGGTCGCGCAACCTCACCTTCAACGTCGTCGCGCCCGGTTTTGTCGACACCGACATGACCAAGGTGCTCACGGACGAGCAGCGTAAGGGCATCGTCTCTCAGGTGCCGCTCGGCCGTTACGCGCAGCCGGAGGAGATCGCCGCCGCGGTCACGTTCCTCGCCTCCGACGACGCCTCGTACATCACTGGAGCCGTCATCCCCGTTGACGGCGGATTGGGCATGGGTCACTGATCACATGAGCGGAATCCTCGACGGCAAGCGCATCCTCATCACCGGTGTGCTGATGGAGTCCTCCATCGCCTTCCACGCGGCCAAGGTCGCCCAGGAGCAGGGCGCGGAGGTCATCCTGACCGCCTTCCCGCGGCCCACCCTGACCGAGCGCATCGCCAAGAAGCTCCCCAAGCCCGCCAAGGTCATCGAGCTGGACGTGACCAACCAGGAGCACCTGGACCGCCTCGCGGGCGTCGTGAAGGAGGAGCTCGGCGGCCTGGACGGCGTCGTCCACTCCATCGGCTTCGCCCCGCAGGGCGCCTTCAACTTCCTGGAGGCCACCTTCGAGGACGTCTCCACGGCCATGCACGTCTCGGCGTACTCCCTGAAGTCGCTCACGATGGCCTGCCGTCCGCTGTTCGGCGACAGCGCCTCGGTCGTCGGCCTCACCTTCGACGCGCAGTACGCGTGGCCCAAGTACGACTGGATGGGCCCGGCCAAGGCCGCCCTGGAGGCGACGAGCCGCTACCTCGCCCGTGACCTGGGCAAGGAGAACATCCGCTGCAACCTCATCTCCGCGGGCCCGATCGGCTCCATGGCGGCCAAGTCCATCCCGGGCTTCGCCGACCTCGCGGACGTGTGGAACACCCGTTCCCCGCTGGAGTGGGACATGGCCGACCCGGAGCCCGCGGGCCGCGGCATCGTCGCCCTGCTCTCCGACTTCTTCCCGAAGACCACCGGCGAGATCATCCACGTCGACGGCGGCGTGCACATGATGGGTGCCTGACCGGCCGATGCCGTCCTGACCAGGACTTGACCGTCCTGACCAGGGCTTGCGTACGAAGATGACGCCCCGTTCCCCGCACAGCGCGAGGGACGGGGCGTCACCCGTTCGGCCCACCGGCCGGGCGGCGGCCGGGGAGGGCCGCGCACCCTGAGGTGTGCGCCTTACCGGTGCGGTGCTCGCCGCTCTCGCCCTGCTGGTCGCCGTGCCCACGGGCGCCGCGTCCCTCGGCGACACCGGTCCCGACCGCCACGCGCGCGCGGGGAAGCCGGTCGAGCGGGCGCCGCGGCCCTTCGGCGCGGAGTGCCGCACCCGCGTCCACGGCTCCGCGGTGATCGCCTACTGCCACAACCCCTACCCCGAAACCGACCGGGTCCGCCTGCACGTGGAGTGCGACCGGTGGTGGGACATCGACGTCGACAGCGCCCCGGTCGAGGCGGGACCCGCCCAGACCGTGCGGCTCGCGGGGCGGTGCTGGAAAGAGGTCCGCTCGGCCTGGGTCAGCCACCAGAGGTGAGCCTCAGCCCCGGCCCGCGCCCCGCGTGAGCCGCTCCGGGCGGCACATGAACGGGTAGCTCGCCGCTTCCGCCGCCGCGGCCTCGGTGTCCCGCGCGCGGATCGCGTCGACCAGGCGGGCGTGGTCCATGTGGGCCTCGGGGCTCAGGTCCCCGCCGACGTCCTCGCGCAGCCAGTCCCGCAGGACCTCGCCGAGATCGGCGTAGAGCGCCGTCATCACGTCGTTGTGGGACGCGGCCACCACCGCCATGTGGAAGGTGGCGTCCGCCGTCACGAAGGCCTCCGCGTCCCCGGCCGCCCATGCCTCCTCGCGGCGCCCGAGGAGTCCGTCGAGCTGCTTGAGGTCGCGCTCCGTGCGGCGCTCGGCGGCGAGCTTCGCGGCACTCGACTCCAGCGTGCTGCGCAGCTCGGCGATGTGCCGGGGGTCGGCGTCGGCGAACCTGCGGTGCATCACGCCCGCCAGCTCGCTCGTCGCGCTGACGAAGGTGCCGGAGCCCTGGCGGATGTCGAGCAGGCCGTTGTGCGCGAGGGCGCGGACGGCCTCCCTGACGGTGTTCCTGGCCACGCCCAGCTGTTCGACCAGTTCGGGCTCGGTGGGGATGCGGGAGCCGACCGGCCACTCGCCCGAGGAGATCTGGTCGCGCAGCTCGGCGATGACCTGTTCGGAGAGCGCCGAACGGCGAGGAGTGGTCAGCGGCATGACGTTCCTTCGTGCGGTACCAAACAGATTGGACAGCCAATCATCCCATGATTCTATGATGAGCCTATGGCTAGTGAGGAAACCACGACGACGACCCCGACGGCGACACCCTCCCCGCGCCCGGGACCCTCCCCGCGTCCGGGACCTTCCCCCCACACGGGACCTTCCCCCCGTACGGGGAAGGCGGAGAACCAAGCCCCCACGCGCGCGTGGGCGACGCGCCTGGTCGTCGTCGGCATCGTCCTCGCGGCCCTGAACCTCCGCCCGGCCATCACCAGCCTCGGCGCCCTCCTGGAAGAGGTGCGCGACGGCCTCGGCATGAGCGGCACCCTCGCCGGACTCCTCACCTCCGTGCCGCCGCTCTGCTTCGCCGTCTTCGGGGTGATGGCGCCCAGGTTCGCCCGCCGCTTCGGCCCCAGCGCGGTGGTCTGCGTCGGCATGGCCGCCATCGCCGCGGGCCTGGTGATACGTCCCTTCATCGGCGGCACGGCCGGCTTCCTCGCCGCCACCGCGCTCGCCCTCATGGGCATCGCGGTCAGCAACGTCCTGATGCCGGTCATCGTCAAGCGCTGGTTCCCCGACCGGGTCGGCTCCATGACCGGCCTGTACTCGATGGCCCTCGCACTCGGCACCTCCCTCGCCGCGGCCCTCACGGTTCCGATGACCGACGCCCTGGGGGGCCGCTGGCAGACCGGCCTCGCCGTCTGGGCGGTGCTCGCCGTCGTCGCCGTCGTGCCGTGGATCCCGCTCGTCCGTGACCGGAGCGCGGCCGGCGCCGCCCCGGAACACATCAGCTCCACCGTCCGGCACGAGGACGCGGAGCTGCGCATCACCCGCAGCCGCACCGCCTGGGCGCTCGCCGTCTTCTTCGGGCTCCAGGCCACGGCCGCGTACATCACCATGGGCTGGATGCCGCAGATCTTCCGGGACGCGGGCGTCCCGGCGGGCGAGGCGGGCGTGCTGCTCGCCGTCACGATGGCCATGGGCGTGCCGCTGGCCTTCGTCATCCCCAGGGTCGCCACGCGCCTGACCAACCAGGGCCCCGTCGTGCTCGTCCTCGGCCTCTGCGGCCTCGCCGGCTACGCGGGCCTCTACCTCGCCCCCGCGGGCGGCGCGTGGGTCTGGGCCCTGCTCCTCGGCGTCTCCAACTGCGCCTTCCCGCTCGCCCTCACCATGGTCGGCATGCGGGCCAAGAGCAGCGTGGGCGTCGCCAAGCTCTCCGCCTTCGCGCAGAGCACCGGCTACCTGATCTCGATCCCCGGGCCGCTCCTGGTGGGCGTCCTCTACCAGCACAGCGGCGGCTGGGGCCTGCCGATCGCGCTGATGGCGGGCCTGATGGTGCCGCAGATCGTCGTCGGCACCCTCGCGGGCCGCAACCGCACGGTCGAGGACGAGGTCGCGGCGAAGGCCGGCTGACCTCCTGGGCGGGGGCGCCGGTGACTGCCGCGGGTGACCGACCCCCGGGCAGGGGTGCGGGCCGGGGGGTGCGAGACTGACGGTATGCCCGTCCTTGACCCGAACCCCCAGAACGGCCAGAAGAAGCTGCTCATCGTGCTCGGCTCGATGCTGGCCATTACCGTGATCATCGGCATCATCGCCTCCATCGCCTCCCCGTGAACCGCCGATGGTGGGGCTAGCACCCCCATCCCCTAGGGGGTCAGTCTCAGGGTCAAGTGGGTGGATCACCGGATGGGCCCAAGGGCCGCCGATCGCCTAGTTTCGAGTGGTGCCCGCGACGCGGCGGGCACGACCCACTCGAAGACCACGGAGGCGGCATGTCGGTCCGTACGCACACCCGGCGCGAGCCCGCGGAGTCGGGCAGCGTGGAGATCCGGCTCCCGTGGTGGGCGATCGCCCTGCCCGCCCTCGCCTTCGCGGCCCTGCTCCTGCTGATCCTCCACCCCGCGGACGCGCACGCCGCGAGCGGCGAGCACGCCGTCACCCTCCTCGTCGAGCGCATACAGCCCCTGGTCCTGCGCGCGGCCGCGTGAGGCAGGTCCAGCCGTCGGCGTGAGCCGCGCCGGGCGACCCCGCCAACTACCCGCGCCCTGTGGCGCGTTTCATGCGAAGCTGGGACGCATGAGCGTCGCAGAACCCCGCAGGATTGTCCTCTTCCGGCATGCGAAGGCCGACTGGCCGCAGGTCTCCGACCACGAGCGGCCGCTCGCCGACCGAGGCCGCAGGGACGCCCCCGTCGCCGGACGCAAGCTGGCCGACAGCGGCATCCCCTTCGACCTGGCCCTCTGCTCGACCGCGGTCCGCACCCGCGAGACCTGGAAGCTCGCCGTCCAGGAACTGCCGCAGCGGCCGAGGACCGTCTACGAGGACAGGCTGTACGAAGCCTCTCCCGGCGAACTGATCGCCGTGCTCAACGAAACCCCGGACGACGTGCGGAATGTGGTCCTGATCGGCCACAACCCCGGCATCCAGGGCCTGACCGACGTACTCGCCGGGGAGGCCGAGGGCGACGCCCGGCAGCGGCTGGAGCGCCGCGGCTTCCCCACCGCGACCTTCTCCGTCCTCACGTACTCCGGCTCGTGGAAGGCGCTCGAACCCGGCGTGGCGACCCTCGTCGACTACTGGGCACCGTCCGAGTAACCCCCACCGTCCCTCCTCCCTCGGTACGCGTACGGGGCCCCGCACCACAGAGGTGCGGGGCCCCGTCCATGCGTGCCGGGCGGCGGAGGGAGGTTCGTGCGTGCCGGGCAGCCGGGCAGCCGGGGGAGCGGCTGGCGGCCGACGGTCTCTCGCGAGCGGCTGGTGGCCGGCGGCGTCTCGGGAGCGGTTGCCCGGCGGCCGACTGCCGGCCCCGTGTCAGTCCGAGTGCGTGTCAGTCCGCGTGCGTGTCCGCCGCCTCGACCTCTTCGCGGGTGATGCCGAGGAGATAGAGGACGGTGTCCAGGAAGGGCACGTTCACCGCGGTGTGCGCGGCCTCGCGGACCACCGGCTTGGCGTTGAAGGCGACGCCGAGCCCCGCCGCGTTCAGCATGTCGAGGTCATTCGCACCGTCGCCGATCGCGACGGTCTGCTCCAGCGGGACCCCGGCCTCCTTGGCGAAGCGGCGCAGCAGCCGTGCCTTGCCCGCCCGGTCGACGATTTCGCCGGTCACCTTGCCGGTGAGCTTGCCGTCGACGATCTCCAACGTGTTGGCCTGGGCGAAGTCGAGACCGAGACGTTCCTTGAGGTCGTCGGTCACCTGGGTGAAGCCGCCCGAGACGACGCCGACCTGATAGCCGAGGCGCTTGAGGGTGCGGATGAGGGTGCGGGCCCCCGGGGTGAGCCGGACCTCGGAGCGGACCTTGTCGACCACCGACGCGTCCAGTCCCGCGAGCAGCTCTACGCGCGCGTGCAGCGACTGCTCGAAGTCCAGCTCGCCGCGCATCGCGGCCGCCGTCACCTCGGCGACCTCGGCCTCGCAACCGGCGTGCGCGGCGAAGAGCTCGATGACCTCGTCCTGGATGAGCGTCGAGTCGACGTCCATCACGACCAGGCGCTGCGCACGGCGGTGCAGGCCCGCCGCGACGACCGCGACATCCACGCCGAGCCTCGCGGCCTCTATGGCGAGGGCGGTGCGCAGCGGCTCCGTCTCGGTGCCGGACACCGCGAACTCGACCGCGGTGACCGGGTACTTGGCGAGCCGGAAGATGCGGTCGATGTTGCCGCCGGTCGCGGTGATGCTGGCGGCGATGGCGGCCGTCGACTCCGAGGTGAGCGGGTGCCCGAGGACGGTCACGAGGGACCGGCCGAGGCCGCGCGGACGGTTGTCGCCGATGCCCGAGATGATCTCGGCCTGCATCTTCATGGACTCCGCCCAGCTGTGGACGGTGGCGCGCAGATCACCCTCCAGACCGGCGGGCGGCTCGGTCACCAGCGCGCACAGGACTATCCGGCCGCGGGTGACGACCTGCTCGATGTCGACGACGTCGACGGAGTAGGCGGCGAGGGTGTCGAAGAGGCCGGCGGTCAGGCCGGGGCGGTCCTTGCCGAAGATCTTGACGAGGAGCGTCGGGATGTCGGCCGGCTGAGGGGGCTGCGAAGCACTCATGGTGATCCCTACGGTATCCGCCCCCTCCACGCCGCCGCCCGGCCGGTCCGCGTGCCGGACACCCTGGCCGGCCCGCCGCCACGAGGCGTACGTCAGCGTGGCCCGCGGGGTGCCTTCGGAGGCGGTGGGGGAGGCGGGGGAGGGGGGGGGGGGGGGGGCCCCCCCCCCCCCCCCCCGCCGCCCCCGGGCAGGTTGACCTTGGCGCCGGGGGTCCGCCTGGGGAGCCCCGAGCCAGCTTGTAAGACGGTCATGCCCGCCCTCGGCGGGCGTCGCAGGGGAGGGGTGCATACAGGGGGGTGGCGTCGGCTGATGTTACGGCTCAAGATAACTTCTAC
>NZ_JAFEXF010000273.1 GCF_016905445.1 Streptomyces sp. G44
GAGATCCCCCCGGCCGCCCCTGCCGAGCGGCACCCCGCCGGTGCGCACGCGCCGCACTGACCCGCCGCCGACAGCACCCCGCCGACGTGCCCCGCCCCGGCGCCCACCGCGCCGGGGACGGGGCACGTCACCTCACCGCCCCAGCACCTCGGCCTCCTTCTCGGGGGCGAGCCCCACCACCGGCCGGTCGGGGCGCTGCGGCGGCGTCCCGCCGATGGAGCGCAGCCACTCCCACGTGTCGCGGACGGTGTCCATGACGGGCCGCGTCCTGAGCCCCGCGGCGACCGCCTTCCGCGAGGACGTCCGGTGCATGGTGTCGTGCAGCTCCCCGGGCGCCAGCCACACCGGCAGCTCCCGCCACTGCTCGATGCCCGCCTCCAGGATGACCTCGGGCTCGGTCCAGCGCAGCTCCGCGTCACCGCCCACCACCCGCGCGCACGCGTCGAGCAGCTCGCCCATGGTGATCTCCCCCATGGGGCTGATGAGGTTGTACGCGCCGTGCAGTTCCGCGGCGGCGGCGTCGAGGACCCACTCCGCGAGGTCACGCACGTCGATGTACTGGATCTCCAGGTCCCGCGGTCCGGGCGCGAGGACGGGCCCGCCCCGCGCGATCCGGTTCAGCCACCACGGCAGCCGGCCGATGTTCTCGTGGGGGCCGAGGATCAGCCCGGCCCGCGCGAGCACCGTGCGCTCCGCGCCGAACCCGGCGATGGCGGCGAGCTCACCGCCCCGCTTGTCCGGCGCGTACTCCGACGCCTCGGCGTCCGGGTCGCCGTCCACCACGGGGAAGCTCTCGTCGGAGCCGGGCGCGCCCGGGTACCGGTAGACGGAGCCGCTGGAGATGTACACGTACCGCCCGGCCCGCCCCGCGAGCAGCTTCGCCGCGTCCCGTACGACGTGCGGCGCCGACGACCAGGTGTCGACCACCATGTCCCACTCGCCCTCGGCGAGCCCCGCGAGGCCGCCCTCCGCGGTGCGGTCGCCGTGGACGACGCGCACCCCGTCGGGCGCCGCGTGGCGGCCGCGGTGGAAGACGGTCACCTCCCAGCCGCGGGCGAGCGCCGCCTCGGTGACGGCACGGCCCACGAACTCGGTACCACCCAGTATCAGAAGTCTCATGGGAGAGGACTCTGCCCTGGTCACGGGGGTCAGGGGAACGCCTTCTGCTCCCAGCAGAGAGCGCGAGCGGCGCGCTCGCTCAACGCGGCGTCGGCGGCGCGTACTTGTACCCCACCCGCCGCACCGTCTGGATCGTCCCGCGGTGCTCGGCGCCGAGCTTGCGCCGCAGCCGCGCCACGTGGACGTCCACGGTGCGGCCGTCGCCGACGTGGCCGTACCCCCACACCGTGGTCACCAACTGGTCGCGGGTGTGCACCCGGTGGGGGTGCGCGACGAGGTGCGCGAGCAGTTCGAACTCCAGGTACGTCAGGTCGAGCGGGCGCCCGTCGACCTCGGCGGAGCGCTGGACGGGGTCGACGCTGACCGGCCCGGTGGCGGGGGCGGGCCGCGCCTCGGGCCGCGGCGGCACGGCGGCGACGGGCTCCTGCCCGGCCGGTACGAGGACGAGGTACCCGACCATGGGCGGCCGGCCCGGGAGCGCGGGCAGGGTGTGCGGCGGCGCGGGCAGCCACGTGGCGCCCGGCGGCAGGAAGTCGGCGAGCGGCACGGCGGGATGGGGCTCGTCGGGGTCGACGGCCCGCAGGCGCCCCCGGGCGGCGGGAACGGAACCGGCGGCAGCGGTCGCGGCGGCGGTGAAGGTACGGGAGTTCGCCATGTGAAGTCAGCTCTTTCGCGCGAAGAGGGAGTCGAGTCGTCGAGAAACAGACGTACGTCGTGCTCGCGCGGGGCGAAGGCCGTGGGGAACGGCGTTAGAGGGCCCGCGCGTTCATCGCGCGGCAACACATCCGGTCGAAGTCGTGATGCTGCCGGGAGGGCCAGAAGGGCTCGAGGTCGTGCCGACCCGTCGCGGAGTTCTGGTTGCTGCTGCCCATGCCCCCCATTGAAGCAGATGGACCGATGACGGCGGGGGCGCCCACCGCGATCGGTGGGCGCCCCCCGTCGGTGACGGTCACGGCGGGATCAGACCTGGCCGGCCTTCTCCAGGGCGGTGCAGCAGGTGTCGACGAGCAGGCGCGTGACGACGTACGGGTCGACGTTCGCGTTCGGGCGGCGGTCCTCGATGTAGCCCTTGCGGTCCTGCTCGACCTGCCACGGGATGCGGACGGAGGCGCCGCGGTCGGAGACGCCGTAGCTGTACTCGTTCCAGGGGGCGGTCTCGTGCAGGCCGGTGAGGCGGTCGTCGATGCCGGCGCCGTAGTTCTTGACGTGGTCCATCGGCTTGGAGCCCTCCCCGAGGGACTCGCAGGCGGTGATGATCGCGTCGTACCCCTCGCGCATGGCCTTCGTCGAGAAGTTGGTGTGCGCGCCCGCGCCGTTCCAGTCGCCCTTGACCGGCTTCGGGTCGAGGGTCGCGGAGACCTTGAAGTCCTCGGCGGTGCGGTAGAGCAGCCAGCGGGCGATCCACAGCTGGTCGGAGACCTCCAGCGGGGCGAGCGGGCCGACCTGGAACTCCCACTGGCCGGGCATGACCTCGGCGTTGATGCCGCAGATGCCGAGACCGGCCTTGAGGCAGTTCTCCAGGTGCGCCTCGACGACGTCGCGGCCGAAGATCTCGTCCGAACCGACACCGCAGTAGTAGCCGCCCTGTGCGGCGGGGAAGCCGCCGACGGGGAAGCCGAGCGGGCGGTCGCCCTCGAAGAAGGTGTACTCCTGCTCGATGCCGAAGATCGGCTCCTGCGCGGCGAAGCGGCCCGCGACCTCGGCGAGCGCGGCGCGGGTGTTGGACTCGTGCGGCGTCATGTCCGTGTTGAGGACCTCGCACAGCACGAGGACGTCCTCGCCGCCGCGGATCGGGTCCGGGCAGCTGAAGACCGGCTTGAGCACCCGGTCCGAGGCGTGACCCTTGGCCTGGTTCGTGCTGGACCCGTCGAAGCCCCACAGCGGCAGCTCGGCGCCCTTCGCGTCGTCCCCGAGGATCTTCGTCTTCGAACGGAGCTTCGCCGTCGGCTCGGTGCCGTCGATCCAGATGTACTCAGCCTTGAAGGTCACGGGGGCCTCATCCTTGAAACGTTCGGTACGGCGCAGAACGTGCGGGTGCTGCGGTGCCGTGGTGATGTGCGGCAGCCTGGCAATCCGCGATTTCCCGGCCGTTGCCCTTGTGTGAACCCCGTGTTACCTGCGCCGGCTGTGGCCCACGTCACTTGATGACCGCGTTCGCCGCGGCGATGACCAGGCCGATCGCCGCGTCGGCGCCGCCCAGCAGGACCGCCGAGCGCCGCCGGTAGCCCGCCCGCAGCGCGGCCAGGGTGCCCCAGCCGAAGAGGAGCGCGGCGTTCAGCAGCAGCCCGGTGGACGTGACGGCGGGCTCGGGCCAGTGGAAGGCTCCGGCGAGGAGCAGCAGGGCCACGGTGGGCCAGCAGGCGACGATGACCGGCCACTCGTCGAGCAGCGCTTGGCCCAGCTGCCGCAGGCGGTGGAGTGCCCTGCCGGGGCGGTGCGTGGACATGTGGTGGGCATAGCCGTGCGCGAGCGCGGCCGTGCCCGCGGTCACCATGACCCAGGCCGCGTCGTAGCAGGGCGTGTAGGCGGCGCCCTCCGAGTGCAGCGCCGCCAGCAGCGCGCTCGCGAGGACCGTTCCGTATACACCCCCGAACATCAGGCTCCGCACGGCGCGCTCCTTTCTCCGCGTTCTCCCTCTGCGTCTTCCGGGGCCGTCCGCGTCCTCCGGAGCTCTCCACGCTATGCGGGCCTACGTAACGGTTTGCCTTATATGCCCCATCGGTCCTCGGTCATCGGTTCCCGGGCATGGCCGAGGACCCCGCCCAGGAAGCCCTTGACCGCCGCGAGCTGCTGCTCGTCGTACCCCCGGAGCAGTTCCACCGTCCGCCCGATGAGGGGGCCGAAGAAGGACTGCCCGAGCGCCACCGCCCGCTCGTCGATCTCGATCAGCACCCGGCGCCGGTCGCGCGCGTCCCGTACGCGGCGGACGTGGCCGAGCCGCTCCAGGCGGTCGATGAGGCCGGTCGCGCCCGCCGAGTGCAGCCCGAGTTCCGCACCGAGGCGCCCCGCCGTCATGGCCGTGCCCTCCCGCCGCGCGTCCATCAGGCGGATCAGGGCGCGTACGTCGGTGGGGTGCATGCCGTTGCGCGCGGCGAAGTCGGCGGTGCGCAGGCTCAGTTCGACGGTGACGGCGCGCAGGAGGTGGACGATCTCCAGCTCCGCGTCCGGGCTGCCCGGCATGGTCTCCCTCGCATATTCTCTCGCTCAGCGAGATAATACGAGGAGGCCGACCCGCCCATGACTGATCCGGCTGACCCCGAGGCGTTCCAGGCGGCCTACGACACGGTCCTCGCCAAGTGGCCCGAGGGCACCACCACGCGGACCGTGCCCACTCCCTACGGGCACACGCACGTCACCGTCCACGGCCCCGCCGACGGCGCTCCGCTCGTGCTGCTGCCCGGCGGCGGCGCGACGGGCCTGAGCTGGTTCGCCAACGCCGCCGAACTCGCCCGCACGCGCCGGGTGTTCGCCGTCGACCTGGTAGGCGACCCCGGGCGCAGCGTCCCGGTGGCCGAGCGGCCGGTCCGGACCGTGACCGACCTGACGGCCTGGCTGGACGCCTTGCTCGACGGGCTCGACATCCCGGCGGCCGATCTGGGCGGGCACTCCTACGGGGCCTGGATCGCCCTCCACCACGCCCTGCGCGCGCCCGGCCGCGTGCGGCGCCTGGTGCTGCTCGACCCCACGCGGTGCTTCGCCGGGTTCCGCCCCGGGTATCTGCTGCGCGCCCTGCCGACGCTGCTGCGCCCCTCGGCGCGGGCGACGCGCTCCTTCCTCGCCTGGGAGACCGGCGGCGCCCCGCTCGACGCCGACTGGCTGGCGCTCCAGGAGCGCGCCGCCGCCTTCCCCGCCGCCAGGCCGGTCACGGGCCCGCGCCCGGCCCCGGCCGCCCTGCGCACCCTGCGCCCGCCCACGCTGGTCCTCCTGGGAGGCCGCAGCCGTGCCCACGACGTCCGCGAGGTCGCCTCCCGTGCCGCCGCCCTGCTCCCGGACGCGACGGTGACGACCCTGCCCGGCGTCTCGCACCACGCGCTCCCGCACGCGCGCCCGGCCGAACTCGGGCGCGTGGTGGCCGAGTTCCTCTCCCGTACGGCGGCGGCGTGACGGCAGCCGACGGGAGGGCGCGTCCCCGGGGGCGTCAGCGGGAGAGCGCGTCCCGCACCGCCTCCTCGGTGCGGGCCACCACCGCCGTGCCGTCGTCCGCCGTGATGATGGGGCGCTGGATCAGCTTCGGGTGCTCGGCGAGCGCCTTGATCCAGCGCGCGCGGCCCGAGGCGTCGCGCGGCCAGGCCTCGCGGTCCTTGAGGTTCAGCTCCTTGGCGGCCTGCTCCTGGGTCCGCGTGATGTCCCACGGTTCGAGGCCGAGGCGCTCCAGGACGGCGCGGATCTCGTCCTCGGTGGGCACGTCGTCGAGGTAGCGGCGCACGGTGTAGTCGGCGCCCTCCGCGTCGAGCACCGACAGGGCGCTCCGGCACTTCGAGCAGGCGGGGTTGATCCAGATCTCCATGCCCACACGCTACCTCCGGAACACCCGCCCCAGGCCGTCCGGCGCGCCCTTGTTCGAACAGCCCAAAGGCCGTCTGGCCAGCGACGATTGTCAGTGCCTCGCAGTAGAATCACAGTAGTGTTCGAGGGCGCCCGAGGGGGGGTCCCGACCGCGACAGGAGGATGCCCGTGCCCGCTGCCGCACTGACGACGAAGCGTGTTTCCCGACCCGTACTGACCGACCTGCCGTACGCACCACTGGAGAAGAAGGCGCTCCCCGCCGGACGCCCCCGCGAGTGGTACGTCAGCCACAACCGCCGCCTGAAGGCCATGCGTCTCGCGATCGCCCTGCTCGACTCGGGGGTCCACCTGCCGAACCAGGCGAAGAACACCACGATAAGGAGCATGGCCGAGGAGGTCGGCATCCACCCGCCCTCCGACATCACCTGCCACATGGTGCGCGCGCTGATGCGCTACAACCGCTGACCGGAGGTGCTGCGGCCGCCGGCCGGAGGTGCTGTGGCCGGACGGACGGCAAGTCCTGGGCCCGTGGCGGGAGTTGACCGCCGCGGGTCCGTTCGGCGTGGCCCCGTGCGCGCAGGCGTGCGAGGGGACATGCTGGGCCCCATGACCCAGCCGGAACCCGTCGGCGAACTGCCGCTCCTGACGACCGCGGAACTCCCGGACGGCGCCCGCGTTCCGGTGCGCGCCCTGCGCGCCCCCGCGCCCGAGCGCTTTCTGCCGTCCGGCTCGGGACCGGCGCCCGGACCGCCCCCGGCCCCCGCGGTCCTCGTCCTCCCGGCGATGGGCACCCCCGCCCGCTTCTACCGCAGCTTCGCCCGCCACCTGCACGACGAGGGCCTCACCGTGCTCACCGCCGACCTGCGCGGCCAGGGCGAGGCGGCGACCCCGCGCGCCACCGGCCGCGGCGCGGGCGACCACGGCTACCGCACACACGACCACGGCTACCGCGCACACGACCACGGCTACCGCGCACTCGTCGAGGAGGACCTGCCCGCCGTCCTCAGGGCCGTCCGCGCCGAGCTGGGACCCGAGCCGCCCCTGCACCTCCTCGGCCACAGCCTGGGCGGGCAACTCGCCCTGCTGTACGCCGCCTTGGGCGCCGGTCCGGGCGTCGACGGCGTGGCGCTCGTCGCCTCCGGCTCCGTCTGGTTCCGCGCGTACGGCCCGCTGCGCGCCCCCGGTCTCCTCCTCGGCGAGGTGCTGATCGCCGCGACGGCGACCGCGCTCGGCCGCTGGCCCGGCGCCCGCCTCGGCTTCGGCGGCGACCAGCCCAAGGGCGTCATGCGGGACTGGGCCCACCAGGGGCTCACCGGCCGCTACGCCGCCAAGGGCTCCGCGCTCGACTACGAAGCGGCCATGGCCGCCCTGGAGCTGCCCGTCCTCGCGGTCTCCGTCGAGCACGACACCCTCGCCCCCGCCTCCGCCCTCGACCACCTGCTCGGCAAGGTCCCCCGGGCCCGTCTCACCAGGCGCCACTACACGGCGCGCGAGGCGGGCGCCCCCCCCCCCCCCCCCCCCCGGGGCCCGGGGGGGGGGGGGCGCCCCCCCCCGGGGGGGGGGGGGGGGGCGCCGGGGCGCCCCCGGGCCGGGGCCGGGGGCCCCCGCCCGCGGGGGGCGGCCCCGGGGGGCGGCGCCCCCCCCCCCCCCCGGCGCGTCCCCCTCGCCCCCCCCCCGCCCCCGCCCCCCGCGCCGCTGC
>NZ_JAFEXF010000274.1 GCF_016905445.1 Streptomyces sp. G44
GGAAGGGCGGTCGGCAGCGCCAGATGTATATAAGAGGCGGGGCCCACCCTCGGCGCCGCGGCCTTCGACGCGGGCTTCGCGGCCGCAGTCGACGCGGCGTACGCGGGCGGCGCGGGGCCGGCCCGGTAGCCCGGCGGGCCCGTGGCCCGGTGGACCTCAGCCGTTCGCCGCCGCGGCGGTCCGCTGCTTGCGGGCCGCCATCACCGCGTACACCAGCACCCCGACGAAGAGGAACAGCACGCCCTGGTAGACCGCCGCGTACCCGGACCCGGCGACCAGCCACATGGAGAAGCCGAACGCGGCGCCCGCGAGGACCGCGTCCCGCACCAGGCGTCCGCGGTGGACGCGTTCGCGCTGCCCGGAGACGAGGAAGTAGATCTGCGCGACGGTGGCGAGGAGGTACGGGACCGTCGCCGTGAACGTGGTGATCAGGACCAGGGACTCGAAGACGCCGCCGGAGCCCGCCGTGTAGTTGTAGACGGTCAGCAGCGAGGCGAGGACGACGGTGACGAGGACGCCGACGGTCGGCACGCCCCGCTTCTTGCGGCCGAAGGCACTGGGGAAGAGTCCGTCCTGCGCGGCGGCGTACGGCGTCTGGGCGCTCAGCAGCGTCCAGCCGTTGAGGGCGCCGAGGATCGAGACCAGCGCGGCGACCGCGACGGCGGTGCCGCCCCAGGAGCCGCCGAACATGACGTTCACGGCGTCCGAGAAGGGCGCGGTGGAGTTCACCAGCTTGTCGTGGGCGACGGTGCCGAAGACGGCGAGCGTGCCGAGCAGGTAGACGAGGGCGGCGCCGAGCGTGCCGAGGACGGTGGCGCGCCCGACGTTGCGGCGCGGGTCGCGGACCTCGCCGGCGCTGACGGCGGCGGACTCCACGCCGAGGTAGGAGAAGAGCAGGATCGCGGCGGACGCCGAGACGGCGCCGACCGGGCTGTCGTCGCTCGCCCGGAAGGGCCCGAGGTTGGCGCTGTCGAAGAAGAACAGTCCGCCGACGGCGACGAGCAGCAGCGGCAGGAACTTCAGTACGGTGGCGACGAGCTGGACCGCGCCGACGTACCGCGTGCCCGCGAAGTTCGCGAGGGCGGGCAGGAGTTGCAGGGCCAGGGCGGCGAGGCAGGCGGTCCACTTGTGTTCGTCGACGGGGACGAGCACGTCCAGGTAGCCCACGGCGGCCACGGCGAGGGCGGCGTTGGACACCCAGGAGGTGATCCAGTACGACCAGGCGGCCAGGAAGCCCGCGAAGTCGCCGAAGGCCGCGCGTGCGTAGACGTACGGGCCGCCGGTCCGCGGGTCGCGCTCGGCGAGGCGCCCGAAGACGAGTGCCAGGGCTATCGCCCCGAGGGTCAGGACGCCGAACGCGACGAGGCTGATCGTGCCGTACGGCGCGACGGAGGCCGGGAGCAGGAAGATGCCGCCGCCGATGATGTTGCCCAGCACGAGGCAGCTGGCGATGGGGAGCCCGAAGCTGCGGGCGTGCTTGCTCTGCCCTTCCCGCGCGGAGCCGGGGGCCTGTGCGGAGCCCGGGTCCTGCGCGGACCCCGGGTCCTGTGCGGGGGCCCGGTCGTGCCCGGAGGCCGGAGCCGACTGCGGAGCGGTTCCGGTGTCGTGCATGGGTCGTGCGCCTCTCGTCGTGCCATGGGACCCGGGATCGCCGGGCGGAAGCCATGGTCGGACACGGCGGACGCCGCTCAAAATCAGTGTGTTTTGTCCTGCGGGGCACGGTCGACGACCGCAAAAGCTGTGCCCGTGGAGGCGCCGGACGGTGAATCATCCACCGGAACGGAAGCCTCCGCAGAGAGCGGAACAACAGCCTCCGCCGGGAGCGGGGCGGCGTCGGTCACCGGGATCTGCGGCCCCACGGCCTCGCCAAGCCAGCGCCGCAGCACGCGGTGGACCGCTTCGGCGCCGACCAGTTCCCCGCCGTCCGCCACGGGGGCGGTGAGGACGAGCGGCGACAGGAGGAAGGGGCGGGACTGCGCGCCGCCGAGCCCGCCGTGCGAGCCGATCTGCTCCTCGAAGGCGAGGACCTCGCCGTCCTGCGGGTCGTACCAGGAGTTGACCATGATGTCGGCGGTGTGTGGAAAGCCGTCGGTGCGCCGCACGGCCTCCAGGGCGCCCGGCCCGAAGTCGGCGAGCGGCCCGAGGTCGGCCGGGTCCTCGTCCAGGTACACCTCGGCCCCGCGCGCGCCCAGCACCAGCGGGCCGCGCCCGGCGCTGCGCACGAGGAGGAAGCCGATGCCCGGGTGGTCGGCGAGGGTCGGCAGCAGCGCCGGGTGGCGGCGGTCGATCTCCTCGCGGGTCATGCGGTGCCGTACGTCCGGGAAGGAGACGAGGCCGAGGTTGCCGGAGGCGAGCACGATCGGCTCCGCGCGCCGGGCCGGGCGGCGCTCGTCGGCGCCCTCCTCGACCGGGCGGCGCAGCGCGGCACGGACCGCGGCGCGGGCCTCGGCCCCGCTGTGGGTGCGCCGCGCCCTGCGCGGCACGGGCAGCCCGCAGCCGGCCCGGACGAGGTCGGCGAGCGTCAGACCGTAGCGGGCGCGGAAGGTCTCCCCCGGGCTCTGGCCGTGGTCGGAGAGGAGCACGATGCGGTAGGCGCGCGGCGCGTGCTCGGCGACCTGGGAGAGCAGGGCGAGCGAGCGGTCCAGGCGGCGGAGGACCTTCTCCACGTCGCGGCCGGTGGGTCCCGAGTGGTGCGCCACTTCGTCGTACGCGACGAGGTCGGCGTAGACGGCGCTGCGCCCGGCGAGCATGTCCCCGATGACGGCGGCGACCACCACGTCCCGCTCCACGACGGTCGCGAAGGCGCGGATGAACGGGTAGAGCCCGCCGCGGCCGACGCGCGGGCGGCGCCGCTCGACGCGGGCGCGGGTCGACTCGCCGATCTCGCGGAAGACCTCCGCCACGAACGACAGGGCGGTGCGCACGGCGTTGGCGGGGTCGGAGAAGTAGGCGAAGTACCCGGCCCGCGACCGGTTCTCCCTGCCCCGCCGGGCGGCCATGGAGAGGACGAGGGCGAGCTGTTCGGCGCCGCCGCTGAAGAGATTGCCGCGGCTGGCGCCGTCGACGGTGAGCAGACCGCCGTCGCCGGTGCGCCGCACGGCCCGGCGCTGGAGTTCCACGGCGGAGGCGGGGCGGTTGCTGACCATGACCTCGCCGGTGTCCTTCTCGTACCACCGGAAGGCGGGCACGTCGTGGTTGGAGCCGTGCAGGATGCCGAGCTGGCTGGCGCCGGTCTGGCTGGACCAGTCGGTGCGCCAGGGGGTGAGCCGGTGCGTGGGGACGCTGCCCGCGGGGCTCTGCCCGAGCCAGCGGGCGACGGTGGGCATGACGCCCTTGGTGACGGCGGCGGTGAGGACGTCGTGGCCGACGCCGTCGAGCTGGATGAAGACCGTGCCGGGGGCGGCCGGGCCCGGCTGTCCGAGGGTGCCGCGCCGCCTGCGGCGGTCGGCGAGGCGGTACAGGCGGCGCCGGTAGGCGTCGTCGTCCCGCACGGCGAGGGCGCCGCCCGCGGCCGAGGCGACGGCCGACATCACCGCGGCGACGACCACGGCGGTCTCCGCGCCGGCTTCGCCGCGCCCCTCGGGGGTGAGGTGCAGGGCGAGCAGCAGCAGCGAGCCGTTGAGGAAGAAGGCGAGCAGGCCGAGCACCAGGGCGGGCACGAGCAGCAGGGCGCGTACCAGCAGGGGCCACACCAGCGCGGAGAGCAGACCGAAGGCGCCCGCGCCGGAGGCGGCGGTGACCGCGATCCGGGTGGCGCTGTCACCGTTGTCGGACTGGAGTTTGAAGTCCGGCAGGATCCCGGCGAGTACGAGCATGGTCAGCGTGCTGACGGCCCATACGGCGACCACCCGCCACAGAGCGCTGCCGGCCCTGCGCCATCGCCCTCGCCCCACGCCGCACCCTTTCACCGACCACCCGGAACCGGACAACAGCGTGTCACAGGGCCCCGGTTCCCGGCCCGCGCCCCTCAGCGGCCGTCGTAGCCCGCCGTGGGCATGGAGAGGCGGCGGTGCACCCGGGCCTTCATCCGTGAGTCGTACGCGGGCTCCGCGAGCCCGGCCGTCTCCACCCGCACCCCGCGCCGCGCGCACTCCGCGGTGAATTCCTCCGGGCACCGCAGTGCCCGCTCCAGGACGCGGCGGCTCGGTACGACGAAGAGGTCCACGAGGCCCGCCTCGACGTCGCCCCACAGCACCGCGTGGTCGGCGCGCAGGCCCCGCGCGAGGAGTTCGCGCGTGACGACGTATCCCTGGTCGGCCGCCCACCGCGCGCACATCGCGTGCTGGCTGCGCGAGTCCACCAGGAAGGGGTCGGTGTCGAGCTCCTCCAGGGGTGTCAAACTGGCGATCGACGCCACCCGCACCACGGCGGTGTCCATGACGGTGTCCATGTCCACGACCTCTCCCACGGCGTCCCCCTCACCTCGGTACCGGCCGCCGACCCTACTCCTGGCCGTAGGCTCGGAGACAGTCGCCATAAGGAGGAACCGGGTGCCCGTCGAGGTCACATGGTGGGGTCACGCCACTTGCACGGTCGAGGACTCGGGTGTCCGCGTGCTGACCGACCCGCTCTTCGCCCGCCGTCTGGCGCATCTGCGGCGCCGCAGGGGCGCGCTCCCGCCGCCCGGCGCCGCGGTCGCCGACGTCGTGCTCGTCTCGCATCTGCACGCCGACCACCTGCACCTCCCCTCGCTGGCCCGGCTCGCCCCCGGCACCCGCGCGCTGGTCCCGCGCGGCACGGCGCGGTCGGTGCCGGGGATCGCCCGCAGGCTGCCCCACCTGCGCTTCACCGAGGTCGCGCCGGGCGACGAGATACCGGTCGGCGATCTCGTCGTGCGCGCGGTGCCCGCGCTGCACGACGGGCGGCGGCTCCCGGTCGGCCCGCGGCACTCCCCCGCCCTCGGCTATGTGGTGAGCGGCGAGGCGCGCACGTACTTCGCGGGCGACACCGGGCTGTTCGACACGATGGCGGCGGAGGTCGGGGACGTGGACGTGGCGCTGCTGCCGGTCGGCGGCTGGGGCCCGTACCTCGGCCATGGCCATCTGGACGCGGGCCGGGCGGCCGAAGCACTCGCGCGCATCGCGCCGCGCAGCGCGATCCCGGTGCACTACGGCACGTACTGGCCGATCGGCATGGACGCGGTGCGCCCCCACGAATTCCACGCGCCCGGCCAGGAGTTCGTGCGCCATGCGGCGCGCCTCGCCCCCGCGGTGGCCGTGCACCGGCTCCTGCACGGCGAGAGAGTGCTGCCGAAGGTGGCCCGGTGAACCTCGCCGCGGCCCTCCAGGTGGCGCCCACCAGCACACAGGAGGCGGTCGCCTACCCCTCGCTGTTCCTGCTGGTGGTGATCGGCGCGCTGGTGCCGGTGGTGCCGACGGGGGCGCTGGTCAGCTCGGCGGCGGTGGTGGCCCTGCACCAGTCGACGCCGTCGTTCTCGCTGCTCGTCGTCTTCGGCGTCGCGGCGCTCGCGGCGTTCCTCGGCGACATCGCCCTGTACTGGCTCGGCCGGCGCGGCATGCGGTCGAAGAACGGTTCCCGCTGGCTGGAGGCGATACGCGACCGGGCGCCCGAGGAGCGGCTCGCGCAGGCGCAGGCCAAGCTGAAGGACCACGGCGTCATGGTCCTCGTGCTGTCGCGGCTGGTCCCCGCCGGGCGCATCCCGGTGATGCTGGCGTGCCTGATGGCCAAGATGCCGTTGCGGCGGTTCGCGCACGGCGACGCGCCCGCGTGTCTCGCGTGGGCGGTGACGTACCAGCTGATCGGGATCCTCGGTGGCTCGCTGTTCGAGGAGCCGTGGGAGGGCGTCGCGCTGGCGGTCGCGCTGACGGTGCTGCTCGGCGCGGTGC
This sequence comes from Streptomyces sp. G44, assembly GCF_016905445.1. Lineage (GTDB taxonomy): Bacteria > Actinomycetota > Actinomycetes > Streptomycetales > Streptomycetaceae > Streptomyces. Next base: position 5,847 of record NZ_JAFEXF010000274.1, read on the forward strand.
CGACGGTGTGGCGCAGGGTCCGGCGCGCACCGGCCTAGGCCGGTGCGGAGCCGGACGGGCGGGCCGGGTCGTCGCTGCGCTCCAGCACCCGTGACGCCCCCACCGGCAGGTCCCACAGGTCCTCACGGGGCCGCCCCGCCTTCTCCCAGGCGGCCCGCACCCGGGTGAGCGGTTCGAGGACCGGCTCGGCGGAGAGCAGGAACGTGCCCCAGTGCATGGGCGCCATCCGCCGCGCCCCGAGGTCGCCCGCCGCCCGGACGGCCTCCTCGGGGTCGCAGTGGACGTCGCGGAGCCACCAGCGCGGGTCGTACGCCCCGATCGGCAGCAGCGCGAGGTCGATGCCGGGGTGGCGGGCGCCGATCCGTTCGAACCAGTGGCCGTAGCCGGTGTCGCCCGCGAAGTAGACGCGCCGGCCGTCGGCGTCGGTCATGACCCAGCCGCCCCACAGCGTGCGGCAGGTGTCGGTGAGGCTCCGCTTGGACCAGTGGTGGGCGGGCACGAAGTCGAAGCGCACGCCGCCCACGTCCGCGCCGTCCCACCAGTCGAGTTCGGTGACGCGGCTGAAGCGGCGGCGGGTGAACCAGCGGCCGAGCCCCGCGGGGACGAGGACAGGCGTGTCCCTGGGGAGTCTGCGCAGGGTCGGGGCGTCCAGGTGGTCGTAGTGGTTGTGGCTGATGACGACGGCGTCGACGCGGGGCAGCGCGCTCCAGGCGACGCCCACCGGGGTGACGCGGGCCGGTGTGCCGAGGATCCTGCGGGACCAGACGGGGTCCGTGAGGACGGTGAGGCCGCCGATGCGCACGACCCAGCTGGCGTGCCCCGCCCAGGTGACGGCGACGGTGCGGTGGTCGACGCGGGGCAGCGGACCCGGCTCGTACGGCAGCCGCCGGAGGTCGGCGAGGCCTTCGGGGCGGGGCCGCAGGGCGCCCTCGCGGGCGAACCGGGCGAAGGCGCGCAGGCCGGGCAGCGGTGCGGTCAGCCGGTCGGCGAACGACGTCGGCCATATGCGCGCGGTGCCGGGCGGGCGGGGCGGCTGCCCGGTCCTCGGCGCCGGGGGCTCGCACGCGTGCGTCGTCGTCTGCTGCTGCTCCGCCTGCTGGGTCACCGTGGAGGCTCCATCCGCTGTGCTTCCGCGCGTAGATCGCCGAAGGCCGATCCGAATATGTGCAACGCCCTTTCGACGTGCGGCAGTTCCAGGGGCTCGGACGCGCCGAGGGACGCCAGGCGCTCCTCGGGGGTGGCGCCGAGGAGCGGGCCCGTGGGCAGGCGTACGCGCAGGGCGTCGATGTCGTCGCCGAAGCGGTGGCCGCCGGGTGTGGGCATGCCGAGCCGCGCGCCGAGGAAGTCCTCCAGGTCCTGCGCGTCGCCGACGCCGCGCGCGGCGAGCGCGGACCGCAGGGGGCCGAGGTCGGCGTAGAGGTGGCGGCCCGCCCGCGGGGGCCGGGCCAGGG
>NZ_JAFEXF010000275.1 GCF_016905445.1 Streptomyces sp. G44
TCCGCGTCCTGGGGGCGGACGTCCTGCTGCCGAGCGTTCTGCACCGCGCCCCACCCGCCCCCGTCGACGTGGCGGTCTGCGAGAAGGCGGTGCTCGCCCCCCCCCCCCCCCCCCCCGCCCCCGGCCCCCGGCCCGCGCGGCGGCGGGCGCCCCCGCCTCCCCCCCCGCGGGCCCGCCCGCCCCGCCGACACCCCCCGCCCGCGCGGACACCACGTACGCGCCACCGTAGGCTGCCGTGACCCCAGGGCGGGCGCAGAGGCCCGCGCCCGCCCGGGGCGCCCCGCGGGTGCCCGCGCGCGGGGCGGCGGGGCCGTCCTGGGCGGCCGCGTTCACCGGGCTCGCCGGGGTGTCCCAGCGGAGGAAGGCACCGCAGGAGTCGCAGAAGGACTGGCCCCGCTGCCGGGCGGGGGTGCCGCACTCGGGGCACGAAGAGGTGGGCGGCGTGTGCGAAGGGGAGTGGGGCATCGGGTCCGTCTCAGACTGCTCGGGCTGCTCGGGCATCAGGTTCCTTCAGGGGAGGGCAGGGCGGTCACCTCGGCCGTGAAGGGGAGGTGGGCGGGGCGGGCCGCGGCGACCACGGACCGCAGGCGGTAGGGGTCCACCGAGGCCGGGTCGGCCACCCGCAGGGTCACGTGCAGGGCGGGGCGCGGAGCCCCGGGGAAGGGGCCGAGGGGACGTGCCGACCAGGTCGCGCCGCCGCTCTCGGTGATCCCCGGCCGTACGCCGAAGGCCAGTTCGACGGCGGCGGACAGGCCGCGCCGGGTGCCGCGCACGCGGTGCAGCGCCACGGCGGAGGCCACCGCGTGGCGGCGCAACGGCAGCGGTTCGGTGCCGTCCAGCTCCGTGCCGACCCAGTCCGTCAGCCAGCCGAGGAAGTCCTCGGGCGCCAGGGCGGGCGTGAAGTACGCCTCCAGGCAGTCCAGGACGGTGAAGACGGGCGCCAGCACGCTGTCGAGACCGGAGACGAAGCGCAGCGCGAAGTCGTCGTCGGCGAAGACCGCGGGCAGCTGCTCGCCCAGCGGATGCGCGGAGGCCAGCGCGGGCAGCGCCCCGCGCCGCGACCCGCCTTCCGGCGCGGCAGCACCGGCCCCCAGGGCCGTGGCACCGGCCCCCGGCGCCGCGGAGCCGCCGCTCTTGCGCAGTGCTGCGGGGCCCGGCCCCGCCGGCCCCGTGAATCCCGCCGTCATCGCGCCTCGATGACGCGCACGCGGTGGTCGAAGGGGAACAGCAGCGCGGACGGGCCGAGTTCGATGCGGTCGGTGGCGTCTCCCCGGCGGCCCGTGAGGGGATCGGCCGGATGCAGGAGGACCTCGTCGACCAGTTCCACGCCCGGCACCCGCTGGAGCGCCGCGAAGATCTCGCCCGCCCGCAGCGGACGCCCGAACGGCCAGCCCGCGCCGAGCGCCCCGCCGGTCAGCGGGTCCAGGTAGGCGTAGAGCGCGTCGAGGGCGTCGGCCCGCACCCGCTCCGCCCGGGCGGCGCGGAAGGAGTGCAGCGTCGCGACGACCGTGACGCCCTGGTAGAAGGGCGGGCCGACGGCGAGCCGGGTGCCGATCGGGCGGCGGTCGTCGAGGAAGTCCGTGACACGGGAGAGCAGTTCGTCGCCCGGGACCAGCTGTTCGAAGCGGAGCCGGCCACCGCGGTCCGGCACGGCCTGCGGGACGACGAGGACCCGTACCGCGTTGTCGCCCGCGTCCGCCGCGTCGGCGGCCAGGCAGTGGATGCGGGCCGTCTCGGGCGCCGCGCGCCGCGCCAGCTCCTCGTAGTCGCGCGCGGTGACCGCCCGCTCCTGGGCGCGCAGCGCGATCGGCGCGCGGACCTTGGCCTCCTGCACCGTCTCGCCGTCCACACCGCCGCGCGCCGCCTCGCGGTTCTCCACCCGGGCGACGTACGGGATGGAGCTGCGCAGCACCTGGATCGCGCCGCGCGCCACGTTGCCCGCGCGCCCGCCACCGGTGCGGTAGCGCGTGGCGCGCAGGACGGCGCCCTTGGCGGGGACCGCGCCGAACTGCCGCAGCGAGCCGTCGGGTTCGCGGACCGCGGGGCCGAAGGCGATCTCGCCGGTCACCGCGTCCAGCGTGACGTGCCGGTCGTGCGGCCCCGACGCCGCGAAGTGGTCCACGACCTGCCACTCCTGCCAGCCCACGCCATCCTCGTCGGAGCCCCCGGCGTCCTCGGAGACCTCAAGGAGGAGCGGGGGCCGGTCGGCGACGACCGGGGCGTGGGCGAGCCGGACCCGCTGACCGGGCACGCCCGTGGAGTCGCCGAGCAGCTCGTCGCGCACGACGTCGGCGTGCGCGACGACCGTCGTACCGCCGATGGTGAACGCGGACGCCGCCCGCACGGTCGGCGACGCGCTGTAGAACGGCTGCCCCGGGGCGGCCTCGACCACCCGGCACCGCACCCAGCCCGCCTCCTGCCGCCCGACCCGCGAGACGACGTGCCCGGCCGGGACGTGCAGGACGACGTCGCCGGGCCGGTTGAGGCCGCCGGTGGAGTCCTCCTCCACCTCGCACTCCGTCCAGCCCTCGGCGGTCCACACCTCCCACACCAGCGGCGGCTGGCGCGGGTCGACGCCGACGCCGTCGACGCGGCTGTCCAGCTGGAGCACGGCCACATGGCGCGGCACGGCGGCGCTGAGCCCGAACAGCAGCGTGTCGCCCGGCCGCGGGGACTCGGCGAAGACCCCCACGTCACGTCCGCCGAACACGTCCTGCCCGCAGTCCTGCGGGGTGCCGCCCGCCTCCTGGCGCAGCACGGCGTCCAGTTCGCAGGGCACCACCGTCAGGTCGGCCTCGGTCGCGAAGGCCACCGCCTCCTCGGTCTCGGTGCGGCTGGTGGCCACCTCCGTACCGGCGGGCAGCACCACCGGCTCGGGCTGCGGCGCGGAGAGCCAGAACGTGACGTCGGCGCGGGCCGCCGAGGGCGGGAAGAGGGTGACGCCGAGCAGGTCGAGGAAGGCCAGGTGGTTCTTCTCCGGCACGCGGTTGAGGCGGTAGACGACCTGGTCGGCCATGTGCGCGACCGCTTCGACGAGGGTGACGCCGGGGTCGGAGACGTTGTGATCGGTCCACTCCGGGCAGCGCTGCTGGATGTAGCGCTTGGCGTCGTCGACGAACTGCTGGAAGCGCCGGTCGTCGAGGTGGGGTGCGGGCAGGGCCATCGGACTTCAGACTCCGCTCTCTGATTCCGTGGACGGGATCACGTAGAAGGGAAAGACGAGGCTGCGCGGGTTGTTGGTGCCGCGCACGGTGTAGCTCACGTCGATGAACAGGACGGACGGGTCGTCGGGCGCCGGGGTGACCTCGACGTCCAGGACCTCGATGCGGGGCTCCCACCGGTCGAGCGAGGACCGCACCTCGTACCGGATCCGGCCCGCCGTCGCCTCGTTGACCGGCGCGAACACCAGGTCGTGGACGGCGCAGCCGAACTCGGGACGCATCGGCCGCTCGCCGGGCGCCGTGGCGAGCACCAGCCGGATCGACTCCTCGATCTCGCGCTCCCGGCGGGCCAGCGCGATGCCGCCGCCCGCGTCCGTGCGCAGCGGGAACGTCCAGCCCGCGCCGACGAACTGCTCACTCATCCCTGCCACCTTCTCGGACCTCTCGACCTTCTCGGGCCTCTCGGAACGGAACAGAAGAGGACGCACCACGTGACCGCATGTCTGCCGCGCCCCCTAGAACGGAATGCCGTTGCGCAGGACGGCCGGCGCGCTCAGCGCGACCGTGGCCGGCGAGCTGATGGCCGCCGCGGCGCCCGCGTTGACGGCCACCGCGCCGACCGCGCTGACGGTGACCGCGCCGACCGAGTTCACCGCGATCGCGCCCGCCGACTTGAGGCTGACGAGGCCGGTCGCGTTGATGTCGGCCGCGCCGCCCGCGACGACGCCGAACTTGGCGCCCGCCTTGATGTCCACGGCCCCGCCCGCGCTCATCGTCAGCGAGCCGCCCGCGGTCAGCGACAGGTTGCCGCCCGCCCGGATGCTGACGTTGCGGGTGCCGGAGATGGACACCGAGCCGTCGCTGCGGATCGTCACGCTGGTGCGCGTCTCGTCCATGTGGACGGTGAGCCGGCCGTTGCCCGTCTGGAGCCGGATTCCGCTCTTCATGCGGGACTTGGCGTCGACCAGCTCCACGGTGTGACCGCTGCGCGAGGCCATGGAGCGCCAGTTGACCCGGCCGCTGGTCGGGTCGACCGGCTGGAGCCCGTCCGTGTTGGGCGTCGGCTTGTCGACACCGTTGTACAACCCGGCCAGCACGTAGGGGTGTTCGAGGGAGCCCCGGTCGAAGGCGACGAGCACCTCGTCGCCGACCTCGGGCAGCATCAGGCCGCCGCCCCGCACCCCGCCCAGTTGCGCGATGCGGCACCAGTCGCTCTCGTACGTCGGTGAGAGCCACGGGAAGCGCAGCTTGACGCGGTTCAGCTTGAGCGGGTCCTTGGCGTTGCTGACCAGGGCCATGGCGACGCCCGGCATCGGCGGGGCGGCGTCGGCGCCCCCGGAGGCGAGGCCGTACAGCGAGCGGAACTGCCGCCCCGACACCGTCAGCCACGTCATGAACTGCCGCCCGGACTCGAAGACATGGCGCACGCCGGTCGCCGTGTACTTCCCCTCGAAGGGGAAACCGGCGCCCTTCAGGGCCACGGGCTGCCCCGGCTTCAGATCCGGGTTGCCGGTGACGGCGACCTCCAGCTCCGCGAAGGAGCCGGCCGCGTCGTCCGCCAACGCGCGTGCCGCGTGGGTGACCTGGGCCTGCGTGGTGTACGGAGTGTGCGTACTGGTCAGCTCGGCTCTGCCGAAGGGCCGCGAGAGCTGGGCGGGCGTGATGTCGGCGACGATGTCCTTGCTGCCGGCCGCCGGTGCCCGCGCGGACAGCGGCCGCTTGGCCCGCATGTCCCAGCCGCGCGCCTCCGCCGTGGAGACCTGCCCGGCGGCGGTCACCGCGACGCGGCTGTGCAGCGCGTTGTGCCCGAATTCGAGGACGTACGGGCTCTGCGCGGCGGGCGTCGTGTCGGCGGGGGCGCCCGCGGCGGGCGTGAGGCCCGCGAAGCACAGCTTGCCGTTCTCGTCGAACGACAGGTGCGTGTCGTTCTCCTGGGCGAGGCGCGCCAGGAAGTCCCAGTCGGTGATGTTGGGCTGGGTGGCCAGCTCGTAGACGGTCGGCGTCGCGTCGATTCTGCCGAGCTTCAGGCTGTTCAGGGCGGCCACGCGGCGCACGATGTCGGCGGCCGTCATGTTCGGGAAGCCCTGCACGCGGCGGTTGCGCAGCAGCCGGTGGCCGGGGTCGTAGCCGCGTACGACAAGGGACTTGCCGCCGCCGTCGGCGTCCACCTCCAGGGCGGTCACCTCACCGGTCAGCATCGGCTTGCCGCGCACACCGTCCGTGAACGGGCACAGCACGGCCTTGGCGCCCACCTTGATCTGCGGGAACTTCTCCAGGATGTCGCCGCCCGCGTCGGCGAACACGAGCTGGAAGGCGGACGGCACGTTCACACTGGAGTCCACCCAGCCCTCGACGAGCAGCGCCGCCAGCTTGTCGGGCAGCACGGCACCGCCGATCTCGGCGTGCAGGACGCTCGTGTACGTCTTCTCGCTCATGCGGACTCCCTGTGCGCGGGCGCGGGGCGGGCCTCTTCGGCGGCGGGCAGCAGCAGCTCGGTGCCGGGCCTCAGCCGCATCGGGTCGTCGATGTCGTTCGCCTCGGCGATCAGCCGCCAGCGGGTGGCGTCGCCGTACTCCCGCCAGGCCAGCGAGGCCAGCGAGTCACCGGCCACCGTGCGGTGCACCCGGCGGGCGGAGAGCGCGCCGGAGGTCGGGTTCTGCCCCTTGGTGGGCATCGCCACCTCGGTCAGCGACAGCGAGCACGTCGCGCGGATCGGCTCGCCGGTCGGATTGAACAGGGTGTACGTCGCGCTGACACTCGTCACGTACGCCACGAACTGCACGGTGTTGAACGACCCCCAGGAGAACCGCACCCAGGGCGGCGACGGCCGCTTGGACGTCACGCTCTGCGGCGTCACCTCGCAGCAGGAGAGCAGCAGCTCCACCTGCTTCTGCACCTTGCCGGAGTTCGGCGCCCCCGAGGAGTCGAGGAAGACCTCCAGCTGGAGCGTGGCGGGCACGGACCCGGTGAACTTCGGCGGCGCGCCCCGCATGTAGGCCACCGCGGGCTGCGTGCGCCACTCCGCGGAGCGGCCCATCTGGAGCTGCGTCGGGTTGAACTGGAACTCGACCTCGCCGATCTTCCCGCCCAGCGAGCCGCCCAGATCGGTGGGCGGCTGGTGGATGGCGAGCGCGGCGCGTACGAGGCTCGCGCCCGCCTTGCCGCCGGTCGGCGCGGCCATCTCAGGCACCCCCCGCGTCGGTGAACCCGTGGTGCGCGATCTCCAGCGTCTCGGTCGCCACGCTTGGGCTGTCCGGACTGAGACTCGGCCCCTGCCAGCGCACCGGCAGCACCTCCACGAGCCCCCACTGCGCGACGACAGAGCCGTCCGCGCGCAGGGCGGCGATCTGCGCCGTCGGGCGGGAGATCCCCGTCGCGATGGACGAGATCCACGACGCCACGCGGGAGGTGTCGGCGGTCAGCGGCCGGGTGAGGCGGATGGTGGAGAACGTCACGCGGGTCGGCAGCTGCCACACGAACCCGTTGTTGCCGCCTTCCTGCCGCTGCTCCACCTCCACCTCGGAGGACAGCCCGTCGCAGCCGTTGAACAGGCCGAGGTCCTGGCCGTCGATGGTCAGCTTGAAGAAGACGGTGGAACCGGGGTCCAGGGTCGTGGGCATCGGGGGTTCTTTCCTGTGGCGGCGAGGCGGGCGTGAACGGGTGGATGGGCGGACGGGGGTGCGGCGGACGTGCGGGCGAGTCAGCGGCCGTGGTCGCGCAGCCGGCCGATCCGCTCGCGGTCACCGCGCAGCTCCGCGCGCAGCAGCCGGGAGAGGGGGGCCAGCAGGCGCCGGGCGAGGTCGTCGAGGTCGGCGGGGCTGGCTGCGGGGGTGGCGGGCGGTGCTGTGCCACCGCCGTCGCGGGTCTCGCCGGGGGCGCCGGAAGCGGGGGCGTCGGCTTTTCGCGTGGCGGGGGCGGGCCGGGGCGGCGTCCTCCCCCGTCACCGGTCCCCGCCGGGTGGCCCTGCCCCCGTCCCCCTTCCGGCGCCGGCCCTACTGGCCGGGCGCCGCCGCGCACGCCGGCGACGTGGCCTCGCTCGGGCAGCACGGCACCGGGCATCCGCTGCTCGGTGCCGCCGTGGCGCTGGCCGACTCCGACGGCAGGGTGCTGACCGGCCGCGTCTCGCGGCA
>NZ_JAFEXF010000276.1 GCF_016905445.1 Streptomyces sp. G44
GGGCGGGGCCGAGCACGAAGGACAGCTCGTCCATGGTGCTCTCCAGGGACAGCACGGTGTCCGCGAGGCGGTCGTCGCCGCCCTTGGCGCGGACCAGCGGGACGGTGCGGGCCCGGGACAGGGGGCCGATGCCGGGGACCGTCGCGCCGGCGAGCACGCCCAGGGCGACGAGGACCGGCGTGGGCAGACCGACGACGGCTCCCGCGGTGTACGCGGCGATCGCCACGGCGTTGACGAGCGAGAAGGCGAGCACGACGGCGCGCTGCCCGTGCCGGTCGGCGAGGCGGCCGACGTACGGCCCGAGGCCGACCTGGCCGAGCGCGAGCGCGCAGGCGACGACGCCGCCGGTGGCCAGTGATCCGCTGGTCTCCGTGACCAGGAGCACGCTGCCGAACTGGATCATGGCCACCGGCAGCCTGCCGAAGAACGAGACGACGGGCAGCACCGCCCCCGTCATGCCGATCACCGTGCGATACGCGTCCCGCGTGCTGTCAGCCATCGTCCGACGCTAGCGACGCGGTCGCGGGAGCGCGCAGGAGCGGATGACACGAAAGCCCGCCGGGCGGGTACGTACTTTCGCATGACGCCAGAGCATGCAAGGCCCGCCGTGCCGCCCTCGCCCACCGCCACGTACCGGCTCCAGCTCCAGCCGGAGTTCCCCTTCGCCGCCGCGGAGGCCGCCGTGCCCTACCTCGCCTCGCTCGGCGTCTCGCACCTGCATCTGTCGCCGGTCCTGGAGGCGGTGCCCGGCTCGACGCACGGCTACGACGTGGTGGACCACGCGCGCGTGCGGGACGAGCTGGGCGGTGAGGACGGGCTGCGGTCCCTGGCGGGCGCCGCCCGGGAGGCCGGGCTCGGCCTGATCGTGGACATCGTGCCGAACCACATGGCGGCGGCGCCGCGGCACAACAGGGCGCTGTGGGAGGTGCTGCGCGAGGGGCCCGGGTCGCCGTACGCACGCTGGTTCGACATCGACTGGGAGGCGGGCGGCGGACGCGTCCTGCTGCCGTTCCTCGGCGGCAGACTCGGGGACGAGCTGACGGCGCTGCGCGTTGAGGGCGACGTGCTGCGCTACCACGACCACGCCTTCCCGATCCGCGAGGGCACCGAGGAGCTGCCGCTGCTCGACCTGCTGGACGCGCAGTGGTACCGCCTGTCCTGGTGGAGGCTGGCTCGTACGGAGTTGAACTACCGCCGGTTCTTCACCATCTCGGACCTGATCGGGGTGCGGGTCGAGGACCCGGAGGTGTTCGACGCGACGCACGGGAAGATCCTCCAGCTGGTGCGCGAGGGGGTCGTCGAGGGACTGCGGATCGACCATCCGGACGGCCTCGCGGATCCGGGGGCGTATCTGGGGAAGCTGCATGAGGCGACCGGTGGGTGCTGGACGGTCGTGGAGAAGATCCTCGCCGACGGGGAGCGGCTGCCCGCCGCCTGGCCGGTGGCCGGCACCACCGGGTACGACGCGCTGCGCCACGTGGACGGCGTCTTCGTCGACCCGGCGGGCGCGGCGGAACTGCTCGGCCAGTACCGCCGTTTCGCCGCGCCGCCGGCGGACCGGGGCGGTGACTGGAACGCGACGGTGCGCCGCGCCGCGTACAGGGTGGTCACGCGGGAGCTGGCCGCCGAGGTCGACCGGCTGACGCGCGAGGCGACGGCGATCTGCGCGGCCGACCCCTCGCTGCGCGACCACGCGCCGTGGGCGGTGCGCACGGCGCTGCGGGAGCTGCTGGTGCGCCTTCCGGTGTACCGGCCGTACGTGTCCGGGGGCGCCGCCCCCGAGACGGTGCTGACCGTGCGGGCCGCCGAGGAGGCGAAGGCCGCTTTCACGGTGCCCGAGGAGGCCGGGACGGTCGATGTCGTACGGGACCTGGCGCTGGGCCGGGCCGGCGTGGCGGACGGCGATCCGCGGGGCGCCGTGGCGGGGTTCCGGGCGCGGTTCGCGCAGGTGGCGTCGGCGTTGCGCGCCAAGGCCGTCGAGGACACCGCGTTCTACCGGCACGCTCCGGTCCTGTCGGCCGCGGAGGTGGGGGGCGCGCCCGAGCGTCCGGCGGTCTCGGTGGAGGACTTCCACGCGTACTGCGCGCGCGTACAGCGCGACTGGCCCGGCACGGGCACGGTCCTGACCACGCATGACACCAAGCGCAGTGCCGATGTGCGGGCGGGCATCGCCGTCCTGACGCAGTGTCCGGGGCGCTGGGCGGACCTTCTCGTCGAGCTGACGGAGCGGACGGCGCGCGCGGGCGGGGCGTGCGCGCCTGATCAGCAGCTGGCGTGGGCGGCCTGGCAGACGGCGGTCGGTTTCGGCTTCCCCTATGACACGCGGTTGCAGGACGCGCTCCTGAAGCATGTGCGGGAGGCAGGCCTGCACACCACCTGGACCGAGCCGAACGAGGCCTACGAGAAGGCGGTGGGCGCCTTCGTGGAGGCGGGGCCGTGCGGGCCGCCGCTGTACGAGGTGGCGTCGTTCGCGCGGGACATGGCACCCCATGTGCGGGCCAATGTCCTCGGGGCCGCGCTCCTGCACCTGACGATGCCGGGGGTGCCGGACCTCTACCAGGGGACGGAGGGCGAGTACCGCGCGCTGGTCGATCCGGACAACCGGCGGCCCGCGCGCGTCCAGCCGCACGTCCTGGAGCGGCTCGACGCGCGTCGGGAGCCCTGCGACCTGTCGGAGGAGAAATTGGCGCTGACGGCGGTGGCGCTGCGGCTGCGGGGGCGGCGCCCGGAGCTGTTCGGGGACGCGGGGACGTACGAGCCGCTGGCGGCGGAGGGGCCGGGGGCCGCGCACTGTGTGGCGTACGCGCGTGGCGGTGAGGTCGTGGTGGCGGTGACGCGGCTGTCGTTGCGTCTGGAGGAGGGGGCTCGGAGCGGGGAGGGCGGCGGGGCGAGTGGCAGTGGCTGGCGGGGGACGGAGCTTCCGCTTCCGGCGGGGCGGTGGGCGGAGCTGCTCGCTCCCGGCGGAGAGTCCCCGGGGCAGGGGTTCGAGGGAAGGGTGTTCGAGGGGCGGGTGCCGGTGGCGGAGCTGTTCGCCGGATCGCCCGTGGCCCTGCTTGAGCGGGTCCAGGAGGGGACGGCCGGCCCCGAGGAGGCGGTCTGAGGGGCCGCCGCGTACGTCCTTGACACCCGCCCGGGGCCCGTGGCGTACCGCGGATCACGCGACAGGCGCCGACACCCTTCCGGCCGGGCTCAGCTCACGGCGAGGCGGAAACCCATCCGGCCGAAGCTCACCAGGTCGCCGTCCTGGACGAGGGCCGCGCCGGTCACCCTGCGGCCGTTCACCGTCGTGCCGTTGGTGGAGCCGAGGTCGCGCAGCACCCACATGCCGCCCTGGCGGCACAGCTCGGCGTGGACGCGGGAGACGGTGTCGTGGCTGAGCCGCAGGCCGTTGCCGGGGTCGCGGCCTATCCGCAGCGGGTGGGGGCTGTCGGGCGAGGGCAGCAGCAGCTTCGGCAGCCGCTCGGCCTGCCAGGCCCTGCGCAGCTTCATCATGAACCCGGAGACCGCGCCCACACCGCCGAGCACCCTGCGCGACCAGCGGCCCTCGGTCGCCAGGTCGGCGGTGAGCGCGGCCAGCTCGTCGGGCCTGCGGGCGGCGAGCACGAGCTCCATGCGGCGCACGAAGGTGTCGTGCGAGAGCCTGCCGACGGCCGCGCCCTCCTTGAGTGCGTCCAGCGCCCGTTCACGCTCGGCGTCCGTCACCCGCGCGGGGTACGTGGAGAACTCGAAAGAGGATGTCACGCAGGGATTGTCGGCCAAGCTCGGCCCGGGTGTCCAGAATGGACGGGGCGGAGGCCGATCGATCACTTCCGCCCACGCGCCGGGCACTTCTGACGCACCATGGGACGCGGGTGTCGTGAAACAGGCGGACAGCGGACGAGGGGGCACGTCGGTGAGGTTCGAGGTGTGGGCGCCGGAGGCCGGGCAGGTCGCGCTGGAGTGCGGGGGCGTCACGCGGGCACTGGAGCGCGACGGAGCGCGCGCGGGCTGGTGGACCGGGGACGCCGAGGCGCGGGACGGCACGCGGTACGGGTTCTCGCTGGACGGCGGCCCCGTCCTGCCCGACCCGCGTGCGCGGCGCCAGCCGGACGGCCCCGACGGGCTCAGCGCGGTCGTCGAGCACGACCGCTACGCGTGGCGCGAGCCGTGGGACGGGCGCGGCGTGCGGGAGGCGGTGCTGTACGAACTGCATGTGGGGACGTACACGCGCGAGGGCACGCTCGACGCGGCGGCGGCCCGGCTCGGGCACCTCGCGGAGCTGGGCGTCACCCATGTGGAGCTGATGCCGCTCTGCCCCTTCCCGGGACGGCACGGCTGGGGGTACGAGGGGGTGTCGCTGTGGGCGGTGCACGAGCCGTACGGCGGCCCCGAGGCGCTGAAGAGATTTGTCGACACGGCGCACGGCCACGGTCTCGGCGTGGTCCTCGACGTCGTCCACAACCACCTGGGGCCCTCGGGCAACCACCTCCCCGCGTTCGGCCCCTACTTCACGGAGAGGCACCAGACGCCGTGGGGCGCGGCCGTGAACCTGGACGCGCCCGGCTCGGACGAGGTGCGCGCGTACCTGATCGGCAGCGCGCTGGCCTGGCTGCGGGACTACCGCCTGGACGGGCTGCGGCTCGACGCGGTGCACGCGCTGCGGGACACGCGGGCGCTGCACTTCCTGGAGGAGCTGTCCGCCACCGTCGACGCGTTGGCCGATGAGCTGGGCAGGCCGTTGTCCCTGATCGGCGAGTCCGACCTGGGCGATCCCCGGGTCGTCACCCCGCGCGCGAGGGGCGGCCTCGGCCTGCACGCGCAGTGGAACGACGACTTCCACCACGCGCTGCACACCGCGCTCACCGGCGAGGCGCAGGGGTACTACGCGGATTTCGCGCGGGCTCCGCTGGCCGCGCTCGGCAAGACGATGACGCGCGGCTTCTTCCACGACGGGACGTACTCGTCGTTCCGGGGCCGCCGCCACGGCCGCCCGGTGGACCGCGCGCGGACGCCCGCCCACCGCTTCCTCGGCTACGCCCAGACCCACGACCAGATCGGCAACCGCGCACAGGGGGACCGGCTCTCCGCGTCCCTGACCCCGGGGCTGCTCGCCTGCGCGGCCGCGCTGACGCTCATGGGCCCGTTCACGCCGATGCTGTTCATGGGCGAGGAGTGGGGGGCCACGACGCCCTGGCAGTTCTTCACCGACCACACCGACCCCGAGCTCGCCGAGGCGGTGCGCCGGGGCAGGCGGCGGGAGTTCGCGGAACACGGCTGGGCGGAAGAGGACATTCCGGACCCGCAGGACCCGGCCACCCGCGAGCGGTCCTGTCTGGACTGGTCGCAGCCGGAGTCGGGCCACCACGCGCGCCTGCTGGCCTGGCACCGCGAACTGATCTCCTTGCGCCGCGCCCGCGCCGACCTGATGGATCCCGACCTGGCGGCGGTGCGGGTCGCGTACGACGAACAGGCGCGCTGGTTCGCCTTCCGGCGCGGGGACCTGAAGATCGCCGTGAACCTCGGCGAGGCACCGGCCGCCGTACCGCTCGGCCACAACCACGTGCGTATCCTCGCCGCCTGGGAGACCGTCGCGCCAGCGGACGCGGACGGCGTGCTGCGGCTGCCGGCGGAGTCGTGCGCCGTGGTGGGCGCCGCGTAGGGCGCGCGGAGGGTTCGTCCGGAGAGTCACCGCGAGGGACCCGGCAAGGGGAGGGACACAGATCATGAAGCAGCGTTTTCTCGGCGGCACAGGGCTGCGCGTCAGCGAGTTGTGCTTCGGGGCGATGATGTTCGGCAGTGGCGCGGACGAGGCGACGTCGCACCGCATGCTGGACGCGTTCACCGAGGCGGGCGGCACGTTCGTCGACACCGCCGACATGTACGGACGCGGAGTGTCGGAGGAGATCCTCGGCCGCTGGCTGAAGGGCCGCCGCAGGGACGAACTCGTCATCGCCACCAAGGTGTTCAGCACGATGGGCGAGGCGCCGAACGCGGGCGGCCTGAGCCGCAAGCACATCCTGTCGGCGGTCGACGCGAGCCTGCGCCGCCTGGGCACCGAGTACATCGACCTCTACCAGACCCACGTCTGGGACGCGACGACGCCGGTCGAGGAGACGCTGTCCACCCTGGACACCCTCGTCAAGGCGGGCAAGGTGCGCTACCTGGGGGCGAGCAACCACTCCCCCGCGCAGCTCCAGAAGGCCCTGGACGTGGCGCGGGCGCGCGGCTGGGAGCCGTACTGCTGCCTGCAACCGCTGTACAACCTCCTGGCACGTGAGAGCGAGTGGGAGCTGCTGCCGCTCAGCGCGGCGGAGGGCGTCGGCGTCATCCCGTACAGCCCGTTGCAGGGCGGCTGGCTGACGGGCAAGTTCCGGCGTGGCATGGCGGAACCGCCGCAGGGGGCGCGGGGTTCGGGCGCCTGGCGGGAGCGGGACACGGAGGAGACCTGGCGGGTCGTCGACGCGCTCCTCGCCGTCGCCGAGGAGGCGGGCCGGCCGCCGTCGCAGGTGGCGCTGCGGTGGCTGCTCCAGCGGCCGGGGGTGACCGCGCCGATCGTGGGGGCGCGGTCCGTGGAGCAGCTGACCGGCAGTCTCGGCTGCGTGGAGTGGGAGTTGACGCCCGAGCAGCTGGAGCGGCTGACCTCGGCGAGTGCGCGGCCGCTGCCGTATCCGTACGACGTGCTGGCGTACTACCCGGGGCGTGAGCCGCGCAGCGGACCCCGTACGGACTTCGCCTGACGGTTCCGCGGTGCCGGGGTGCGGGACGCGAGCCCGGGGCCGACGGCTCGGGCCGTGGCGGTCCCGGGTCCGGCGGGTCAGGTCAGGATTCCTGGCCGGGCGGAGAGGGTCCGGCGGGTGCCGTCCTTGTGGCGCACCGTCAGGGTGACCCTCTCGCCGGGGCCCGCGGCGGCGGCCGCCGAGGCCAGGTCCGGCGCCGCGCCCACGCCGGGGCCGGCGGAAACTGGCAAGGCGGCGCCCCCCGCGGGGCCCCCCCCGGGGGCCGGGGCGGGGGTGTGGGCGCCGGCGGACAAGGGGCCCGCGGCGGGGACGCGCGGGGCGCCCGCCCCGCCCCGTCCCCCGGGTCCCGAGGCCCCCGCCGCCGCGGGGGGGGGAGCCGGGCGGGACGCTCGCGATGGCCGTCAACCGCCGCATCGTGCGCGCCAGCAACCGGACCCGCGACTTCGACTTCCGCCTCGACGGGCTGATGGGCCGCGACCTGCGCGGCCGCACCGTCGGCGTGCTCGGCAC
>NZ_JAFEXF010000277.1 GCF_016905445.1 Streptomyces sp. G44
GGCCAGTTCGACGCTGACCCCGCCCGGCCCGAACGCGGCGGCGGCCTGGCGCAGCGCCTCGCGCACCGAGAACGCCAGCATCAGCGGCGGCTCGCCCACCGCCTTGGAGCCGTAGACCGCTCCCTCCTCGGCGGCGTGTTCGAGCAGCGTCACGTTGAACTCCTCGGGCATCTCCGAGAAGCTCGGCAGCTTGTAGGTGCTCGCCGCCTGGGTCAGGAGCCGGCCGCGGTGGGGTCCTTCGCCGGTGTCCCAGCGCAGGTCCTCCAGCGTCAGCCAGCCCGCGCCCTGCACGAAGCCACCCTCCACCTGACCGATGTCGATCATCGGGGAGAGGCTGTCGCCGACGTCGTGCACGATGTCCACGCGCCGGATGCGGTAGGCGCCCGTGAAGCCGTCGACCTCCACCTCGGTGGCGGCGGCCCCGTGGGCGAAGTACTTGAACGGCGAGCCACGGAACGCCTTCGCGTCCCAGTGCAGGCCCTCGGTCCGGTAGAAGCCCGCGGCCGACAGCTGGACCCGCTGGAAGTAGGCGGTGCGCACCAGGTCGTCCCAGGCCACCTCCTGGTCGCTGCCCAGGACTCGCGCGACCCCCTCGACGATGCGTACGTCGGAGGCGTTCGCGCCCAGTCGGGTGGCGGCCACCTGCAACAGCCGCTCGCGCAGCTGCTCGCAGGCGTTCTTGATCGCCCCGCCGTTGAGGTCGGTGCCCGCGCTGGCGGCGGTGGCGGAGGTGTTGGGCACCTTGTCGGTGCGTGTCGGGGCGAGGCGCACCTTGTGCAGCGGGATGCCCAGCGTGGTCGCGGCCACCTGCATCATCTTGGTGTGCAGGCCCTGCCCCATCTCGGTGCCGCCGTGGTTGATCAGGACCGAGCCGTCCTTGTAGATCAGCACCAGCGCGCCGCCCTGGTTGAAGGCGGTGAGGTTGAACGAGATGCCGAACTTGATGCCGGTGACGGCCAGCGCCCGCTTGGTGTGCGGGTGCGCGGCGTTGAACACGGCGATCTCGCGCCGGCGGTCGGCGACACCGGCATCGTCCTGCACCTGCCGCCAGACCGCGGAGATCCGCTCGGCCTGGGTGACGGGCTGTCCGTACGGCGTCGTCTGGCCCTGGCCCGGCCGGTAGAAGTTGCGTTCCCGCAGCACCATGGGGTCAAGACCGAGCTTCGGCGCGCAGCGGCCCAGGATGTCCTCGATCACCAGCATGCCCTGGGGGCCGCCGAAGCCGCGGAAGGCGGTGTTGGAGACCGTGTTGGTCCTGGCGATACGGCCCGCCACGCGGGCGTTGGGGATCCAGTAGGTGTTGTCGATGTGGCACAGCGCCCGGGCGAGGACCGGCTCGGAGAGGTCGAGGCTCCAGCCGCCGTCGGCGACCAGGGTGGCGTCCAGGGCCTGGATGCGGCCCTCGGCGTCGAACCCGATCTTCCAGGTGGCGTGGAAGCCGTGCCGCTTGCCGGACATGGTCAGGTCCTGGGTCCGGTTGAGCCGGAAGCGGACCGGGCGGCCGGTGAGCCGGGCGCCGAGCGCGGCGACGGCCGCGAAGCCGTGCGGCTGCATCTCCTTGCCGCCGAAGCCGCCGCCCATCCGCAGGCACTGCACGGTCACTTCGTGCGCGGGCACGCCGAGCACGTGCGAGACGATCTCCTGGGTCTCCGAGGGGTGCTGGGTGCTGCTCTGGACGAACACCTGCCCGTTCTCGTCGATCTGGGCCAGCGCCGCGTGCGTCTCCAGGTAGAAGTGCTCCTGTCCGGCGAACTGGAACTCGCCGCTGAGCACGTGCGCGCTGTCGGCGAAGCCCGCGTCGATGTCGCCGGTCTCCATCAGGGGCCGGGCCCCGTGGTAGCTGCCGGCCTCGATGGCTTCCCGCAGCGTGACCAGGGAGGGCAGTTCCTCCAGGTCCACCTCGACGGCTGCCGCGCCGAGCCGGGCCGCTTCGAGCGTCTCGCCGAGCACCCAGGCGACCGCGTGGCCGTGGAACATGACCTCGTCGGGGAAGAGCGGTTCGTCGTGCTTCATGCCCGCGTCGTTGACGCCGGGCACATCCGCGCCGGTCAGCACGCGGACCACGCCCGGCACGGCGAGCGCGGGCTCGGTGCGCAGCGCGGTGATCCTGCCGCGGGCCTTCATGACCTGGACCGGGTAGGCGTGCAGTACGTCCTTGGTGCGCTGGACCAGGTCGTCGGTGTAGAGGGCGGCGCCCGTGACGTGCTGGACGGCGCTCTCGTGCGGCATCGCGATTCCGACGACGGGCTTCTCGGGACGCTGGGACAGATGACTCATGACGACACCGCCTCGGTGGTCTGTGCGTGCAGCTTGAGCAGGCTCTGGCCGAGCATCGCGGAGCGGTACAGGGCGCTGGCGCGGTGATCGCTCATCGGCGTGCCCTCCCCGCGCAGCACTCGGGCCGCGGCTTCGGCGGTCCGCGCGGACCACGGCTTGCCCTCCAGGGCGGCCTCGGTGGCCCGGGAGCGGATGGGCGTGGCGGCCACGCCGCCCAGGCCGATGCGTGCCGTGCGGACGATCCCGTCCTCGATGTCGAGCGCGAAGGCGACGGCCACGCTGGAGATGTCGTCGAAACGCCGCTTGGCGATCTTGTGGAAGGCGGTGACGGGGGCCAGTGGCAGCGGGACGCGCACCGCGCGGATCAGTTCCCCGGGACGGCGCACGCTCTGCCGGTAACCGGTGAAGTAGTCCGCCAGCGGGACCACGCGTTCGCCGTCGGCGTCGGCGAGCACCAGTGACGCGTCGAGGGCGAGCAGGACCGGCGCGCTGTCACCGATGGGCGAGCCGGTACCGAGGTTGCCGCCGAGGGTCGCGCTGTTGCGGATGAGCCGGGAGGCGAACTGGGGGAAGAGGTCGGCGAGCAGCGGGACGTCGCCGTCCAGGCGGCGCTCGATCTCCGTGAGCGTCAGTGCCGCGCCGATCTCGATGTGGCCGGGCTCGACGCGCAGTTCCCGCAGTTCGGGCAGCCGGTCGACGGCGATGACGCAATCCGCGCGGCGGGAGCGGATGTTGACCTCGACGCCCCAGTCGGTGGACCCGGCGACCACGACGGCGTCGGGCCGCTCGCGCAGCACCCTCAGGGTCTCGGCGAGGGTGCTCTTGCGCAGGAACACCGCGCCGCCGAGGGCGTATTCGGTGGTGACCGGCGCGGGCGGGGGCAGTTCGCGGCGCCGGGCCAGCGGGTCGTCATCGGTGGGCGCGCCGACGGCGAACGCGGCGTCACGGATGGGGCGGTAGCCGGTGCAACGGCACAGGTTTCCGCTGAGGGCGTGGAGGTCGAAGCCGTTCGGGCCGTGCTCGGCGTCGGCGCGGGGGGCCGTCTCCGTGGCGGGGGCGACAGCGGTGGCGGTGGCGGTGGCGGTGGCGGTGGCGGTGGCATGGTCGCAGCGGCCCGGACGGTAGTACTCCGCGGCCATGCTGCAAATGAACCCCGGCGTGCAGTAGCCGCACTGCGAGCCGCCGCGGACCGCCATCTCCTCCTGTACGGGGTGCAGGGAAGGCGCCGCGCCGGGCGCGCCGGCCGTCGCGAGCCCCTCGGAGGTGATGATCTCCTGGCCGTCGAGCGCCGCGGCCGGAACCAGGCAGGCGTTGACCGCCACCCAGTCGGTGGGCTTGTGCACTCCGGGCCGGGCCACCATGACGGAACAGGCGCCGCACTCGCCCTCCGCGCAGCCCTCCTTGGTGCCGGTGAGGCCGCGCTCGCGGAGGAAGTCCAGCGCCGTGGTGTGGGGTGCGCACGGTGAGATCGGTGTCTCGGTCCCGTTCACCGTCATCCGCGCCCCGGTCGTGCCGGGCACCGGTTCGGGTGTCCGTTCAGGTGTCCGTTCCGGTGCGTGCTGGGTCGCATTCATGTTCGCCAATTTCAGGCAGCTTTCTGTGTTCAGACGCGCCTCACCGAAGCGGCGGGCGCGACAGGGCACGGGACAGCGACGTGCCGGAAGGTGGTGAAGGGAAACCCGGAGAGTGCCACAGCGGGGCACATCAGTACGGCGTACTCAGCAGCCGTGTGCGATCCGGCCCGGGACCCAGGCGGTGCACTGGGCGAGACGACCGAGGTCAGAGCTGGTGTACATCTGCTGGTCGCCTCCTTCCGAAGCCAGGGGTCAGTGGCTTCGGAAGGTAGTGGCTGCGTCGCGGCAGGTCAAGAGCCGACCGCGAAGACGCCGCTCCACCGCCCTGACCTGTGGAGTGTCGGACAGGGGGTCAGACGGTCAGGTCGACGAAGCGGCGGACGAAGGAGAGCGCGGTGTCGGCGACCTCGCGCCAGCCGCTGTCGATGGTCAGGGAGTGGCCCCGATCGGCGATCTCGGTGATGTCGGTGACGGCGTGCGCGTTCCGTGCCTGCTTCTTGTAGGCGGCGTTGGCGAGGGCCCAGGGAACGGTGTTGTCCTTCTGCCCCGAGATGATCAGCAGCGGACCGCGGTCGGCTGCCAGGGTGTCGACCTTGACCTCGGTCCAGGGATTGAGGTTGGCGGCGGCGGCCTGGAACAGCGGTTCACCGGGAGCCGCGACCGCGAAGGTGTCGTACAGCTGCCGGGCCTCCTCCTCGCTGACGGCGTTGGCGAAGGCGTAGCGGAACTGGCCGAACGTCAACGGCACCGCCCGGTGGTAGTTGGCCGGGTTGCCGAGCACCGCGCCGGCCGCCCACAGGGAGGACAGGGGCAGGGGCAGCACGCCGCGGAAGGGGGCCGGGTCGATCGCCACCGAAGCCTGCGACAGGCCGCGCCCGGCAATGATCTGGGTGATCAGACCGCCGAAGGAGTGGCCGATCACCACCGGCTCGCGATCGAGGCGGCCTATCAGGTCGCAGAAGTGGTCGGCGACCTGGCCGACGCTCTTGCCCGCGAAGACCTCGGGGTGGGCGTGCGCCTCCCGTACGTCCTGCGGGTCGTCGGGCCAGCCCGGCAGAACGGGGGCGAAGCCGGCCTCCGCGAAGACCGTGGCCCACCGCTGCCAACTGCTCGGCAACAGCCACAGACCATGGATGAACACGACGGGGACCCGGCCGCCGGCATTGGCCCGCTCGACCTCGTCGAGGTCCCGGGCGAAGGAGGCGTTGCCTGACACGTTGCTCATGGTGGCTCCTTGTGGTCGCGGACTGTGCTGCCGCTCGCGCGCCCACGGGTGGCGACGCCCAGGGCGCTCACGGCCACGCGAACCGGAGTGACACCGAGCGTGCCGTCCCGATGACTGCGCTGCGGGGACACACGGAACCGTAGGCAGTCCGGGACGCGTCGGACGCTCCCTGAGAGCACAGGGTTTTGCCCCTCTGTGCACAGGCGGGGAGAGCCACTGCCGCCCTTCGCCGGCCCTCGGGCGCGCCCCGCAGCGGCGAACCCGCTCAGCACACCCTCCCCCGCGGTTTCAGTGCCCCGCGGCAGTTCCGGTGCGGGCAGCGCGGGGCCGTCGTACCCCTTCACCTCGCCGAAGCGGGTGTCCGTCGCCCAGTCAGTCGCCTTCCGCCAGGTCTCGGTCGGCTCTTTGGGCCCACGCCTTCTTGCGGCGCCATCGGTGGGAAGTTCGATCGACGCGGGGAGCGCGGTCGCATCCAGGAGCCAGCCAGGTGGCAGCGGTCATGTCCTACGTTCCCGACATGATCCGCCTTGAGGCGCTGCCGACCGGCTCGTGCTCGCCGGCGGCGAGGGCTCCCGCGGCCTCCCCTACCGCACGCTGTGTCAGGCGCCGCCGGTGCCGTCGGAGACGGTCACGGTGACCGGGGTGCCCGCCTCGACCGTGCGGCTGACCGTGCACAGCCGGTCGTGCGACGCCTTGACGGCCCGGGGCAGGATGGTGCGGGCGCGCTCCCCCGACGGACCGTCCGGGAACGTGACGTGGAAGGCGACCCCGAGGTCCGACATCCGGTTGCCGCCCGCGTCCTCGACCTTGGTGCCGGTCACGGTGACGGTGAACGCGGCCGGTTCCTCGTGACGGCTTGTGGCGACCTCCACGTCGGCCGCGCTGCAACCGCCGATCGCCGCGAGGAACAACTCGACCGGCGTGAAGCCGGCGCCCCCGCCGGTGCCGAAGGTCAGCGTGCTCCCCCGGGCGTTGGTCGCGGTGAACCGGCCGGGGCCTGCCCGCTCGATGGTGACGGAACGCAGCGCATTGTCAGTCATGCGAGGAGAGTACTGTCCCGCTGTCACCGGCCCGGCGACATCCGCTCGCTCACGGGCTCCCGTCCACCTCGGGGGACGACGGCGGCGGTGCGGGCTCGGACGGGGGCGATTCTTCCTCGACCGAGGAGGGCGGCTGTGTGGCGGGCGAGGAGGGCGGCAGGACCGACGAGGGCGGGCACGAGTCCTCCGGGGCCGCCCCGGGGGACCGCGCGTCGCACGGCGGCGTACTGGCCGTCGAGGTCGACTCGTCGGGGGCCGGGGTGTCCGGGTGCTGCGAGGGAAGCCTGGTCGCCGGAGGCTTCGTCTTCTGGTCGCCGGTGCCCGTGTCGCCCCTGTCCCGGGTGAACCAGTCGCCGCTGTCCGGGTCGTACACGACGAACTGGTTCACGACCTGGGTGGCGGGCGCCACGACCACCACGTTCGAGGGCCGGTATCCGGGCCACGCGTCGCCCGTCTGCCGCGGTGTGCTCTTCTGCGCGACGGGCGGCAGCAGCGGGTTGCCGCAGGCGCAGCGCACCCGCGGCACGCCGTGGTCGTCGACCAGTACCGCCGTGCCGGTCTGGAGCACGGCCTGGTAGCCGGTGGCACGGCCGTCGCGGTAGCCGTGGTTGGTCACGCGGGTGTCCAGCCGCAGGTGCACGGGCGTGAGCGAGCGCAGGTAGCGGGGAACGCCGGACGGTTCGATGTCGAGGACGGAGGCGAACGCCTTGTTCTTCGCCGGGTCCTTCTGGAGCGCGCCGACCTGCTTCTCCACGTCGCAGCTGCCGACCTTCCGCGTCCCGCCGTAGAGACCGGGCGCCGCGCCGTCGACGCCGCGCGTCACGTTGGCCGAGGCGGACGAGCTGGGCGGCTCGCTCGGGGCGGGTGGCGTGGAGCCCTCGCGGGCCGTCGACTGGGTGAAGGGGTCGGGCCCCGACTTGCCCGCGGGCTGGAGGAGGACCTCGCCGCCCGACTCCGACGAGCCCTCGGGGCGGGTGAGGACGACGGCCAGGATCACCGCGGCCACCACCGCGGCGGAGATCGCCGCGACGCGGGGCGCCGACTTCCACCACGGGCGGCCTCCTCCGCGACCGGCACCGGGGCCGCCCCCGCC
>NZ_JAFEXF010000278.1 GCF_016905445.1 Streptomyces sp. G44
CACCACGGGCAGCCCCGGCGGCTCGGGCACCGGCCGCACCCGGCGCGGCGCGCTCCCGCACACGGCGGCTCGGCACGCGGCGCAGAGCAGTGCCCGGGGCCGCCCGCAGCCCCCGCACTCGGCCGGCAGCACCAGGTCGGTGAGGTCCTGCCACCAGCCCCGCATGCCCCCACTGTGCCAAGGCGCCGACAGCGCGACCACCCCTGTGGAAAACCGGGCGGCCCCCTCTCACGCGCTTGGACGGCCTCGCCTCACGCGCCCCGACGGCCCCGTCTCACGCCGGACGGCCCTGCCTCTCACCGGACGGCCTCGGCTCCCCCCGGGCGGCCCGTCTCACCCGGGATAGACCGGGGACGACCCTTGCTTCACCACCGTCTGCCACTGCGAACCCGTCGGCAGCCGCACGATCCCGTCGTCCGAGTGCGCCACCAGCGGCTGCTGCTCGGTCTCGGACGCCGCGATCTCCTTGACGCCCGTCAGCCCCGGCAGTGTGGTGCCCGAGAGCACCGAGCCGTCGCACTGGACGTACCTCATCTGCTGTACTCCGCCGGACTCGCGTCCGACCACCACGAGGCGGCTGCCGCCCGCCCACGACATGGCGGTGACCTCCTCCATGCGGGGAGCCGCCTGGGTCGGGTCGAGCACCGAGATCCGCGGCTGCGCCTCCTTGCCCGGCTTGCCCTTCCCGCCCTTCTCAGCCTGCTCGACCTGCTCGCCCCGCTCGACACGGCCGATCCACAGGGACGTCTTGTCGTCCTTCTCCACCAACAGCGCGATACGGACACCGTCGGCCGAGACCCGCACCGCCTGGACGCGCCCGTCGAGGCCGGGCACCTCCACCTCGACCGGATCGCCCTCGCCCTGGTCGAGCCAGAGCAGCCGCGAATGCCCGGGGTCACGGTCAGCCACCCACAGGTCGCCCCGGCCGTCCCAGCTCGGCGTGGAGAGGCGGTCGCCCTCCGACTTCGCCCTGCTGCGCACCCGCGCCTTGCCGAGCGCGTCCTCCCCGTACAACGACCCCGTGTACAGCGACTTCCCGTCGAGCGACACCCCGGCCGCCCGCTTCTCGTCGCGGGAGACCGCCGCCGCGCGCAGCGGCTGGTCCCCGGTGCCGAGGATGCCGTTCACCGGCTCCGGGGCGGCGGCGCTCTCGGGGCTGGCCGACATCCGCACCAACCGGCGCTTCTCGTCGATGAAGTACTGGTAGCCGGGCGGCTCCGCGTTGCGCCGCATCGCGACGCTCTCCGCGTGGCTCTGGCTCAGGACGCAGAGCATCGAACCGTTGGAACGCTGCAACGTCACCTGCTCGACCCCCGAAGGCGTCAGATCCTGCAAGGTGAAGAGCAGCTGCGCGGCCATCTCCCGGCACCGCGTCTGGCTGGCGTCGTCGGCCCGGCTGTTGAGCTGCACGGTCAGCCGGTTCTGGTCGTCCGGCGTCAGCGACTTGCCGGGGTCCTTGAGCCGCGTACCGCTGCCGAACCTCGAATCGACCACCTGGTCGAGCCAGTTGGTCGGCCCCTCAAGGAGCGCCTTCACCGTCTGCGTCAGCGGGTCGATCCGCTGACGTATGTAGATGGGATCGGCGACGAGCCCCGTCGCGCCGCTCGCGCCCGCCCCCGAAGGCCCGGCGTAGTAGTACTTGTTGACGGACCGGTAGATGCGCTGGAAGTCCGACTCGCCGAGCACCACTCCCGGCGGCGGCCTGTCGATGCGCCACTCCTTGCGGCCGGGGCCGCCCACCAGGCTCAGGTGCACGGACTGGATGTAAGTCCCCTGTTCGGGCCGGTACGCGTGCTGCTCGTCCACCTTGGCGACCTGCTGGCCGGTCAGGGAGAACTGGCGGCTGTCGTCGGCCTCGCTGCCGGCGTTGCCCCCGTCCGTGTTCGGGCCGTCCGCGAGGACGGTCGTGGACCCCTCCGGGTCCCATGCCTTCGACGCGCTCTTCGTCAGGTACTTGCGGGCCATCGCGAACTGCGGGTCATCACTGGTCAGCGCCTCCAGAAAGCCCTGCACGATCTCCACGGGCCGCGCTCCCTCGCGCGGCGGCATCGCGTAGACCCGGACCTGCGACTGCGAGTCCGGCCGCTGCGAGGCGTCGACGGACTTCAGGTTGCCGCTGTCGGGCATCGAGGCGCAGCCTGCCAGGAGCGCGCCGCATCCGCCCAGCAGCAGTCCGGTACGCAGCGGACGCCCACGGCGCGCCCGATGGCCGCGCCCCTCCTGGTCAGCGCCCACGAGTGCTTTCCCCTTCCCTCACCGAACCGGCCTCCGGACCGACCTCCGACTCGGCCGCCGACTCGGCCACTGACTCCGTCGGTGCCTGCACGCGGCCGTCCCCCGCTGCCTGGGACTCCGGCTGAGATGCGCCGTCCCGCACCTCATCGCCGCCCGCCACGTCATTCCCCGGAGTCCCCGGGCCGCCCGAACTCCCCAGATGCTCTGAACCCTCCGGACGCTCTGGACCCTCTGGCCCCTCCGGACGCTCTGGCCCCTCCGGCTCGTCGTCCGCCGGCCGGCGCGACACGACCCGCGACCCGCTGCCCGGCAACGCCGCCGGATCCACGGCCCCGGCCCGCACCAGCCGCGGCGCTATCGGCCCCTTCGCGGGCACGGGCGGCGACACCCGCTCGGACCCCGCGGCCTGCGCGGGCACCGTCGCGAGCTTGTTCCCACCGTCGACCGGCAGCCCCGCGTCGTTCAGCCCGCGGTGGCGCCGGGAGTCCTCGGGCTCCAGCGGTATGGGCGACCCCCGAAGCGGCTCGTCCGCCGTCCTCGGCAACGTCAGCCTGAACTGCGAGCCGCCCCCCGGCTCCCCCCACGCCTGGAGCCAGCCGCCGTGCAGCCGCGCGTCCTCCAGGGCGATGGAGAGGCCGAGCCCCGTTCCACCGGTGGTACGCGCGCGTGCCGGGTCCGCCCGCCAGAAGCGGCTGAAGACCCGGGTCGCCTCGCCGGGCTTGAGCCCCACCCCGTAGTCCCGCACCGCGACGGCCACCGCGCCGCCGGCGGCGGCGAGCCGCACCACGACATCCTTGCCCTCGCCGTGCTCCACGGCGTTGACCACGAGGTTGCGCAGCACCCGCTCCACCCGCCGGGCGTCGGCCTCGGCGACCACGGGCTGCTGGTCCCCGACGACTCGTATGTGCGTTCCCTTGCGTTCGGCGAGCATCTCCGCACCGCCGACGACCCTGCGGACGACCTCCCGCAGGTCTATCGGCTCCGCCTCCAGCGCCGCCGCGCCCGCGTCGAAGCGGCTGATCTCCAGCAGGTCCGCCAGCAGCGACTCGAACCGGTCCAGCTGATCGGCGAGCAGCTCGGCCGATCGCGCGGTCACCGGATCGAAGTCCACCCGTGCCTCGTGAATGACGTCGGCGGCCATCCGCACCGTCGTGAGCGGCGTCCGCAGCTCGTGCGAGACGTCGGAGACGAACCGCCGCTGCATCCGCGACAGCTCCTCCAGCTGCTGGATCTTCAGCTGGAGGTTCTGCGCCATCTTGTTGAAGGCCTCACCGAGCCGCGCGATGTCGTCCTCCCCGGTCACCTTCATGCGTTCCTGAAGGCGCCCGGCGGACAGCCGCTCGGCGATGCCCGCCGCCATGCGCACGGGCGTGACCACCTGGCGCACCACGAGCCAGGCGATGGCGCCGAGGAGCACGACGACGAAGAGCCCGGCGGTGGCGAGGGTGGTCCGGACGAGGTTGAGCGACTCCTCCTCCTGCGTCAGCGGGAAGAGGTAGTAGAGCTGGTACGGATGGCCGTTGGGGTCGTTGAGCCGCTTGCCGATCACCAGGCCCGGCTGCGGCTCGCGCCCGTCGTCGTAGACGATGCGTGTGTTGGCCTGGAGCACCTCGGTGCCCTGGTCGACCCGCCCCCGCAGCTCCTCGGGCACGCTCAGGATCGGCTCCACGCCGCCCGAGGCCCGCGAACCGCGCACGCTCGCCGCGTCGCTGGTGGACATCAGCGTCACCACGGCGAACGCGTTCTGGCCACCGCTGGACAGCTGCTCGACGAGGTCGGACATCCACACGGCGGCGTTGCGCCCGTCGACCGTGCTGCCGTCCGCTCCCTGGCCCTGGCCCTGCCCCTGCCCGGTGCTCTGCCGCGCGGCGTTCACACTGTCCTGGGCGGCCCGGAAACCTCCGTCGGCCTGGCTCTGCGACGCCTTGACCTTGGCCTTGAGCAGGCCGTTGTTCACGGAACTCATGACGGCGAAACCCAGCATGAGCACCACGCCGAGCGACATCAGCAAGGTCGTGACGACGACCTTCAGCTGAATGTTGCGCCGCCACAGCCGCACGGCGGGCAGCAACGGCCGGCGCACCCAGCGCACGAAGAGACGCAGCACAGGACTGCCCTGCACCCCGCCCTGCAACAGCAGCCCGCCGTCGGCGAGCCGCCCGAACCGGGACGCGCGACGCACCGGTCCAGTCCGCCCCGAGCGAGCCCCCGTATCCCCGGACGCCGTGGAGGAACTGTCCCGGGACATGTCAGCTCGGTCCGGCCTTGTAACCGACGCCTCGGACGGTCACCACGATCTCCGGCCGCTCCGGGTCCCGCTCGACCTTGGAACGCAGCCGCTGGACGTGCACGTTCACCAGACGGGTGTCCGCCGCGTGCCGGTAGCCCCAGACCTGCTCGAGCAGCACCTCACGCGTGAACACCTGCCACGGCTTGCGCGCCAGCGCCACCAGCAGGTCGAACTCCAGCGGCGTCAGCGCGATCGACTGCCCGTCCCGCTTCACGGAGTGCCCCGCCACATCGATGACCAGGTCACCTATGGCGAGCTGCTCCGGCGCGGGCTCCTCCGACCTCCGCAGCCGCGCCCGGATCCGGGCCACGAGCTCCTTCGGCTTGAAGGGCTTGACGATGTAGTCGTCGGCTCCCGACTCCAGACCGACCACCACATCCACGGTGTCGCTCTTGGCGGTGAGCATGACGATCGGCACCCCGGACTCCGCCCTGATCAGGCGGCACACCTCGATGCCGTCGCGGCCCGGCAGCATCAAATCGAGCAGCACAAGATCCGGCTTGGCCTCCCGGAAAGCGGCCAGCGCCTTGTCGCCATCAGCTACGAACGACGGCTCAAAACCTTCACCACGCAGCACAATCCCGAGCATCTCGGCCAGTGCGGTGTCGTCGTCGACGACAAGGACTCGTCCCTTCATGCCTGACATCATCCCATTCTCGTAACAGTGACTGGGCTGCTGGTGAGGCAGGTCACTGACCTGTGACGATAGTCGTATCGGTCCCTCACTGTCTGCGGTGATCCCCGGCTGCCACCGCCGACGACCAGTGGTAACGGACGCGGGACGGTGTCACCCATGACATGTCAGTCCGGGAGGACCGACAGCAATTCCGGCATCCCGCACCCCGGGAACGCCCCGCACCCCGACGACCAGCAGGCCGAGCCCTCACCAGGCTCCCCCTCCACCGGCCGCACCGTACACGGCCCCCGGAACCGAGGCCGGAACCCAGAGGGCGCCGCGCGCGCTCCCGCCCCGGCCCCGGCCCGGCCCGGCAGCCTCAGTCCATCGGCACTCCGTCACCCCGGGCCCTGGCCCACAGCCCGGCGATCCCCTCGGCCGTCACCGGCGACAGAACCCCCTCCTCCGTGACGATCGCCGTCACGAGCTCCGGCGGCGTCACATCGAACGCCGGGTTGTACGCCTGCGTCCCCAGGGGCGCCACCGGGACACCGCCTCCCGCCTCCACCCCGAACGCCGGACCCTGCGGCAGCGCGGTGAGCTCCGTCACCTCATGACCGGACCGCTGCTCCACCTCGATGGACGCCCCGTCCGGAGTCTCCGGATCCACGGTCGTCACCGGCGCCACCACGATGAACGGCACGTGGTGATACCGCGCGAGCACCGCGAGCGGATAGCTCCCCACCTTGTTGGCCACCGAACCGTCCGCCGCGATGCGGTCGGCTCCGATCAGCACGGCGTCCACCTCCCCGGCCGCGAACAGCGAACCCGCCGCGTTGTCCGTGAGCAGCGTGTACGCCATGCCGTTCCGCGCCGCCTCGTACGCGGTGAGCCTCGCCCCCTGGAGCAGCGGCCGCGTCTCGTCCACCCACAGGCGGCGCAGACTGCCCGCCCGGTGCGCCTTGAGCGCCACCGCGAACGCCGTCCCCTCCCCTCCCGAGACCAGCGCCCCCGTGTTGCAGTGCGTCAGGATCCGATGCCCGCCGCCCGGCAGCAGCTCGTCGAGCAGGGCCAGACCGTGCGCCGCCATGCGGGCGCTGGCCCCGGCGTCCTCTGCGTGCAGCGCCCGCGCCGCCTCGAGCGCGGCGCCGGCCGCCCGCCCGGGATCGGCACCGTCCACCACCGCGGTGCGGTAGGCCGCCTGGGCCCGCCGCGCGCCGTACGCGAGGTTGACCGCGGTGGGCCGCGCCCCCGCCAGCGAGTCCGCCGCCTCGTCGACGTCGAACCCACGGGCCGCGGCGAGCGCGACGCCGTACGCCCCCGCGATGCCCAGCAGCGGCGCCCCGCGCACCGCGAGCGTACGAATCGCCTCCACCAGAGCCTGTGCGTCGGTGCACACCAGCTCGTTCTCCTCGCCCGGCAGCCTGGTCTGGTCGAGGAGGACCAGTACGGGGCCTTCAGGCGGCTCGTCCCAACGGATAGCGGGGATCGCCGGGATCCCGGTCGGCCGTATGTCCTCGCTGGATTGCGCGTACTGATCAGCCATCCGACCAGTCTGCCCCGTACCGGGCGGACAATTGAAGGTGTCCTGCCACTACGGCGCCCGGTCACCCGGCCGGTGGCCCGTGGCACGATGGCTGGCAACCTGCCGCCGCACCCGCGGACGGGCACCGTGAAGGAGCGACGATGAACGACACTCCGGGCTGGGCTTCGCCCGGATCTGCCCCCTCCGACGGACAGGACTCCGGCAAGCCGGACGCCCCCGAGCCCGCGGACGCCGGCCGGCAGGGCGGCCCGTCCAAGTGGTCCAAGGAGCAGCCGCCGCCCGCCCAGTGGTCCCCGCCCGGCACCCCGGACGCGGGCCGGACCCCGCCTCCGCCACCGCCCCCGCCCGGCCAGGGCGGCCCCCCCGCGGCGGCGGGGGCCTCCCCGCCCGCCGCATCGCCGCCCACCGCGGCACCGCCGTGGTCCTCGCCGACGGCGACCCCGGCTTCTTCGGCGTCGTACGCACCCTGCGCGACCCCGAATTCGGCCTGGAGGTCGAAGTGGTGCCCGC
>NZ_JAFEXF010000279.1 GCF_016905445.1 Streptomyces sp. G44
GCCCCGCGCCGGGGCGCGACCGCCAGCGCCCGCGTCCGGGCGAGCGCGACGAGCGCCGCGAGGTGCCGGGCCAGCGCAGGCGCCGGGTCAAGGAGCCGGAGCCGAGCAGCGGCAGGCGCAAGCAGAAGCCGAAGAAGTCCGTGGGCAAGAAGGTCCTGGTGTGGACCGGCGGCACGCTGGCGTTCCTGCTCGTCACGGGCTGCGTCGGCGGCTACCTGTACTACCAGCACCTCAACGACAACATCACCTCGATCGACGACGACGGCGCGGGCACCGGCGGCTTCAGCAAGGACCGGGCCATCAACATCCTGGTGATCGGCACCGACAAGCGCAGCGGTGACGGCAACAAGGGCTACGGCGACGAGGGCAGCGCCGGCCACGCGGACACCACGATCCTGCTGCACGTCTCCAAGGACCGTACGAACGCGACCGCGCTGAGCATCCCGCGCGACATGATCACGGACATCCCGGACTGCCCCACCACGATGGAGGACGGCGGCAAGAAGACGATCCGGGGCGCCAAGAACGCCCGGTTCAACGAGAGCCTCGGCCAGAACGAGCGCACGCCGAGCTGCACGATGCGCACGGTCACGAAGATCACGGGGATAAAACTCGACCACTTCATGGTGGCCGACTTCAACGCGGTCAAGACGCTCTCCAGCGCCGTCGGCGGCGTGGACGTCTGTCTCGCCAAGGACATCGACGACCCCAAGTCGCATCTGAAGCTGCCCAAGGGCGAGCACACGCTCGAAGGCGAGCAGGCGCTCGCGTTCGTGCGCACCCGCCATGCCGTGGGCAACGGCGGCGACCTGAGCCGCATCGAGTTGCAGCAGCAGTTCCTCAGCTCGTTGATGCGCAAGCTGAAGTCGAGCGACACGCTCACCAGCCCGACGAAGATGTTCGACCTGGCGGAGGCCGGCACCAAGGCCCTCACCGTCGACTCCACGATCGGGGACATCATGAAGCTGCGCGACCTCGGCATGGAGCTCGGCAAGCTCGACATGAAGAACCTGACCTTCGCCACCGTGCCGGTCGTCGACAACCCGAACGAGAAGGTCCACACCACGGTCGTGCTCAACCCGGCCAAGGCCGACCCGCTCTTCGCGATGATGCGGGCCGACCAGTCGCTGACCGAGGTGAAGAAGAAGGCGAAGAAGGAGAAGGCCGCGGTGGCCGCCCGCCTCAAGGGCCCCAAGGCCGACCCCTCCGACGTGCGGGTCGACATCTTCAACGGCAGCGGCAAGACCGGCGCCGCTCAGGCGACTCTCACGTGGCTCCAGAACAATGAGGGCGTGCTCAAGTCCAGCCAGCAGGGGAACGCGCCCGCGGTCGTCAAGAAGACGACCCTGGAGTACGGCCCGGACCAGGCGGACCAGGCCCGTCGCCTCGCCGACATCATGGGCCTGCCCGCCGCCGCCCTGAAGCCGGGCAAGAGCGGGAAGAACGCACAGGGACTCCCTGCCATGAAGCTGACGCTCGGCGGCGACTTCGCGGGCGCGGGCGTGCCCATCGCCCCGCCGAAGAAGGCACCGGAGGGGATCCAGAAAGTCGAAGCCGACAAGACTGTGTGCGCCAAGTGACCTGAAGCGGTCGTTTCGCGTCTAACAACGCGCCAAGGCGCCGCGGAGCGGCCGCAGTTCGGGAACGGGGCGGGGAGGGGCTGGGGATGAGGCAGAACAGCGTGCGTAAGGAGGGGGCGAGACAACGCGCCCCGCACGCAAGTGATCACGGCTGGGACGACGGCTCGAAGGAGCCGTCGCCGGACGCCGCCGTGCCCGCCGACGGCAGCCGGCGGCCCCCAGGCCACCGGCGCCGGCGCGGACCGGGCGGCAGGGGCAACCCGCCGCGCCGCAAGCGCCGCGTCCTGCGCTGGTCCGCGACGATCCTGTCGGTGCTGATACTCGGCACGGCCGGCGCCGGTTACCTCTACTACCAGCACCTCAACGCCAACATCGAGACCGACGACCTGAACCTCGGCGACCACCGGGCCCCCGAGCCCACGCCGAACGCCGCGGGCCAAACGCCGTTGAACATCCTGCTGATCGGCTCCGACGCGCGGGACTCCAAGGAGAACCAGAAGCTCGGCGGCGCCAAGGACACCTTCGGCGCACCGCCGCTCGCCGACGTGCAGATGCTGCTCCACCTCTCGGCCGACCGCAGCAACATGTCGGTGATCAGCATGCCGCGGGACACGCTGCTCACGATCCCCAAGTGCACCGACCCCGACGGCGGCAAGGTCTACCCCGAGTCCGGCCCGCGCACCATGACGAACGAGTCGCTGGGCCGCGGCGGCCCCGGTTGCACCGTCGCGACCTGGGAGAAGCTCACCAACATCCACATCGACCACTACATGATGGTCGACTTCGCGGGCGTGGTCTCCATGGCGGACGCCATCGGCGGCGTACCGGTCTGCGTGGACAAGAACATCCACTCGCGCGACAGCCGGGGCAAGGGCTCGGGCCTGAAGCTGAGGAAGGGCACCACCGAGATCCAGGGCGAGCAGGCCCTCCAGTGGCTGCGCACCCGCTACGGCTTCGAGGACGGCACCGACATAGGCCGCGCCAAGGCCCAGCACATGTACATGAACGCGCTGGTCCGCAAGCTCCGGGAGAACACCGGCCTGACCAGCCCGAACCAGTTGCGCAAGCTCGCCGACAAGGCGACGAGGGCGCTCAACGTCGACGACGGCCTCGGCACCATCAAGAAGCTGTACGACCTCGGCAACGAGCTCAAGAAGGTCTCGCCCTCGCGTACGACGATGACGACCATGCCGTTCGAGTACGTGGGCGCACGCGTCGTCCCCAAGCCCGGGGACGCGGAGCAGCTCTTCCGGCTGGTCCGCGACGACATCCCGCTGGACGGCAAGGGCGGCAAGAGGCCGGCCAAGGAGAAGGCGTCCGACGACCCGGCCGCCGCCGACGACCGGATAGCGGTGCAGGTGCAGAACGGCACGCGCACCGGCACCGAGCCCCCGGCCTCCGGCAGGGCGAGCACGGTGGCGCAGATCCTGGCCGCGAAGGGCTTCGAGAAGGCGACGCCGGACATGACGACGGCGCTGACCGAGGCCAGGACGGTCGTCCGCTACCCCAGCGTCGACCTGGAGGGCGACGCCCAGCGGGTCGCCAAGGCGCTGGGCCTGCCGCTGAGTTCGGCGAAGAAGTCGACGGACGTCTCCGGGGTGACGCTGGTCGTCGGCGCCGACTGGCGCGAGGGCGAGATGCCGCCGAAGCCGAAGAAGAAGGACGACAGGACGCCGGACTCCGCGGACGCGCTCAGCGGGTCCGACAAGAAGGCGTGCATGAAGGTGAACCCCGACTTCACCTGGTGACCCCCCTCCGCACGCGCGGGGGCCCGGCGATGCGCCGGGCCCCCGCGCGTACGCGGCTCTCAGGCCTCCTGGGTCTCCCCCAGGACGGCCGGACGGCGGGAGGCGATGACCTTCCTGGCCAGCGAACGCGGGCTGGTGAGGAAGCCCCAGCCCCACGACATGTGCATGGTCGCGAGCGCCACCGGTATCTGGAGGCGGGCCTTCGGCGGCAGCCCCTTGCCCGCGGGGACGGAGCCCGCGACGATCGCCGCGAGGTAGCCGCCGGGGATCACGAAGCCCCACGGCGTGAGCGCCGCGCCGACCACGATGCCCGCCGCGATCGCGCAGACCGCGGTCGGCGGCGCGAGGTAGCGGAGGTTGATGGAGCCCTCGTGGTAGCGGGCGACGACGTGGCGCCAGCGGCCGTAGTCCTTGTACTGCTTGGCGAGCGCCTTCACGCTCGGCCGCGGGCGGTAGGAGACCTTCAGCTCGGGCGAGAACCAGATCAGGCCGCCCGCCTCGCGGATGCGGAAGTTCAGCTCCCAGTCCTGGGCGCGGATGAACTCCTCGTTGTAACCGCCCTGTTGCTCCAGGGCCTCGCGGCGGAAGACGCCGAGGTAGACGGTCTCGGCCCGCTGGGCCGCGCCGCCGGTGTGGAAGGCGGCGTTGCCCACGCCGATCTTCGACGTCATGGCGGCGGCGACCGCGTGCTCCCAGTCGTTCTGGCCCTCGGCGTGCATGATGCCGCCGACGTTCATCGCGCCGGTCTCCTCCAGGAGGCGGACGGCGGTCGTGATGTAGCCCGGGGAGAGCGCGGCGTGGCCGTCCACGCGCACCACGATCGGGTGACGTGAGGCCTTGATCGCGGCGTTCAGCGCCGCCGGCGTACGCCCGGTGGGGTTCGGGACCGTGTGGACCCGCGGGTCCTCGCGGACCAGCTCGGCGGCGATCTCGTCCGTACGGTCGGTGGAGGGGCCGAGCGCGACCACGACCTCCATCTCACCCGCGTACTCCTGACGCAGGATCGCGTGGACGGCCTCGCGCAGATGCCGCTCCTCGTTGAGGACGGGCATGATCACGGACACGGCGGGAGGCTGTGCCTCAGACTTCGCGTTCATCACGCGCCACGTTACCGCGAATGGGGGACACGGAGGCGCGCCGTCCGGGTCGTTGCCCCGGGCCGCATTTCGTATGGGCTTACGTTTCTCGGGTCACCCCCGTCGACCCTCACCCGTCGCCCGTCGACCCCCACCTGTCGCCCGTCGCCCGCCCCGAGCCAGGTCCGTCTCCGCGGAGGTGTTCCCTCACGTGCCCACACCGCCCCGCTCCCCCGCTCCCGCGCCGCCCCACCCGAAACCGCGGGGCCGCAGACCGCCCACAGGCAGGCAGGCCGGGCAGGCCGGGCGGGCCGGGCGGCGGCCGCGCTGGGTCATGCGGATGGCGACCGCGTGCTCCGTGGCGGTGCTCGTCGCGGCCGGCGTCGGGCACTCCGTGGTCACCGGCCTCGACACCGGGATCAAGCGGGTCGACGCCTTCAGGGACATGAAGAACCGGCCCGCTCCGGGCAACGGCATGAACGTGCTGCTCGTCGGCACCGACGGCCGCGACAAGATCACGCCGGAGGAGAAGGCGAAGTACCGCCTCGGCGGCGCGCCCTGCCACTGCACGGACACGATCATGATCGTGCACATCTCGGAGGACCGGGACCGCGCCAGCGTCGTGAGCCTGCCGCGCGACTCGTACGCCGAGCTGCCCGCGCACACCGACCAGATCAGCGGCAAGCAGCACCGCACGCATCCCGGCAAGATCAACGCGGCGTACGCGGAGGGCGGGCCGAACCTCACCGTGCGGACCGTCGAGCACATGACGAAGGTCAAGATCGACCACTATCTGGAGGTCGACTTCACCAGCTTCATCAAGACCGTGGACGTTCTCGGCGGCGTGGAGATCTGCACCTCGCGGCCGCTGCACGACGCGAACACGGGCCTGAACCTCGCGGTCGGCACGCACGCCATGAACGGCGGCGAGGCGCTCCAGTACGTGCGGTCGCGGTACGTCGACGGGGCCTCCGACCTCGGCCGGATGAAGCGCCAGCAGCGGTTCCTCGCGGCGCTCATCGCGAAGGCGACCAGCAGCGGCGTCCTGCTGAATCCGGTCAAGTTCCGTGACGTGACGCAGACGCTGCTCGGCTCGGTCCGCGCGGACAAGGGCTTCGGCACGAGCGACATGCTGGACCT
This sequence comes from Streptomyces sp. G44, assembly GCF_016905445.1. Classification (GTDB taxonomy): domain Bacteria; phylum Actinomycetota; class Actinomycetes; order Streptomycetales; family Streptomycetaceae; genus Streptomyces. The sequence goes on from NZ_JAFEXF010000279.1 coordinate 5,545, forward strand.
CGGCCGCGCGATGCGGGGCTTCTCGCCGTCGTCCTCGGAGTTCACGACCGTGCCGCTCAGCGCCGAGGGGCAGACGCTGCCGGGCATCGGCGCGACCCTGAAGTGGCACCCGACGAAGGCACGGAAGCTGTTCGACGCGCTGCGCGAGGACCGGCCGCTGGCCCCGCACCGCAACAAGCCCAAGGTCACGCTGGTGGACGTCTCGCCCCAGCAGATCCAGGTGCAGGTGGACAACGGCACGGCCGTGCCGGGGCTCGGCAAGCTGGTGGACACCCAGCTGCGGGCCACCGGGTTCCGCACGACGGGCCTGCCGGGCAACCTGCCGACCGCGCGCACCGCGCCGGCGTCCCGGACCGTCGTCGCCTACGACCCCCGCTGGGACCGCTCCGCCAAGGCCCTCGCGACGGCCCTGCCGGGCTGCGAGATGCGTACGGTCGACGGGCAGGGGGCGGTGCTGAAGGTGATCGCGGGGGCGGACTTCAAGGCGGTGCGGCCGGTGCGGGCGGAGGACGAGCTGGAGGGGGAGTTCGGGGCGGTCACCGGGGACCAGGTCGTCTGCCCCTGACCGGTGCCGCGGGGGGCTTCAGTCGTCGAAGCCCTCCGCCGCGCGTGCCTCCCGCAGCTCCTTGATCGCGCGGCGCCGGGCGAGGCGGTGCGTGCGGCGGATCTGGGCCTCCTGGTAGCGGCGGCGGTCGCGGTCGGTCTCCGGGAGGACCGGCGGGACCGTGCGGGGCTTGCCGTCGGCGTCGACCGCGGCGAAGACGAGATAGGCGGAGCCCACCTGCTGGGCGGGCGTCGACTCGTTCCACCGCTCGGCCAGAACGCGGACGCCGACCTCCATGGAACTGCGTCCGGTCCAGTTGACCTGGGCCTTCACATGAACGAGGTCGCCCACCCGGACCGGCTCCAGGAAGACCATCTCGTCCATGGAGGCGGTGACCGCCGGGCCGCCCGAGTGGCGCCCGGCGACGGCCCCCGCCGCGTCGTCCACGAGTTTCATGATCACGCCGCCGTGCACCGTGCCGAGGAGGTTGGTGTCGTTGTGGGTCATGATGTGGCTGAGCGTGGTGCGGGACGCCGAGGTCGGCTTGCCCGGTATATCCGATTCCGCACGGGGGGCCTGGTCTGTCATGCCCTCCACCCTATGCCGGGCGCGCGCCCGCCCCGCCCCCGGCCGCTTTGCATCAGCTCTGCAACAGCCCTGGCCCGAATTCCCGACCGCCCTGTGAGCCGCCCGCCCCCGCACTGCACACTGGGCCACATGAGCGATTGGCCAGACGATCAGGCGGGCCGCCGTGGCTACGGCCGCGGCAGCGGGAACCCTCAGCCCGACGGCGCCCGCGTGATGCGGCATGTCCAGCGCGGCGGCCCCGCCCGCCCCGCGGGACCGCCGCCGGGCGGTGTGCCGCAGCAGCCCGCGTACGACGACGGGTATGACGACCCGCGCGGGGACGGACAGCCGTACGGCGACGCCCGGGACGAGGTCTTCGAGCCGCGCGCCCCGCGCCAGGGGGGCCGCGCCCAGAGCTACGACAGCGGCTACAACACCGGGCAGGTCTACGGGCAGCCCGCCACGGGCGGCGGCCAGGGCGGCGCCGGGCGCCCGCCGCGCGGTCCGCGCCC
>NZ_JAFEXF010000027.1 GCF_016905445.1 Streptomyces sp. G44
GGGGGGGCGGGGGGGGGGGGGCGGGGGGGGGTGGGGGGGGGGGGGGGGGGGGGGGGGGGGGGGTGGGGGGGGGGGGGGTGGGGGGGGGGGGGGGGGGGGGGGGGGGGGGGGGGGGGGGGGGGGGTGGGGGGGGGGGGGGGGGGTGGGGGGGGGGGGGGGGGGGGTGTTGGCGGTCAGGCGGGAGAGTCGCTCCTGGAGTTCCGTGCAGCGGGCGGTCGCCCGTTCGTGGTCGTCGCGCGCCCACGCGAGGTCGAGGTTGATGCGGTCCGCCTCGTCGGGGGTGGACGCCTCGGTCAGTTGGCGGCTCAGGTCCGCCTGGCGTTCCAGGGCGGTCCGCTGTTCCGTGAGCATCATGGCGAGGCGGTCCTCCAGCAGCTCGCGGGCGCCTGGGCGGGCGTCGTACGCGGTGAGGGACGCGCGGTGCAGGGTGCGGGCCCGGGGTGTCTCGCGCTCGGCTTCGGGGATGCCCCGGTCGGCCGCCAGGTCGTGGAGCAGCGCCTGCACCACGTCCCAGGGCGGGACCTCCACGCCGTCCAGGCAGGCGCGCATGCCGTCCGGGTCGCGTTGCCAGAACACGCCGCACCAGCCGGTGGCCTGGTCCAGGCGTCCCAGCAGTTCCCTCAAGTACCTCGCGAACTCCCCTGCCTGGTCCGGCAGTTGCCCTGCTGTCATCCGGCCTGCACCGCCCCCGTGGAGACTGGAGTCTTCCGGTCCGGAAGATAACACCAGTTGTGTCACCGGACGACTGCATGCGGCTTTCCGGTGGGGTTGGTGCGGGTGTCGCCGGTGGTGCGGGTGGTGTGGGTGGTGCGGGTGGCGCCGGTGGTGCGGGTGGGCGCCTACGGTTCGTCTGTGGGGCGGGGCCGCGGGGGTATGTCCGTGCTCGCCATCTTGGCGCGGGCGTCTCGTTGCTTCGGCGCCCTCATGACCACCACCGTGCTCCGCGCGCACATACCCCCACGTCCCCTCGGGCGCGTACGCGACTGCGGGCCATCGTCACCACCACCTGCCCTGCGCCCCCCACCGCGCCGCCTGCCCGCCTGCCCCTGTCCCGCCGTCTGTCCGCCGCCGAGTACCGGCACCCTGGCACGTCTCGACGCCGAGCCACGGACACCTCGACCCGCCGCTGCCGCGACCTGCCGAAGCGTGGCAAGCGGGCATCTGCGCCCGCCACTGCCTCGACGTCTCGACGCGTGACAAGCAGGCATCCCCGCCCGCCACAACCTCGACACCTCGACACGTGACAAGCAGGCATCCCCGCCCGCCACTGCCTCGACACCTCGACACGTGACAAGCAGGCATCCCCGCCCGTCCCCACCCAGACCTCTCGGCATCGGCCAACGGCCACCTCCACCCGGCCCTACCTCACCGTCCTGGCGCCGGACAACGGCCACCTCCGGGCCGCCCCTGCTCAGGCCCCTCAACGCCGGTCAACGGCCGCCCCCACCCCCACCTCACCGTCCCCGATCCCGGCAACGGGCCCCACCCACCCGGACATCTCGACGCCATTGACGGCCACCCCCGCCCGCGCCTGCCTCGACATCTCGACGCCGGGTGACGGGTGGATGGGTGGGAGGCATCCGGCGCGGAGCGGCGGGGCGGGGGAGGCCGCCGGGCACCCCACCGTCACGCCGGAGCCAACTCGCAGCGGAGGACGATCTCGTCCAGGGAAAGGTGCAGGACGGACGCCAACGCCGCCACCGTGAAGAGCGCCGGCGTCGGCGCCCGCCCCGTCTCGATCTTCCGGAGGGTCTCCGCGGAGAGCCCGGCCTCCGCCGCCACCGACACCATGCTCCGCTCCCCCCGCGCTTCCCGCAGCAACTGCCCGAGCCGCTCGCCGCGCTCACGCTCTTCGGGGGTCAAGGGAGTACGAACCATGCGCCCATCGTACGACGCCCATTTAAATACCGGTATAGTAATGGGCATGGTGGAACTCAAGACAGACCGATCGATCGACGCGATGCGCGAGGCGGGCCGCGTCGTGGCACAGGCACTGACCGCCGTGCGCGAGGCCGCGGACGTCGGCGTATCACTGCTCGACCTGGACGTGATCGCGCACGACGTGCTCCGCGAGGCCGGCGCCTCCTCGCCCTTCCTCGGCTACCGGCCGCACTTCGCCCCGGTCCCCTTCCCCGCGGTGCTGTGCACGTCGGTGAACGACGCGATCGTGCACGGCGTCCCGACCTCCTACCGGCTGCGCGACGGCGACCTGGTCTCCGCCGACTTCGGCGCCCAGCTCGGCGGCTGGGCGGGCGACTCGGCGGTCAGCTTCATCGTCGGCACCCCGCGCCCCGAGGACGTACGCCTCATCGAGACGGCGGAGCGCGCCCTGGCGGCGGGCATCGAGGCGGCGGTCGTCGGCAACCGCATCGGCGACATCGCGCACGCCATCGGCACCATCTGCCGCGAGGCGGGGTACGGCATCCCCGAGGGCTTCGGCGGGCACGGCATCGGGCGCCGCATGCACGAGGACCCCGGCGTGCCGAACGAGGGCCGCCCCGGCCGCGGCATGCCGCTGCGCCCCGGCATGGCCCTGGCCATCGAGCCGATGGTGATCGCGGGCGGCGGCGACGACTACCACCAGGCGCCCGACGGCTGGACGCTGTGCACGAACGACGGGAGCCGCGCCGCGCACGCCGAGCACACCGTGGCGATCACGCAGGACGGTCCCCGGATCCTCACGGCACTGTGACACCTCGGGGATCACCGGGTCGTCGTCAACGCCCGTACGCGCTCATCGCGGTCGCCGCAAACCTGAGCGTCGACCAGTCCGGCGAGAAGGCGGTCCGCCGGTTGTGCCGGGCGCCGCCGTGCTCATCCTGTGGATTTGCCGCGGCCCCGGCCACACGTCCCCGGCCTGCCTGATCGGCAAGGTCGCCTCTGACGACAAGAAGACCGCCATGGACGCCGTGCACGGCCTCAACCGGCTGCTCGTCTCCAAAGAGGCGTCCTCGACGGCGGTGGTCCCGGCCATTCCCCTTCGCTTCTGGTCGAGCTGATGTGCGACCGGAAGTGCACGGGCTCACCCGCATGGGGGCCTCACATCGGTGAGGCCCCCGGGATGCGGCGGCCTACTTGGCGGGACGCACCACCATCGCCGAGCCGCCGCCCCTGCGCTCCTTCTCCGCCGCCGCGAGCCACTTGCCGCCCGGCAGCCGCTGGACGCCCGTGGCCGCGCCGATCTCGGGGTTCCGTTTGAAGGAGTGCCCGATCGACTCCAGGGAAGCCCGCAGCTCGCTGTCCCACAGGCCCGGCTCCAGCTCGGTCTGCGCGGCGTTGCGCTGGCTCGCGCGCGGCGCGGCGATCGCCTCCACCAGCGGCAGGCCCCGGTCGACGAAGCCGGTGAGGGTCTGAAGGACGGTCGTGATGATGGTCGCGCCGCCCGGCGAGCCGAGCGCCACCACCGGCTCGCCGTGCTTCAGCACGATCGTCGGCGCGATCGAGGAGCGCGGGCGCTTGCCCGGACCCGGCAGGTTCGGGTCGTGCACCGCCGGGTCGGCCGGCGCGAAGGAGAAGTCCGTCAGTTCGTTGTTGAGGAGGAAGCCCCGGCCGGGGACCGTGATGCCGCTGCCGCCCGTCGACTCGATGGTCAGGGTGTAGGCGACGACGTTGCCCCACTTGTCGGCGGCCGTGAGGTGCGTGGTGTTCTCGCCCTCGTACGTCGTCGGGGCCGCCTTGTCCCCGGTGCCGCACGGCTCGGGGTGACGCGGATCCCCGGGCGCGAGCGGGCTCTTGAGCACCGCGTCGTCCTTGATCAGGCACTCCCGCGTGTCCGCGAACCGCTGCGTGAGGAGTTCCTTCGCCGGCACGTCCTCGAAGGCGGGGTCGCCCACCCAGCGGCCCCGGTCGGCGAACGCGATGCGGCTGGCCTCGATGTAGCGGTGCAGGTACTTCTTCTTCGACGCCTTGGAGAGGTCGGTGCGCTCCAGGATGTTCAGCGCCTCGCCGACGGTGGTGCCGCCGGAGGACGAGGGCGCCATGGAGTAGACGTCGAGCCCGCGGTACGTCGTCCTCGTGGGCTTCTGGCGCTTGACGCCGTAGGACGCGAGGTCCTTCAGGGACAGGTCGCCGGGGCGGGCCACCCGGCCGGACGCCGGGTCGACGGGCGGCTTGTTGACGGTGCGCACGAAGTCCTTCGCGAGCTTTCCGTGGTAGAGCGCGCCTACGCCCTTGCGGGCCAGCTCGTCGTACGTACGGGCGAGGTCGGGGTTCTTGAACGTGGAGCCGACCACCGGGAGCTTCCCGCCGGGCAGGAACAGCTTCGCCGAGGCGGGGAAGTCCCTGAACCGCTTCTCGTTCGACGCGGTCTGCGCGCGGAAGGTCTCGTCGACGGTGAAGCCGTCGCGGGCGAGGCGTTCGGCGGGCTTCAGGAGTGTGCCGAGCTTCTTGGTGCCCCAGGCGTCGAGCGCCGACTGCCAGGTCGCGGGCGTTCCGGGGGTGCCGACGCCGAGGCCGCTGGTGACCGCGTCCGCGAAGGGGATCGGCTTGCCGTTCTCCAGGAAGAGCCCGGCGTCCGCGGTGCGCGGCGCCGTCTCGCGGCCGTCGATGGTGCTGACCTTGCGGGTCCTGGCGTCGTAGTGGACGAAGTATCCGCCGCCGCCGACACCGGCCGAGTAGGGCTCGGTGACGCCGAGCGCGGCGGCGGTGGCGACGGCCGCGTCCACGGCGTTGCCGCCCTTGCGGAGCACCTCGATGCCCGCGGCGGAGGCGTCCGGGTCGACGCTGGCGACCGCGCCGCCGTATCCGACGGCGACCGGCACCTTCTCCGGGGCCGGCGGGGTGTGTTCCGCTGGGCGCGCAGACGAAGGGGGCGCGGCGGCACCGACCGACACCAATACCCCTCCGACCGCCCATAGCGTCAGATTACGTGCGACAGCGCGACGCATTCGTACCTCCAGTCAACAGCCGTCCGCGCAGCGTAACTTCGCGGCCCCCGCCACGTCAGGACCCCCTCGAACGTGTCTTTGCTGTGCCGCTAGCATGCGCGCCCATGACGGAAGACGTGCGCAACCTCGTCCTCGGCCTGGTCGTCGCGGCCGGCCTCGGCGCCCTGCTCGGCTGGTTCGTCCGCGGCCGGCTGTGGAAGCGCGGGCTCCGCCGCAAGCAGGCGTTCTTCGGGCTGCCCGACAACTCCGAGTCGCTGCTCGTGGTGAACCGCGACGCGGGCGGCGGCGAGCTGATGGTGGTGCGTCACGACGTGTTCGCGCTCCTGGAGCTCGCCGCGCTGATCAAGGAGTGCGGCGCGCACGCGCAGATCGTCGCGCACGACGCGGCCCGGCAGAGCTTCGGCGAGCGCACCGAGTTCTGCGTGGGCAGCCCGGTGGTGAACCGCCGCATGGCGGCGCACATGCACTCGCTGCTCCCGGGCGTGCGGGTGAACGCCGAGCCGGAGCCGGGGCCCGACCGCGGCGCGTTCCAGATCGGCGCCGAGCGCTACCGCCTGGAGGCAGGCCTCACCGAGTACGTGCTCCTCGCGCGGCTCACCGCCGGCCAGGGGCAGGAGGCGAGGCCGGTCTTCCTCTTCTGCGGCCAGCGCGCCGTCACCGGCCAGGCCGCCGCCCGCTATCTCGCCCGCCACCACGAGAAGCTCGCGCGCAAACACGGCAACAGCCCCTTCGTCGTGCTGCTGAAGGTCGTCAATTCGCAGGCGTACGGGCCGGACGTCGTCGAGTTCGTCGCGGACGTGACCCAGGCCGCCCGGACGCCGATACCCGCGCCCTCGTCCCGCGCCTCGCATCGCGCGAAGTGACCGCCTCCTCACAGTGTGACCACTGCGCGGGGGGCCTTATGTGACCTAGCGGTCAATTTCGGGACATCAGGCAACCCGTCGGCCCCGTACGCCCTCTTTCTGTGCAGTCCACATTCGCACGGAGGTACCTTTCCTTGTCCCCGCAGAGCTCTTCGAGCCGCCGACGCCCCCTTCGCACCCGCCACGCGGCAACCGCGGGAATCGCGGTCCTTGCCGCCGCCCTGAGCGCCTGCTCGGGCGGCGGCGACGCGGCCGACGGCAAGGCTGCCGCCGCCGAGAAGCCGAAGATCTCGCTGAACCTCACGGGAGAGCGGGCCCAGGCGGGCGAGCCGGTCACGGTGAAGCTGGCCGGCGGCAAGCTGAAGCAGGTGACGGTCGTCGACGCCAAGGGGGCGGAGCTGCCGGGCAAGGTCTCGGCGAACGGCACCACCTGGACGTCGCGGCGCGTGGCGGCGCCCGGTACCGCGTACCGGGTCGAGGCGGTCAGCGAGCAGGGCGGCAGCGCGAGGGCCTCCTTCAAGACGGCCGCTCCCGAGCAGGTCAACAAGGTGACGCTCACCCCGGGCAAGGGCAGCACCGTCGGCATCGCCCAGCCCCTGTCGATCACCTTCGACCACCCGGTGCGCAACAAGGCCGAGGTCGAGAAGCAACTGAAGGTGACGACCTCGAACGGCACCACCGGCTCCTGGGGCTGGATCAAGAACCACGACGGCAAGGACCGCGTCGACTGGCGCCCCAAGGAGTACTGGAAGTCCGGCACCAAGGTGAAGCTGGACGCCCGGCTGAACGGCATCGACTCCGGTGGCGACGACTGGTTCGTGCGCGACTACGCGACGAACTTCACCGTCGGCAGGAGCCAGGTCGTGAAGGTGAACCTGGACAGCAAGACGACGACGCTGGTGCGGGACGGCAAGACGGTCAGGTCGCTGCCGATGTCGGCGGGCACACCCGGCGGCGAAAAGGCCTCCTGGGGCGGTACGTCCGTCCTGATGTCGAAGGAGGGCACGATCAACATGCGCTCCGAGACCGTCGGCCTCTCCGGCAGCGACAGCTACGACAAGATGGTCGACTACTCGATGCGGCTGACCTGGTCGGGCATGTACGCGCACGCGGCCCCGTGGAACGCCGCCTACTTCGGCAACACCAACCACAGCTCCGGCTGCGTCGGCATGAGCACCGGCGACGCGGGCTGGCTCTACCGCGAGGCTCAGGTGGGCGACCCCTTCGAGGTCACCGGCAGCGGCTCGAAGGGCACGCCGGACCCGGGCAACGGCTACGGCGAGTGGAACCTCTCCTGGTCGCAGTGGCAGGCCAAGAGCGCGCTGAGCTGACGGTACGTCCGCCAGCAATCGTTACCGGGGCGTAACTTACCGATGGGTTACCACGGGTAAAGCCCTGCGGTTACCGTCGGGTCACTTTGCACCGTCCGAGTGAGGAGTGACCCGTGGGACTGCCGCACCATGCCTTGCGTACGACCACCGTGGGGACCGTGTCGGCGGCCCTCGTCGCCGGCGCCGCCTTCGGCCTCGCCCCGGCGGCACAGGCGGCGCCCTTGGCCGGGCCGCATCCGGCGAGCGCCACCGACGTGCGCTTCGTCGACATACCCGGCGACGGCGGCACGATCCTCAAGGCCAACGTCTTCGCTCCCAAGGACGCGGAGCCGGGCGCGAGATACCCCTCGATCGTGCTGCCCACCAGCTGGGCCATGCCTCAGATCGAGTACGTCGCCCAGGCCCAGAAGCTCGCGAACTCCGGCTACGTCGTGGTCAGTTACAACTCGCGCGGCTTCTGGCAGTCCGGCGGCGAGATCGAGACCGCGGGCCCCGAGGACATAGCCGACGCCTCCAAGGTCATCGACTGGACGCTGGCGAACACCCCGGCCGACCCGACGAAGGTCGGCATGGCGGGCGTCTCGTACGGCGCGGGCATCAGCCTGCTCGCCGCCGGGCACGACAAGCGGATCAAGGCCGTGGCCGCGCTGAGCGGCTGGGCCGACCTCATCGACTCCATCTACAGCGGGCGCACGCAGCACGTCCAGGCCGCCGCCCTGCTCGGCGGCGCGGGTGCGCTCACGGGCCGCCCGAGCGCCGAACTCCAGCAGACGCTCAAGGACTTCCTCGCCTCCAACCTGGACAAGGAGGACGAGATGATCGCCTGGGGCGCCAAGCGCTCCCCCGCGACCCACCTCGACAGGATCAACGCGAACGGCGCGGCCATCATGCTCGGCAACGCCTGGGGCGACACGCTGTTCCCGCCCAACCAGTACGCGGAGTTCTACGAGCGCCTGACCGGCCCCAAGCGCCTGGAGTTCCGACCCGGCGACCACGCGACGGCGGAGGCGACGGGCCTGCTCGGCCTGCCCAACGACACCTGGACCTCCACACGGCGCTGGTTCGACCACCACCTCAAGGGCGAGGCCAACGGCATCGACAAGGAGCAGCCGGTCCAGCTCAAGTCGCGCTCCACGGGCGACTACGAGGGCTACCCGGACTGGAAGTCGGTGGGCCCCACCCGCAAGAAGATCGCCATGGCGGGGAGCACCACGATCCGTACGAACGTCGACTCGGGCGCCAACGGCGGCATCGCGATCCTCTCCAACGCCCTGGAGCAGTTCCTGAAGATCCCGCCGACGGCCTCGGTGCCGCTGCTGCCGCGCCGCTACACGGGCGTGTGGCAGTCGGAGCGGTACGCGTCGGCCCAGCGGGTGCGCGGGACGGCGAAGCTGCACACCACGCTCACCAGCACCGAGGAGAGCGGCACCCTCGTCGCGTACCTGTACGACGTGGGCCCGCTCGGCCTCGGCAAGCTGGTCAGCAACGCGCCGTACACCTTCCACGGCAAGACGCCCGGCAAGCCGTTCGGCGTGGACCTGGAGCTGTACTCCACGGCCTACGACGTACCGGCGGGCCACCGGCTCGCCCTGGTCGTCGACACGGTCGACCCGCTGTACATCGAGCACAACCCGTCCGGCGCGCAGCTGACCTTCTCCTCGCCGGAGGCGGACCCGTCGTACGTGTCCGTCCCCCTGCGCGAGCAGTGATCTCCGACTGCTGCCGGGTGGGCCTGCTTCGCTACTGCACTCCCGGCAGCAGCGTCCCTGGTTCGGCCGGCGCGACTTCCGCGGCCTCCGTCTTGGGATTGCGCCGCTGACGCCTGGACACCCACTGGGCGAACCACGACAGCAACATGCACATCCCGATGTAGATCGGTGAGATCACCATGACCACGGGGATGAAGGGCAAATCGTAGTCGAGGTTCGACGCGATCAGCTTCCCGGCATGGAGGAACTCCTCGTAGGTGATCAGAAAGCCCAGCGAGGTGTCCTTCAGGGCCACCACCAACTGGCTGATGATGGCGGGCAGCATGGCGCGCAGGGCCTGGGGCACCAGGACGTATCCCATGACCTGGGTCTTGCGCATCCCGAGGGCGTACGCGGCCTCTTTCTGGCCGCGTTCCATGGAGTTGACGCCGGAGCGGAAGACCTCGGCGAGGACCGAGCCGTTGTAGAGGGTGAGTCCGGCGACGAGCGCGGGCAGCGGCTGCACCTTCAGCGCCACGAAGACGAAGAAGATCATCACCAGGACGGGCATCGCCCGGAAGAACTCGACCAGGAGCGTGGCCACCCAGCGCACCGGCCGGTGGTCCGAGAGCCGTCCCATGGCGAGCACCCCGCCGAGCGCGAGCGCGAGGACCGCGGAGATCGCGAAGGCCTTGAGCGTGTTGCCGAGGCCGCGCAGCAGCAGTTCCTGGATGCCCTCGTACGCGAAGGGCGACCACTTGGTGGCGGTGAACTGGTCGGTGTCGAAGAGGAGATACAGGATCCAGGCGACGAGCGCGAGCACGGCCAGGGTGGAGAACACGCCGTAGACCCTGTGCCGCCGCACGGTCTTCGGCCCCGGGATGTCGTACAGGGCGGTGGAGTCGTGGGCGAGGGCTTTCATCGGGCGACTCCCCAGCGCTTTTCGAGGATGTTGAAGATCGCGCTGATGGCGAGGGTGATGACCAGATAGCCGAGGGCGATCCAGACGAAGGTCCAGACGATGTTGTAGCCCAGCTCGTTGAGCGTCTTGTACGTGCCGAGCAGTTCGGTGACGCTGAACGCGCCCGCGATCGCGGAGTTCTTGGCGAGCGCGATGAGGTTGGAGCCGACCGGCGCGATGACGGAGCGGAAGGCCTGCGGCAGGACCACCTTCGACAGGGTCTGCCCGAAGGACATGCCGAGGCTGCGCGCCGCCTCGCCCTGGCCCTTGGGCACGGTGTTGATGCCCGAGCGGAGCGCCTCGCAGATGAAGGCCGAGGTGTAGCAGCCGAGCGCGAGGACGGCGAACACCTTGAAGGGCAGCACGAGCCCGAAGCGCGGCAGACCCAGCAGCACGGCGAAGAAGAGCAGGGTCAGCGGGGTGTTGCGCAGGACCGTCACCCACACCGTGCCGAAGGCCCGGAAGGAGCCGACGGGCGCGACCCGGAAGGAGGCCATGAGGAAGCCGAGCACGAGCGCCAGGAGCGAGGCGTAGACGGTGAGTTCGACGGTTCCGAGGAAGCCGTCGCCGAACGTGGAGAAGTTGTCGGTCAGTACGTTCATGACGCCTCCTCAGTTCGCCGGGTAGCGGTCGATGGCGGGCGGCTTCGGCGCCGGGACTCCGGAGAGCCCGAGGGTGGCGTCGTAGGCCTTCTTCCAGTCGCCGTTCTTCTCGCGGGCGGCGAGGGCGTCGTCGACGGCGAACCGCAGGGCGTCGTCGCTCCGGGGCACCCCGATCCCGTACGGCTCCTTGGAGAACGGTCTGCCGACGACCTTGAGTTCGTCGGGCACCTTGGCTGCGTAGCCGATCAGGATGGCGTCGTCGGTGGTGACGGCGTCGACCTGGTAGGTCAGCAGGTTGTCGACGCAGACGGAGTACGTGTCGTACGCGACGAGGGTGGCCTTCGGGTAGTCCTGCTGGATGCGCTGGTAGGGGGTGGAGCCCGCGGCCGAGCAGACGCGTTTGCCGTCGAGGTCGCGCGGGCTCCTGATGTCGTCCTCGTCGTGCCGCACGAGCAGGCCCTGGCCCGCCATGTAGTACGGGCCGCCGAAGCCGACGAGCTTCTTGCGGTTGTCGTTGATGGTGTAGGTGCCGACGTAGTAGTCGATCTGCCCGTTCTGGAGGGCGGTCTCGCGGTTGGCCGACGCGATGGTCTTGAACTCGATCCGCCGGGGGTCCAGGCCCAGCGACGCCGAGACCATCTTGGCGATCTCGATGTCGAAGCCGGAGTAGGCGCCGGTCGCGGGGTCCTTCTCGCCGAGATAGGGCTGGTCCTCCTTGGCCCCAACGATGAAGCGGCCGCGGCTCCTGGCCTTGCGCCAGGTCCCCGACTCGGGCAGCCGGAAGCCGGTCGCCACCCGGTACTCGGGGAGCTTCTCGGCGGCGGGGCCCTTGGTCGGCGGGCTGCCGTCCTTGCCGCAGGCGGTGGCGACGAGCGCGGACAGCACGAGGGCGGCGAGGAGCCGGGCGGTGGGCAGGGTGGGTTTCTTCACGAGCACGTCGCCCCCGTCAGTGCTTGAGGATCTTGGAGAGGAAGTCCCGGGCGCGCTCGCTCTCCGGGTGGGTGAAGAAGTCCTCGGGGGCCCGGTCCTCGACGACGCGGCCGTCCGACATGAACACGACGCGGTTGGCGGCGGAGCGGGCGAAGCCCATCTCGTGGGTGACGACGACCATCGTCATGCCCTCGCGGGCGAGCTGCTGCATGACCTCCAGGACCTCGTTGATCATCTCGGGGTCGAGGGCCGAGGTCGGCTCGTCGAAGAGCAGGGCCTTGGGGTCCATGGCCAGGGCGCGGGCGATGGCGACGCGCTGCTGCTGGCCGCCGGAGAGCTGCGCGGGGTACTTCTCGGCCTGCGTGGCCAGGCCCACGCGCTCCAGGAGTTCACGGGAGCGGCGGTCGGCCTCGTCCTTCTTGCGTCCGCGCACCTTCACCTGGGCCAGCGAGACGTTCTGGAGGACGGTCTTGTGCGCGAAGAGGTTGAAGGACTGGAAGACCATGCCGACTTCGGCGCGGAGCCTCGCGAGTGCCTTGCCCTCGTCGGGCAGCGGCTGCCCGTCGAGTCTGATCTCTCCGGACTGGATGGTCTCCAGTCTGTTGATCGTCCGGCACAGTGTTGATTTCCCCGACCCCGAGGGGCCGATGACCACGACCACCTCCCCCTTGCCGACGGTGAGGTTGACGTCCTGGAGGACATGCAGCTCCCCGTAGTACTTGTTCACATCACGCAGCTCGATCAAAGGATCGACGGCCATGGCAAGACCTGCCCACTCTCAGCTGTGTACGTCCGCGCAAACTATCCACGGGGAAACGGGACTTACCGGACGACACGCTCGCGGGGGCATTAACCGTATTTGAGGCAATTGCGGTTACGTTTCCGAGGCCTCCGCGTAGATCTGCGACAGCTCGGGGGCTCCGTGCACCGCCCAGTCGAGCCCCGCCTGGACGACCGGGATGTCCCGCCCGGAGGGGAGCCGTACGACGGGGCTGCCGCCGGGCCACACGTGCCAGGTGGCGCCCGGGACGGTCCGCACCACGATCGTGCCCAGGTACAGCCCCGCGTCGTTGCCGAGCCACGGCAGCAGCTCCGGGTCGTCGCGCCAGCGCGGCAGGAGCTGGTCGAGGGCGGTCAACGACGCCGGGGAGTCGTCCAGTTCGAGCCCCGCCGCGGCCGCCTGGGACCGCAGCAGCTCGCACTCGGAGAACAGCTCGGCCACGCCCTGCGGGTTGTCGCGGAAGGCCACCGCGAGTCCCTCGCCGGCCGCGTCCGCCGCGGAGTGCCGTCGGCGCCATTTGCCGAGGAACGGAATGTTCATGGTCGGCACCTCTCCATTGCTGGCGTCCGCCGGATACGCGACGACACGCGAACGTCCGTATGCCCAAGAATGTACCTGGCATGAACGCGATGTGACCGGCCGTGGAGGGCCATCGGGGCGTACGTGACACCCGCTCACCGGCCCAGTAGCTTCAGGGGGCATCCGTCATCACGCGGGAGGGGACTGTCGTGCGCCGACGAACTCGGGGGGCGGCCGTCGCGCTCTGCCTCTGTACGGGTCTCGCCCCCGCGGTCGCCGCCGAGGCGGCCCCGCACACGCCCCGGCCGCTCCCCCTGGACCGGCTCTTCGACAACCGGGCGGTCAGTGACGACGCCCGGCCCGGCGCCGCGGACTTCGACGGGGCGGGCGGCTCGCTCTCGGCGCGGGACCTGCGGGCCGCGGGCTGGACCCCCGGCCGCTCCCTCGGGGTGGACGGGGCGCGGCTGACCTGGCCGCGCACGGAGCCCGGCGAGCGGGACAACGTGCGGGCCAACGGCCAGTCGGTGCGGGTGCGCGGCCGTGGGGACGCCCTGGCGTTCCTGGTGGCGGGCACGGGCGGCGAGGCGAGCGGCACGGGCACAGTGCGCTACCGGGACGGCTCACGCGGCGGCTACCGGCTCACCGCACCGGACTGGCGTTCGGGTCCGTCGGCCACGAAGGCGGTCGCCCTGCCGCACATCAACACCCCGGGCGGTCAGCGCGCCGAGAAGGCACGGCTGTACGTGGTGACCGTGCCGCTGGTGCGGGGGCGCGAGGTGGCGTCGGTGGACCTGCCGCGGGACCCAGGCGTCCCGGACCTGCACGTCTTCGCCCTGTCGGTGCGGGCGCGGACCACGGGGTGGACCGGCAGCTGGGCGGCGTCGACCGCCGGGTACACGGCGGTCGGGCCCTGGAGCGACCGCACCGTGCGTCTCGTCGTGCACACCAGTGTGGGCGGGCCCCGGGTGCGCGTGCGGCTCGACAACACCTTCGCGGCGGCTCCGGTGCGGATCGGCGGCGCCACCGTGGCGGTGCAGGCGGCCGGGGCGGGGGCCGAGGGCACGCCGCGGCGGCTGGCCTTCCGGGGCCGGGCCGGCACCGAGATCCCGGCGGGCGCCCAGGCCTTCAGCGACCCCCTCGACTTCGACGTGCCCGCCGACGCCAATCTGCTGGTGAGCTTCCATCTGCCGGGGCCGGTGGCGGCGGCGCCCGTGCACAGCCAGGCCGTCCAGCGCTCGTACGTCAGCGGCCCCGGCGACCACGCGGCGGACGGCTCCCCGGCGGCGTACACCTCGACGATCACGACGTGGCCGCTGCTCACCGGGGTCGACGTGGGCGGCGGGCCCGGTTCGGTGGTGCTGCTCGGCGACTCGATCACCGACGGGACGAAGTCGACGCCGGACGCCAACCGCCGCTGGCCGAATGTGCTGGCGAGGCGCCTGCTGAACCAGTCCGACGTGCCGCGCTACGGCGTCCTCAACCACGGCATCTCGGCGAACCGCGTGGTCACCGACCGCTATCCCGGCGACGGCGCCTCCACCGACACGGGCGGTGTGAGCGCCCTGCACCGCCTGGACCGCGACGTCCTCGCCCAGACGTCGGCGCGCACGGTGGTGGTCTTCGAGGGCGTCAACGACGTGCGCTGGGGCACCTCCGCGGACCAGGTGATCGCCGGGCTGCGGGAGATCGCGCACCGGGCACGGGCCCGGGGCCTGCGCGTCGTGGCGGCGACCATCGCGCCCTGCGAGGGCGAGTCGCTGTGCACGGCGGCGGCGGACGCCCGGCGGGAGGCCGTCAACACCTACCTCCGCGAGGCCGGCGACTTCGACGCCGTGCTCGACTTCGACGCGGTGCTGCGCGATCCCGCGCGCCCGGCGCGGATGCTGCCCGCCTACGACAGCGGGGACCATTTGCATCCGGGCGACGCGGGTCTCGCGGCGCTCGCGGACTCCGTGGACCTGCGGAAGCTGGTGCCGTGAGCCGGGGGGTCAGAGCTCCAGGTCCACCACGACCGGGGCGTGGTCGGAGGCGCCCTTGCCCTTGCGCTCCTCACGGTCCACGTAGGAGTCGGTGACGGCCTTCGCGAAGGGTTCGTTGCCGTACACCAGGTCGATGCGCATGCCCTTGTTCTTGGGGAAGCAGAGCTGGCGGTAGTCCCAGTAGGTGTACGGGTGGTCGTACTTCAGGGGGCGCGGCACGATGTCCGACAGGCCCGTGCCGCGCAGGTCGGCGAGGGCGGCGCGCTCGGCCGGGGTGACGTGCGTGGCGCCGACGAAGAGCGAGGGGTCCCAGACGTCGTCGTCGGTCGGCGCGACGTTGTAGTCGCCGAGGACGGCGAAGGGGCGGGAGCCCCCCGCATCCCCGGCGACGGCGGCCTTCAGGGCCTCCAGCCACTGGAGCTTGTACGCGTAGTGGGCGTGGTCGACCTCGCGGCCGTTGGGCACGTACACCGACCAGAGGCGGACGGGGCCGCAGGTCCCGGAGATCGCGCGGGGCTCTTCCGCGCCGTCGTAGGCGGGATCGCCCGGCAGGCCCTTGACGACGTCTTCGAGGCCGACCCTGGAGATCAGCGCGACGCCGTTCCACCTGCCGGTCGCGTGGACCGCCGACTCGTAGCCCAGCTCGCTCAGCTCGGCGGCCGGGAATCCCTCGGCCGTCGTCTTGGTCTCCTGGACGCACAGCACGTCCGTGCCGGTGCTCTCCAGCCAGGCCAGGAGCCTCGGCAGCCGAGCGGTGATCGAGTTCACGTTCCAGGTCGCAATGCGCATGCCTCACAACCTACCGGCCGCCACCGACAGTCAGAGTTCGGCCGTCTCCCCCGGGGTCAGCCGCAGGTGCTCGGCGCCGCCCAGGGCCCCGATCTGGTTGTCGTAGATCGGCCGGGCGAGGTCGGTGAGCAGGGCGTCGTGGATGTCGTAGGCGCGCTGGGGCCTGACCTCCCGTACGTAGTCGATGACCTCGGAGATCTTGTTCCAGGGCGCCATGACCGGGAGCAGCAGCGTCTCCACGGGCCGGTCGGGGACGGTCAGCGCGTCGCCGGGGTGGAAGACGGAGCCGTCCACCAAATAGCCGACGTTGGTGATGCGCGGGATGTCCGGGTGGATCACGGCGTGCAGCTCGCCGTGCACCTGGACGTCGAAGCCGGCGGCGGTGAACGTGTCGCCGTGCCCGACGGTGTGCACGCGGCCGGGGAAGGCGGCCGAGATCCGGTCGGCGACCGCCTTGAGGGTCCAGATCTCGGTGCCGGGGCGGGCCTCCATGGCCGCGCGCAGGTGTCCCTCGTCGAAGTGGTCGGGGTGCTCGTGGGTGACGAGGATGGCGTCGGCGCCGGCGGCGGCGTCGTCCTCGCTGAAGCCGCCCGGGTCGACGACGAGTGTGCGTCCGTCCTTTTCGAGACGCACGCACGCGTGGGACTTCTTCGTGAACGTCATGCGCTTCGCGCGCGCGGGAGCGTTGTCCGCGGGGGTCGTCATGCCAGTCATCCCTCCATCCTGCTACCGCTGCTACTCCTGCGGCGTGGTTTCCTCACGGATCACGGCCTGCGCCACCTTGAACGCGGAGTTCGCCGCCGGGACGCCGCAGTAGACGGCGGCCTGGAGCAGCACCTCCTTGATCTCGGCCGGGGTGAGGCCGTTGCGCAGCGCGGCGCGGGTGTGGAACGCCAGCTCGTCCAGGTGACCGCCCGCCACGAGGGCGGTGAGGGTGACGCAGCTGCGGGAGCGGCGGTCCAGGCCGGGACGGTTCCAGACCTCGCCCCAGGCGTAGCGGGTGATGAGCTCCTGGAAGTCGCCGGAGAAGTCGTCGGCCGAGGCCAGGGCGCGGTCCACGTGGGCGTCGCCGAGGACCTCGCGGCGGACCTTGATGCCCGCCTCGTAGGGGTCGCTGCGGACGGCGCCCGCGACCGCCTCGGGCTGCTCGGCCGCCGCGATCGCGGCCATGGGGGCCGCCGGGGCCACGGGCGGGGACAGGACGGGCTTGACGGGCGGCGGTGTGATCGCCGCCGGCGTCTCCTGCCAGGCGGTGGAGAAGTGGCGTACGAGGAGGTCGGTGACGGCGGCGGGCTGCTCGACGGGCGCGAGGTGCGAGGCGCCCGGCACGACGGCGAGCCGCGAGTCGGGGATGCCCGCGACGAGGGTGCGGGCCTCGCCCTGCCCGGTGACCTGGTCCTCGGAGCCGACGAGGACCAGCGTGGGCACACCGATCCGGCCCAGTTCGGCGCGGACGTCGAAGGCGGCGAGGGCCTCGCAGGCCGCGATGTAGCACCCGGGGTCGGTGGTGCGCACCATCTGTACGGCCCAGTCGGTGATGGCGGGCTGCGCGGCGGCGAAGCCGGGCGTGAACCAGCGCTCGGGCGCGGAGCGGGCGATGGGGTCGAGGCCGTTGCTGCGGACGATCACGCCGCGCTGGCGGAACTCGTCGGCGGTGCCGAACCGCGGTGACGCGGCGATCAGGGCGAGCGAGGCGACCCGCTCCGGGCACCGCAGCGCCAGCTCGGCACCGATGGCACCGCCGAAGGCACAGCCCGCGTACCCGAAGCGCTGCACGCCCAGGCCGTCGAGCGTGGCCAGCAGCCGCTCGGCGAGCTCCCCGACGGACCCGCACGGGTGCGCGGGAGCCCCGCCGTGTCCCGGCATGTCGAAGCGGAACACACGCCACTGACGGGTCAGCTCGGGTATCTGCCGGTCCCACATGTGCCATGTGGTACCCAGTGAGGCACCCAGGATCAGGACCGGGGCCTCTTCTGGCCCGTCAAAGCGGTATTGCAGGGTGTTCATCGGTGTCTCACTCACCCGCCAGACCCTCTCATCTGTCACGAGATGTCACATCGCCGGGGTGAACC
This sequence comes from Streptomyces sp. G44, assembly GCF_016905445.1. Lineage (GTDB taxonomy): Bacteria > Actinomycetota > Actinomycetes > Streptomycetales > Streptomycetaceae > Streptomyces. The sequence continues at coordinate 17,402 of NZ_JAFEXF010000027.1, forward strand.
TAGCTCACCTCAGCCCTCCCGCGACGGCAGGGCCGGCACCGCCGGCACCCCTCGATGAGCCCAGATATGTGCTCTTCAGCGTGCACTCGGAGCCGTGTCGTTCCGGTCGCAGCAGCTTGAACACCCCACAGTGAACACCCGGCCTGCTCGCCTTACGGCCAGGCGAGTCGCTCGGCTGGACGCACCGCGCGAATGCCCTGGTACAACGGTCCGTCACTGTCGCGCCATCTGGAACGGGTCCGGGTGTCGATCGAGGCGGCCCCGGACGACCTGCGCTTCCCCGTGCAGTACGTCACCCGCCCGCACACCGACGAGCACCACGACTACCGCGACTACACCGGACAGCGGAGGCGTACGCCCCCATGTCCGTCAGTCCGCGGCTCGCCGACGACATCGGCCTGTCCCGCGGTGATCTGCTTGCCCGCGTCGGCCATCAGCCGCGGACCACCCAGGACGTCGACGCGATGCTCTGCCGGATGACGCGGGAGCCGATGCGCGCCGGGATGCGGGTGCTCGTGAAGCACACCACGCGCACGGTGCCGGCGCCGGTCCGGGACGTCCGGTACCGCACGGACGTCAACACCTTGCGGCACAGCGAGGCGGACACGCTCGGTTTCAACGAGATCGGGCGGGTCAGTCTCCGTACGACCCACCCGGTGTTGTGCGACGCGTACCGGCAGAATCGGCAGACCGGCAGTTTCGTCGTCATCGACCCGGCCACGAAGCGGACTCTCGCCGGAGGAATGATCGAGGCGGCATGATCCACGCCGCACGGGACAGACCGCGGGTGAAGGCCCTCCAGCGCGACCAACTATCCATCCCTACCCTGAGGGGCGTCTCCCAACCTGGACCTACGCGTTACCCCGCCGACGGCGCGAGTAAGCACGTGGCTCAAGCCTGCGTATGGTCATGCCCCCCACGCCTCGGTAGCGTCACACGGGTGTCCACAACGAAACGGGGGACAGGGCCGTGCCGCTTCGAGTGCTCTTGTGTGACGAACGACCGTTGGTGCTTGACGGGCTCTGCTCCCTGCTGCGCCTCGAAGACGACATCGAGGTGGTCGACACCGCGTGCAACGCGATGCAGGCCGTGATGCACGCACGAACCCACGTGCCCCAGGTGGTGGTGATCGGACTGCACCTGGAGGAGACCTCGGTCCTCGACCTCGTCCGCCAATTGCGCAGGGAACCACTCGACCCGGCTCCGCGGATCATCGTCTTCGCCATGAGCGACCTCGACGAGAGCCTCGCCGACGTGCTGCATGCCGGGGTGAGCGGATTACTCACCGACGACGCGAGCCGCGAGGAACTCGCCGTGGCCATAAGGGCTGTGGCTCGCGGCCAGGCAATGCTGGGACCGCGTATCGCCCAGTGGCTGATGGAGTGGTTCAGGGACAGCACGCCGAAATCCCCGGTCAAGGCCGGCATGCCGGTCGGTGCCGTGCTGACGCCGCGCGAGAAGGAGATCCTCACGCTGACCGCCCGTGGGCTGTCGACCGAGGACATTGCCGTGACCTTGTTCATCGGCACGGCGACGGTACGCACCCATCTCTACCGGCTGCAGACCAAGCTGCGTCTGAAGGACCGTGCCCAACTCGTGTCGTTCGCCTTCCGCGCAGGCATCGTCGACACGGCCTGACCCTCGTTCCCCCCGGGGTAGCCATGATGCTTACCCCCGAAGTCAGCGCTCGGCGGGTCGTTTTCCCCCGATGGCTGCCTAACCTGAGGTGATGGCGGACATCGAACCGACCCGGCCTCGACTGTGGTTGCGTCACGAGACCCGGACCACCGAGTGCCGGGCGCCCCTCGTCCCGGCCGACGCCAGGCGGCTGATCGAACACGGCTGGGACCTGGCCGTCGAAGCCTCGCCGCAACGCGTCTTCTCCGACGACGACTACGCGGCGGTGGGGTGCTCCATCAGTCCGGCCGGCAGCTGGGTCGACACGGCAGCGGACACCCTCGTCCTGGGCCTCAAGGAGTTGCCGCGGCAGCCGACGGCGCTGCGGCACCGGCACGTCTACTTCGGGCACGCGTACAAGAAGCAACCCGGCGCGGCCCGCCTGCTCGAACGGTTCGAGGAAGGCGGTGGGGCGCTGCTCGACCTGGAGTACCTGACCGCCGACAACGGTCGTCGGCTCGCCGCGTTCGGCTACTGGGCCGGCTACGTCGGTGCGGCCCTTGCCCTGCTGTGGTGCGCAGGCGCGCTGCGCACGCCGCTGCGTCCGGGCTCGAAGCAGGCGCTGGACGCCGAGTTGCGGGGCATCGCCAGTGCCACACACCCCAGGGTCCTGGTGATCGGGGCGCTCGGCCGGTCCGGGCAGGGGGCGCTCGACGCGGTGCGGGTCGCCGGCGCCACCGCGACGGGCTGGGACCTCGCGGAGACCGCGCGGCTGGACCGCGCCGCCCTCCTCGACCATGACGTACTGGTCAACACGGTGCTCGCGAGCGGGCCGATCGAGCCGTTCGTCACCACGGCGCAGGTCGAGCGGCCGGCCGGGCGGCTCTCCGTGGTCGCGGACGTGACCTGTGACATCGGAGCACCGTTCAACGCCCTGCCGATCTACGACGCTCCCACGAGCTGGGACCGGCCGGCGCGGCAGCTGCGCCAGGATCCGCCGCTGGCGGTCATCGGGATCGACAACTTGCCTTCCCTGCTGCCCCGCGAGTCGAGCACCGCCTTCTCCGCCGACCTCACGCCCCAGCTGTTGGCCTTCGGTACGGGGGCGGCACCGTGGAACCGTTGTCTGCAGGCCTACCGCGACGCCTGTCGTCGCGCCGGAATCACCTCGGGAGCACCCCATGCATGACCACATCCCCGCCACGGGCACCGTGCACTGGATCGGCGCCGGCCGATCCACCGGCAGCGGACTCCGCGAGCTCTGCGACCGGGCGAACCGCGTGCGTCTGTGGCACCGCGGCGTCGAACGCGCCGAGCGGCGGCTTGCCGAACTCGGACTGACGGGCCGGGCCGAGGGCCGGGCCTTCACCGTCCAGGCGCTGGACGCCGAACTCGCCCCGGGCGATGTGGTGGTGTCCATGCTGCCGCCGCCCCGGCACGCCGGGCTGCTGCGGCTCGCCGTCGCCCGGGGCGCGCACTTCGCCTGCTCCAGCTACGCCTCGGACGAGATGGTCGCGGAAGCGGAGAAGGCGGCCGAAGCTGGCGTGGTCGCACTCACCGAGGCCGGCCTCGACCCGGGCATCGACCACCTCTTCGCCCACAGCCTCGTGCGAGAAGCCCGGCAGAAGCTGGGAGACAATCCGGCCGACATCAGGTTCGTCTCCTACTGCGGCGGTGTTCCCGCGGTACCGAACGACTTCCGCTACCGCTTCAGCTGGGCACCGCGCGGTGTGCTGAACGCTCTGCGCTCGCCGAGCCGTTACTGGCACGAGGGACGGCTGCGCACCACGGAACAGCCGTGGGAGGACACCGTTCAGTACACGATCGCCGATGAGCCCTTCGAGGCGTACCCCAACCGCGACAGCGTCCCTTTCCTCACCGCCTATGCGCTCCCTGCGGCCTGGCGGCCGCAGACCTTCGTCCGCGGGACGCTGCGGCTGCCCGGATGGCGCGCGGCGTGGGAGCCGGTCTTCGCCATCTTGCGCGATGGTGACCAAGGGCGGATCGACGGGCTGGCCGACGAGTTGGCCGCCCGCTATCCGGCCACCGCCGACGACCACGACCGGGTGGTGCTCGCGGTCGCCCTGGAGGTACGCACGGACGACGGCGCCGAATGGTCGGGCGACTATCTGCTCGACGTGGTCGGTGATGACCGGGAGAGCGCGATGGCCCGGAGCGTGTCCCTCCCACTGGCCTGCGGGGTGAGCGATATTCTGGCCGATCGTACGCCGCCCGGACTGCGCCGGGCGGCCGGTGAACCCGACGCGGTGGAGCGCTGGTTGGCCTTCCTCGACCGGCAGGGCATCGGCGGTGGGCGCGACATGGTGCGCCGCCCCCCGTCCGCAGACCCGGAAACCTGAAGGCTGCGCGACGGGCCGTCGGTCGGCCTAGTCCTCACTGGACTCTCGCATGAGTCCTGTTTGGTAGACGAAGGAGACCAGCGCGGCACGATCGCGCAACCCCAGTTTGCTCTTGACGCGATACAGATGCGTACGCACCGTGGCGACGCCGATGAACAGCTCTTCGGCGATGTCGTCGATCGACATGCCCTGCGCCGTGAGCGTCAGCACCTCGCGTTCCCGGGAGGTGAGCGACCTCGCGAGCGGCGCCGGCTCACCGACCACGGGGCGCTCCGACTCGCGGAACCAGCCGAGCAGGCGGTGCGCGATCGACGGACCGAGCATGGCCCCGCCCTGGGTCACCGCCTTGATGGCCAGAACAAGTTCGTCCCGACCTGCGTCGTCCGCGCACAACCCGTTCACACCGGCCTGTAGCGCCTCGTCGAGGCCCGATTCCGTGTCCGGTACGCCGTAGAGCACCAGCGGCGGTTTGGGGTCGGTGGCCGCGTCGCGGATCTGCAGCGCGAGATCCGTACCGCTCATACCACCGAGCCTGGGGCCGCTGACCACCACGTCGGGGTGGTGCGAGCGCATCAGGATCATGGCGTGAACGCCACTGTCGGCCACGCCGACGACCTCCAGGCCGGGCTCCTCCGCGAGCATGTGCTGCAACGCGCCGCTGATCAGGGGGCGTTCGTCGCAGATCAAGACCTTTAGCATCACGTCTCCGCCTCACCCGACCACCCACCGGAAGCCACCTGACCACACCGACGCCGTCACGTCCCCCGTCGCGATCAAGACATCGTGGGCAGGAGGGCGGACGAACGGATGTCGTCGTCCTGCTGTACTTCAGTTCATCAGACCGGCCTGGTAGGCGTAGGTCACCAGCTGCGCCCGGTCACGCAACTGCAGCTTGCACCGTACCCGGTAGAGGTGGGTGCGCACCGTCGCGAGCCGGATGGACATGCGCTGGGCCGCCTCCTCGGCGGACAGGCCGGTCGCGGTGAGGGTCAGCACCTCTCGTTCCCGGGTCGTGAGTTCGTCGATCGCCGGATCTCTGCGGGCGGCGTCCTCGGCGCTCGGCCCACCCTTGGCGCGATACCAGTCCACCAGCCTGCGGGCCACCGTCGGACTCAGCATGGCCTGTCCCCGGGCGACCGCGCGGATCGCCATCAGGAGCTCTTCCCGGCAGGCGCCGGCGGCCAGAACGCCTGCAGCTCCGGCTCGCAGGATGTCATCGACACGATCGTCCGGTTTCGTCCCCGGGGTGTAGACCACCACAGCGGCCTCCCGGCCGTCGCCGCTCATCACCCGCCGGACGAAGTCGAGACCCATGGTGCCACCGTGGCACATGCCGGCGAGCAGGACGTCGGGGGAGGTGGTCCGTAGCAGGTCCAGCGCCAGCGGCTCGGTGTCGGCACAGCCGACGACCTGCATGTCCGGTTCGGTTCTCAGTAAGTCCGTCAACCCGTCGCCGACCAACGGACGTTCATCACAGATCAGAACGTTCAGGGTCACGCTTCCTCCCCCGTGCCGACGGGCGGCCCGGGAACACCCACCTCGTCGGTGCGGCTCCGTGCCGTTCGCTGGTGATGCCAATGGGACGAAAAGCGAGTGCCCCTGGCAGGCCCGCGGAATCGGCTAGTTTCCGCCAGCCGCGGCCGACCACGGGCTCTGTGTGACAGGGCGAGAACGCGGCCCGGTACTCCTGCCGCTTACCGGCGGCCTCCGTGCCTGCACCTGAGGACTAGGGCGCGGCCCCGATCCACTGACAGGTGGCTCTCCGGCTTCCACATCACCGCTGATGTCCGGCTCCGCGCGGCTTCCTACCGTGATTCGAGTCAGTTCCGACGAAGGGGCAATGATGCTGACTCCCGAAAACCACGCGCTGTGGCACGCCGGTATGTCGATGCACCGGTTCTTCCTCGACGCGGACGACGACCGCTTCTTCGTCGAGGGGCACGGCGCCAAAGTGCGGGACCGGGCCGGCCGCTGGTACCTGGACGCCCGCTCGTCGCTGTGGAACGTGACGTTGGGGTTCGACCACCCCGGGCTGCTGCGCGCGCTGCACGGACAGCTCGACGTGCTCCCGTCCATGCAGACCATCCGCTACGACCGGGCCAGCGCCGTTGCCGCCGAGTACGCCAACCGGCTCTGCGCCCAACTGCCGGAGAACCTGACCCATGTGCGCTTCGGCAACACCGGTTCGCAGGTCACCTCCGCGGCCGTCCTGCTGTCCAAGTACATCCGCAAGATCCAGGGCGAACCGGAGCGGACCGGCGTCGTGGCGCTGGAGAGCAGCTGGCACGGCACGGGCGGACTGGCGACGGCACTGACCGGGGAACCGGACATGCACGACCTCCAGGCACCGCTGGTTCCCGGCGTCCACCACATCCCGCCGCCGCACTGCCCGACCTGCCCGGACGGCGCCTCACCGGACGCGTGCGCGGAGCACAGCGCCGCCCACCTCAGCCACCTGCTCGACCGGGTCGGAGCGGAGCGGATCACCGCGCTCATCGTGGAGCCCATGATGGGCACCCGCGTCGTCGAGGGTGCGCCCGGCTACCTGCGGCGGCTCGAACAGATCTGCCGGGACAACGGCGTGCACTTCATCGTCGACGAGGTGACCACCGGCTTCGGCCGCTGCGGCGACCTCACCCTGAGCGGCTCACTCGGGGTCCGAGCCGACATGCTGCTGCTCGGCAAGGGAATCAGCGGAGGCTATGTGCCGTCCGCGGCGCTGGCCGTCGACGAGGATATCTACCGCGCCGTCTTCGACGTCGACCCGGCGAGGATCTTCCCGCACGGCTCCACGACGGACGGGCACCCGCTGGCGATGGCCGCCGGCCTGGCGGTGCTGGACGCTCTCGCCGAGGAAGACCTCCTGGCGCAGGTCGGTTCCCGCGGTGAGCACCTTCGCGAAGCCCTCGGCGATCTGGCGACCCGGCAGCCCGTGATCACCGATGTCCGCGGCCGCGGCCTGTTGATCGGCGTCGAGCTGACCGGTCCCGACGGCACACCCATGGGGCCGGCGTTCCTGGAGGCCGTCCGGCGCGCGTGCGAGCAGCGCGGCGTCCTGCTCAACTACACCGGGAACTGCATCACCCTGGTGCCGCCGTTCGTCATCACCCGACGTGAGTGCGATCAGATCGTGGAGACCATCGACGGGGTCCTCCTGGAGCTGGTGAGCCAGCTCGAATCCTGGGGCGACGACTCCGCCGGCGCATGGGCCTGGGACCGCCAGGCAGGCGCCGCCGCGGCGAGCCACGCCTGATCCGGCACCACCGAGACCTCGGGGTAGACCATGGATTTCGCCTTCGACGACCAGGTACGGCTCATCCGGCGGGAGACGTCCGGCCTGCTGGCCACCGCGGACATCCGGACGGCGCTCGAGCGCTACCACCGGCATGCCGACGTGGACGAGGATGCCCGCCCGCTCTACCGCATGCTGGGCCGGCACGGCATCCTCGCGGTGGACTGGGCCACCGAGTACGGCGGCCGCGACGCCGGCCTGGTGGCCGCGGCGGCCGTCGCCGAGGAGCTCATGGCGGCCGGTGTGCCGGACACGCTGCACGTCAACTCGATCCAGATCGTCGGGCTGTTCCTGCTGCTGTCCGGCAGCGCCGAGCAGAAGGCCAGGTACCTGCCGCGGCTGGCCCGGGGCGAGGCGTTCGCCGGAGTGCTGTACACCGAGCCGCAGGCCGGTTCGGACCTGAGCGGCATCACCACCGAGGCGCGCCGGGTCTCCGGGGGCTACCGGCTGAGCGGCACCAAGGTGTTCAGCCTCAAGAGCCATCTGGTCGACCTCACCCTCTGCGCCGCGCGCACCGGCGGCGGCGCAAGCCGCTACGAAAGCCTGACGGTCTTCATCCTCGACATGCGCGCGCCCGGCATCCGGGTGCGGCCGCTGCCCGCGATCAGTGACGAGCGGTTCAACGAGGTGACGCTCGACGATGTCTTCGTCGCCGACGAGGACGTGCTCGGCCGGCCCGGTGAAGGCTTCGCGCTGCTGTTGCGCGGGCTCACGATCGAACGCACCGGCCTCGACTACACGACCAAGGCACGGCGCTGGTACGAGCACGCGCTCCAGGCCCTGCGGGACACCGAAGGCGAATCCGACGCGGGCGCGGGACGGACCGAAGCGGGTGACGCACTGGTCGAGGCCGGTCGCCACGGTGCCGACCTGGTCAAGAGCCGACTGCTCAGCTGGCAGGTGATCAGTCGCCTCGGCGAGGGCCGGGTGGACGAGGTCGCCGCCGCGATGGCGAAGTGGTACAGCGGGGAACTGGCCGAGCGGGTCCCCCAGTGGGCGGCCCTCGAAGTGAGCCCGAGCACGGCAGGCGACCCGCTCACCGCCCGCGTCCTGGAGACCGCCTACCGGGACGCGCCCGGTCAGACCATCTCGGCCGGCACCTCCGAAGTGATGTTGCAGGTAGTGGCGAGCGCCCGCCTGGCGGCGGGCTGAGGGCGGGGACCATGGACTTCACGATCGACGCGTTCCAACGCGAACTGAAGACCGGTATCCGGAAACAGCTCGGCGTGCTGGGCCCCGCGGCCGAGGACCCCGAGGCGCTGTGGTCGGCGCTGAGCGAACTGGCACTGCCGGCCCTGGAGGCACCCGCGGCCTCCGGCGGACTCGAGCTCGGTCTGTCGAACTCCGTCGTCGCCTGGGAGGAACTGGGCGCCGCGACCGCTTGCGGCCCGCTCTGGTCGACGGTGTTCACGATCGACTGCGCGGCCGACGCCGACCCGGGCAGCCCGCTCGACGGTGCCCTGCCCGGGCTCCTGTCGGGCGAGTCCCGGGCCGAGGTCACCGGGCTCGGCGTGGTGGGACCGGCTGCCGACGGCGTCCTGGTCCGACTCGACAGCCCGGCCGAGCCGTTCGCGCTCTCCGACAGCGGTCTCACGCCGGCCGTCCTGGGCCCGGCGGTCAGCCGGGCGCAGGTCCGTCAGGCCGCCTTCCTGGTGGGTATGGCCCGAGAGGCGCTCGACATCGCTGCCGCACATGTCAGGGAGCGCGAACAGTTCGGCCACAAGCTCGTCGACTTCGAAGCGGTCTCCTTCCCGCTGGCAGCCCTGCTCATCGACCTGGAGGCGAGCCGGCTGGCGGTCCACCGCGCTGCCTGGCTCTCCGACACCGGCCGAGCCGTCGAACTGGCGGCCGTCGAGGTGCTTGCGGGCGCCGGCGACCTGCTCGCGACCGCCGCCCGCACCGCGATCCATGTGCATGGCACCCGCGGGCTGCTGCGCACCAACCGGGTGGCTCGGATCTACCTCCGGGCCCGGGACGAGATCCCCCGCCTGGGCACCCCCCGCGCGCTGTGGCGCCGGGCCGGCCTGCTGCGGATCACCGGTGGCATCGATCCGGACGACCGGGCCGCCATCTGCTGACCAGAGACAACGACCGAGGGAGACATCGGTGGCAACGCTGAGCGACCGGCTGTCCAGCCTGGACGAAGACCAACGCCGCGCCCTGCGGGAACGATTCCGTACCGAGCGGCTCGACCTGACCGACTTCACAGCGCTGTACGCGGCGGAGAACGCGGCCGCCGAACTGCCCTCACCAGCACAGGAGCGGCTCTGGTTCATGCAGCAACTGGCGCCGAAGAGCCCCTTCTACAACCTGCCGGCCGGTTATCGCATCCGCGGACGACTCGACCTCCCGGCGTTGCGCGGGGCGCTGGAGGCGGTGATGAGGCAGCAACCCGAACTGCGGAGCAACCTCGTCGACCGGAGCGGCACTCCGCACGTCGCGGTGCACGAGGACCGCGGCATGCCCCTGCTGCTCAAGGACCTGAGCGGTATGCCGGCCGACGAACGCGAGCGGCTCACCGAAGAGCTCATGGCTCGGGAGGAGAGCGAACCCTTCGATCTGGCCAAGGACCCGCTGATCCGCGGCAGACTGGTGCGGCTCGCCCCGGAGGACCATCTGCTGCTGGTGACGATCCATCACGCGGTCGCCGACGGCTGGTCCCTGCTCGTATTCATCCGTGACCTGGTCACCGCGTACGACGCGGCCCAGGAACCGGAGCGCGGGACACTGGCGCCGCCGACGGTGCGGTACTGCGACTTCAGTGCCTGGCAGCGGCGTGAACTCGCCGGGCCACGGCTGGCGGACCGGCTCGCCTACTGGGAGTCCGCGCTGCAGGACGTACCCACACTCCTCGAACTGCCCACCGACCGGCCGCGCCCCGCCGAGCAGACCTTCCGCGGCGCCGTGCACCGGTTCCGGATGCCCCAGGACACCCTGGCCGCCGTGCGCCGCCTGGCCGGCGAGGAGAACGCCACCCTTTTCATGATCACGCTGGCCGCCTTCCAGGCCGTACTGGGTCGCTACGCCCGCGTCGAAGATCTGGTGGTCGGTACGCCCGACGCCGGACGGCGGCACGAGGAACTCGAGCGCGTCATCGGGTTCTTCGTCAACACGCTGGTGCTACGGGCCGACCTGTCCGGCGACCCGACCTTCCGCCACCTGATCCGCAGGGCCCGGGCCACCGCGCTGTCGGCCTACGAGAACGCCGAGGTCCCCTTCGACCGCCTGGTCGACCTCGTCGGCGCCAGGCGCGACCTCTCCCATTCGCCGCTGGTACAGGTGATGTTCCAACTGGTGACCGGCGAGGAGCGGCACTGGCGGACGACCGGCGCCGACCCGGTGGAGTTCGAACTGGTCGATCTGCCGCCGACGGTGACCCGCTTCGACATCGAGTTCTACCTCAGCGAGTGCGAGGACGGGGAATTCGAGGGCTGGATCGTTTACGGCTCAGACCTGTTCGACGAGGGGACGATCGCCCGCTTCGCGGAGCACTTTCTCGAACTGCTGGCGGACGGCGCCCGCCGACCGGACAGCAGGCTCTCCGAACTGCGCTGGCTGAACGACGCCGAACTGGAGCGGGTGCGCGCGTGGGGCCGCGGCCCGCGGACCGGGGACGCGACCGTCCCGGTCACCCGGCTGATCGCCGATCGGGTGGCCGAGCAGCCCGACGCCGTCGCGATCGAGGGCGGCGGGCGCAGCTGCACGTACGCGGAGCTCCAGCGCCGTGCGGACAACCTGGCGCACTGGCTGCGCGAGAGCGGCGTCTGCCCCGGCGACGTGGTGGCCGTACGCCTGGCCCGGCAGGTGGACCTCGCCGCCGCGTGGCTCGGCGTACTCCGTTGCGGCGCCGCCTACCTGCCGTTGGATCCCGACTATCCGCGCGAACGCCAGCGCTACATCCTGGCCGACAGCCGTACCGCCGTGATACTCACCGATGGCGCGGACGTGAGTGATCTACTGCCGCCCGGCGTGCTCACCCGCCCCCTGGACGAGGTGCCGGCGGTCGACACCAAGGGTGCGCTGCCCGACCCGGACCCGGAGGCCGGCGCGTACGTCATCTACACCTCCGGTTCCACCGGGCGCCCGAAGGGTGTCCTCGTACCGCACCGGGCCCTGCAGAACTTCTGCGCCTGGCATCTGCGGGCCCACGAGATCGACCGCACGGACCGGGCGAGCATGCTGGCCGCGCTCGGCTTCGACGCGGCCGCCTGGGAGTTGTGGGCGCACCTGGTGGCGGGCGCGAGCGTGCACCTGGTGCCCGACGACATCCGGCTGGACCCCGACGCGCTGCTGGCCTGGTTCGACCGGACGGAGATCTCGTCGGCCTTCCTGCCGACCGCGCTGGCGGAGAGCGTCCTGACGGCCGGCGAGGCATCAGGGGTGCAGCCGCGCGCGATGCGCGTCCTCTTCACCGGCGGGGACCGGCTGCGCCGCGGCAAACCGGCGGGCGCGCCCTACCGCTTCACCAACAATTACGGGCCCACCGAGAACACCATCATCTCCGTCTGGACGGACGTGACCGCCGACGACCGGCAGCCGCCCATCGGGATACCGGTCGACAACACCTGGGTCTACGTCCTGGACGGAGCCGGTCACGACGTACCCATCGGAGTACCTGGCGAGCTGTACCTGGCCGGCCCGCAGGTCGCCGTCGGATACCTGCACCGCCCGGAACTCACCGGGGAGCGTTTCGTGCGTGACCCGTTCGACGACGACCCCAAGGCGCGGATGTACGCCACCGGCGACCTGGTGCGCTGGCGGCCGGACGGCCGGATCGACTTCCTCGGCCGGATCGACGACCAGGTGCAGATTCGCGGGTTCCGGGTCGAACCCGGGGAAATCCAGGCGGTGTTGTCGGAACACGACGAGGTCGTCGACTGCGTGGTCCTCGCCCACCAGGAGCACGACGCCGTGGTGCTGTCGGCCTTCGTGGTGGGACCGCAGGACGAGTCGGCCGGGCCGCGCCTGCGGCAGCACCTGCTGACGACACTGCCCGCGTACATGGTGCCGAGCTCCTTCACGTTCCTGCCCGAGCTGCCCGCCACGGACAACGGCAAGCTGGACCGGGAGGCACTCCTGGAACGCTCCCGCAGCGCTGCCCCGGCCGAACTGGCCCCCGCACAACGGCCACGCGGAGACGCCGAGCAGGCGGTCGCCGAGATCATGGCCGAGGTCCTCGGTGGGTTGAGGCTCGGGCGCACCGACGACTTCTTCAGCCACGGTGGCTCGTCGCTGCTCGCGACCCGGGTGCTCGCCCGGGTCGGGGAGCGGCTCGGAGTACGGCCCAGCCTCAGGACATTCTTCGAGGCGCCCACGATCAGCGGCATCGCGGCCGCGGCGGGCGGGTGATCCGGCGATGAGCGCGCCACTGCCGCTGGTGACCAGCCAAGCCGGCCTCTGGCTGGTGGAGCAATGGGCACCGGACCGACCGGTCTACAACATTCCCACCGTGCTGCGCCTGACCGGACACCTCGACCCGGAGGCCCTGGTCGCCGCCGTCCGCGAACTGGGGTCCCGGCACGAGGCGCTGCACGCCCGCTTCGAGCTGCGCGACGGTGAACCGGTGCAGCGGCTCGGCGCGCGCGCCCCCGCGCCGGTCCGCCGCGAGACGCTGGGCGTGGCACCCGGCGCGGACCGGGACGCCACACTCAGGGCGCTGATCGATGAGGAAGGCGGACGCCGGTTCGACCTGGCGGGTGGGTGCCTGCTGCGCGCCCTGCTGCTCGACGTCGGGCCGCGGGAATGGGTGCTGGTGCTCACCGTGCACCACATCGTCGCCGACGGCTGGTCGGTCGGCCTGCTCCTTGAGGACCTCAGCCGGCTGTACTCGATGCGCACCGGCGGCTTCGGGACACTGCCGGAGCCGGGGGACTATCGCGCCGCCGTCGAGGAGGCCGTGACCGCCGCCGGCGCCGCGGATGCCGACCTCGACTTCTGGCGGAACGAACTCGCGGGCCTGGAGCCCCTGGACCTGCCGATCGCCGCGCCCACCGGTGCCGGGGCCGAGTACGAGGGCCGCACGGTCGTCCACTCGGTGCCGCTGACCGGCCGGCTCACGGAGTTGGCACGCATGCAGGGATGCACTCCCTATCTGCTCACCATGGCCGGCTTCGCGGCGCTGCTGCACAGGCTGAGCGGCCAGGAGTCGTTCGCCCTCGGCACCGCGGTCAACAACCGGCTGAGCAGCGAAGCGGAGCGCGTGGTCGGTCTGTTCGTCACCATGGTGGCGCTGCGCTGTGACATCGACGGCGAGATGTCCTTCATGGACCTGGTGCGCCAGCTGAGGGGCAGCGTGGCCGATGCCGTGGACCACGCGGTGGCGCCGTTCGACCGGGTGGTCCAGCACGTCGGTGCCAGCCGGGAGAGCGGCCGCAACCCGCTCTTCCAGACCGCCTTCAACTACCAGGAGGAGGTGGGCGACGCGCTGCGCCTGGCCCACGTCCAGGTCGCACCGCTGGACATCGACCTCGGCATCGCCCGCTTCGACCTGAATGTGGTGGCGGTGGCGGCCGGAGAGAACCTGCGCGTCGAGGCCGAGTACGCGAGCGCCCGTTTCGACGCGGGCACGGTCGAGCGACTACTCGGCCAGTACGCCACGCTTCTGACCGCCGGGCTGGCCGAACCGGACCGCCCGCTGTCGTCGCTGCCGATGCTGCCCGAGCCGGAACGGACCACCGTGCACGGCTGGAGCCGTCCGGCCCGTGCCGTCGACGTGCCGGGCACCCTGGACGGCCTGGTGGCCGAACAGGCCCGGCGACGCCCGGACGCCCCTGCCGTCAGCGGCGAGGACGGCGGTCCACGGCCGATGACCTACCGAGAGCTGGACGAGCGGGCGAACCATCTCGCCGCACGGCTGCGGACGGTGGGCGTGCGCCCCGGCGACCGGGTGGCGGTGTGCCTGCGTCGCGAGCCGGTGCTCGTCGTCGCCTTGCTCGCCGCGCTGAAGGCGGGCGCGGCATATCTGCCGATCGATCCGAACTACCCGGCCGAGCGGGTGCGACTGCTCTGCGAGGACGCCCGGCCGACGGCGGTGCTGACCACCGACGACCTGCGTACGCGGCTGCCGGCCGACCTGACGGCCGTCGAGGTGCACGACGCCGCTCGCGCGCCCGAGCCGCCGCCGGAGCCCGCCTCGACCACTGACACCGCGTACGTCATCTACACCTCCGGATCGACCGGACGTCCCAAGGGCGTGCGGGTGAGCCACGCCAACGTGGTCCGGTTGTTCACCGCCACCGACGACTGGTTCTCGTTCACGGCCGACGACGTCTGGACCTGCTACCACTCCGCCGCTTTCGACTTCTCGGTGTGGGAGATCTGGGGCGCCCTGCTGTCAGGGGCGCAGGTGGTGCTGGTCTCCGAGGAACTGGCGCGCGACCCTGCCGCGTTCCGCGACCTGCTGGCCCGGCGCCGGGTCACGGTGCTGAGCCAGACACCGGCGGCCTTCCGGCAACTGAGCCAGGTGGAGACCACCCGAGCCGAACCCCCGGACCTGTCTCTGCGCACCGTCGTCTTCGGCGGCGAGGCGCTGGACTACGGTTCGCTGCGGCCCTGGTTCGATCGGTACGGGGACGACCGGCCCGCCCTGGTCAACATGTACGGCATCACCGAGACGACGGTCCACGTCACCTACCGGCGGGTCCGGTCGGCGGACGCCCGGGAGCCGGGCGGACAGAGCCCGATCGGCGTGCCGATTCCCGACCTGTCGGTGCGAGTGGTCGACCGGTACGGAAACGACCAGCCGATCGGCGTGGCCGGGGAGATGCTCGTCGGCGGGGCCGGCGTCGCCGACGGCTACCTGAACCGCCCCGAACTGACCGCGCAGCGCTTCGGTACCCACCCGGAGACCGGAGAGCGCTTCTACCGCAGCGGTGACCTGGCGGCCCGGCTGCCGTCCGGCGAACTGGACTACCGGGGCCGCGCGGACCAGCAGGTGAAAGTGCGCGGGTATCGCATCGAACCCGGCGAGGTCCAGGCCGCGATCGGCGAGTTCCCCGGCGTACACGAGTCCTTCGTGACCGTCATGGATGACGACGGTGACCGTCGGCTGGTGGCCTACGTGGTGGCGCGGCCGGAACCGGACGCCGACGACCTCCGTCGGCATCTGACCGGCCGCCTCCCCGCGCATCTGGTTCCTCAGCTGCTCATCTTCCTGCCCCGACTGCCACTGACCGGGAACGGCAAGGTCGACCGCACACGGTTGCCCGGCCCGGGGGCGGAGGGCTCCGCCGGACGCACGTCGTCGCCGCCGCGCACCGATCTGGAACGGCTGGTCGCCGAGGTCGTGGCCGACGTGGTGCCTCACCCCGTAGGGGTGCACGACGACTTCTTCACCCTCGGCGGGACCTCCCTCGGCATGGCCCGGGTGCTGGCCGCCCTACGGCAGCGGACGGGCGTGCGACTGAGCGTCCGGGAGTTCTTCGGGCAACCGACCGTGGCGGGGCTCGCGACGGCGATCGCCCCGCGGGCTCACACTTCCGGGACCGGCAGCCGCCGCTCCGCACGACGGGCCGACCTCGTGCCGCTGCGCACCGGCACCGGTCGGCCGATGTTCTGCGTCCACCCCAGCGGCGGTACGGCCCTGTGCTATCTGACTCTGGCCGCGGTGCTGCCCGGCACCTTCCCGATGGTCGGTGTGCAGGCGGTCGGGCTCGACGGGGACACCGCGCCGCTGGGCACGGTCGAGGAGATGGCGGCGCACTACCGGGACCGGATCGTCCACGAGTGTCCGACCGGCCCGGTCGACCTGCTCGGCTGGTCGTACGGCGGCGTCGTCGCCTTCGAGACGGCCCGGCTGCTGCGCGAACAGGACCGCCCCACCCGGGTCGTGCTGCTCGACGCCCCCGCACCCGACCCTGAGCCGGAACCGGAACGGGCGGACCTCCTGACGCGGTTCGCCGCCGACATCGCCGCCATGACGGGCACCGTCCTCCCGGCGGACCTGGACATGCGGACGCTGGCCCCCATGGACCCGCGCGAACAGCTGGTGGCGGTGCATCAGGCATTGTGCCGGTGCGGTGCCCTGACCCCGGAGACCGATGTCGACCAGCTCTCGGCGCGGGCCGAGGTGTTCGTGGCCAACCTGCGAGCCCTGGCCCGCTACCGGCCGACCGGCACCTACGACGATCCGCTGATGCTGGTGCGCGCCGCCGAGTCCCCTGACCTCTCCTGGGCGTGGAGCGCGCACTCGGCGGCAGGCATCGCCGACGTGGTCGTGCCCGGCGACCACTACAGCCTGGTCGACCAGGAGATCGGCGTCACCGCCGCGCATATCGACGCGTGGCTTACCGGCCAACTTCAGACGAGGTGAGACATGTTTACCGTCAGTCAAGAAACCCGTAGGCGTCCGGCCGAGGAACGCGGCGGACCGCGCGCCGACCCCGAGCTGCTGCGCCGGCTCTTCACCACCATGTGCCGGATCCGCGCCTTCGAGGAGGAGGCCCTGGCCCTGCGCACCTCCGGCGAGATCCCGGGCGTCATCCACCCGTACATCGGACACGAGGCGATCGCCACGGGGATGTGTTCCGTGCTCGACGACGATGACTGGGTGGGCAGTTACTACCGCTCACACGGTCACGCCATCGCACACGGCTGCGCACAGGACGTGATGATGGCCGAACTGTTCGGCAAGGACACCGGCTGCTGCCGCGGCAAGGGCGGCTCCATGCACCTGATGGACCTGGGCCGGCGGTTTCTCGGCGGCACGTCCATCGTGGCGGCCGGTATCCCGCACGCCGCCGGTGCGGCCCTGGCCGCCCAGATGGAGGGGCGCGGCGTCGTCCTGTCGTTCTTCGGCGAGGGCGCCACCGGCTCGGGCGTCTTCCACGAGACGATGAACATCGCCAGCGCCCAGTCGCTGCCGGTGGTCTTCGTCTGCGAGAACAACACGTACCAGGACCACACCCGCACCGAGCAGGTGGCCCCGTCCACCGACTTCGAGCGCTTCGGACTGGGCCACCTGATGGAGTCACAGACCGTCGACGGCAACGACGTCATGGCCGTGCGCAGGGTGGCGACCGAGGCCGTGGAGCACGCCCGCTCCGGCGACGGCCCGGTCTTCATCCAGGCCATGACCTATCTGACCTACTACCACAGTCAGCTCGGCACACCGCCGCTGGAGTACCGGCCGGCCGACGAGGTCGCCCACTGGGCGGCCCGGGACCCGATCCTGCTGGCCCGCCGCGAGCTCGTCGCCGCCGGTGTGCCGGCCGCCGAACTGGACCGCGTCGAGGACCAGGCCGCTCAGGAGACGGCCGAGGCCGTCGAGTTCGCCCGTCGTTCCCCCGAGCCCGACCTCCAGGAGGCGACCACCGATGTCTACGTCGACTGAGCCCATGTCCGCCGAGACCCCGTACGCCGTACCGATGTCGGTGCAGTCGAGCATCGACGTCGTCCTGCGCGAGCAGCTGCTGCGCGATCCGAAAGCGATCCTGATGGGCTGCCACCCGCTGGAGGACTGGGTCGACGAGTTCGGACCGCACCGCGTGCGCACCTGCGCCATCTCGGAGCCGGCGATGGTGGGAATGGCCGTCGGCGCGGCCGTCCGCGGCTGGCACCCGATCGTCGACCTGGTGCGCTCCTCGTTCGCCTTCGTCGCCGCCGACCAGATCATCAACCAGGCGGCGAAGTTGCGCTACATCTCCGGCGGCCAGTACCGCCTGCAGCTCACCCTGCGGGCCTCCACCCGGACGGAACTCGGCCTGGCCGCACAACACGAGCAGACACCGTTCGGTGTGTTCATGCAGAGTCCCGGCCTCAAGGTGGTGGTACCCGGCACCACCGACGACTCGGGAGCACTGCTGCGCGCGTCGTTCGACGACCCCAACCCCGTGATCTTCTTCGAGTCACCGCAGCTCGCCCCCGGGCCCGCCGACGCCGATCCGGTCGGCGACGACCCGGCCATCGGCACCGCCAGGCGGCTGCGCGCCGGGACACAGGTCACCGTGGTCGGCATCGGCGCGGGCGTCACCATGGCGCTCGGCGCCCTCGACAGGCTGACCGCCGAGGGAATCGACGCCGAGGTGATCGACCTGCGCTCCCTGGTACCCCTCGACGCCGACGCGGTACGCGAGTCGGTCCGCCGCACCGGACGGCTCCTGGTGGTCGAAGAGGGCCCGGCCGGATCCGCCGCAGCGGCCGAGGTGATCGCCCGGGTCTGCGCCGACCAGGAGACCTTTTGCCGACTGCGCGCCCCCGCCGCCCGCGTGACCGCCGCGGCCGTACCCATTCCGTTCAACCCCGGACTCGAACGCGCCGCGCTGCCCGACACCGACGCGGTGCTGGCCGCCGTCCGCGGCCTGCTCGGCTGACCCGACGACACGGAGGAGACATTCCATGACCGAGATCAGCCAGCGGTCCGGACAGAGCCAGGTGGACCGCCGTCGACAGTTCCTGGAGCGGCTGCGGGCCGAGAAGCCCACCGCCGCGCCGGTCGGTGAGCCGCTGAGCGGCCAGCAGGAACACGCCTGGGTCCTGAGCCGTGCCGCTCAGGACCGGGCGGCCGGGCGGTTCGCCGCCGATCTCCTGCTCGCCGGCCCGGTGGACAGGGAGAGGCTGCGAGCCGCCCTCGAACGCCTCGTCGACGCCGTACCGCTGCTGCGGACCGTCTTCGTGGAGGAGGGCGACGCCGTACGGCAGCAGCCGTCGGACGACCCGGGCGACGTGGTCGTCGAACTACCGGACGGCGCGGGGCCGCGGCTCGACGAGGACACGGACGCGCCACCGGTGCGGTTCTCGCTGTGGCGTGACGCGGCAGGCGAGCACATGACGGTCGTATCGTCGGCGCTCGTGCTCGACCGGGCCTCGCTGTGCCCGCTGAGGGACCAGCTGGCCGCCCTGTACCAGGCGCAGGACCCGAGCACCGCCGACCTGCGCGGCGCCGGCGACTACCTCGCGTACGCCCAGCAGCGCAGCACCTGGCTGACCGGCCCGGAAGGCCAGGAGGCGCTGGCCACCTGGACCAAGGAACTGACCGGCGTCGAGCCGGCCGAACTGCCGGTCGACCGGCCCTATCCCACTCATCTGCCGGTGGTCTCGGAGCAGGCCCGACTCCGCCTGCCGGCGGAACTGCTCGGACGTCTCGACGAGATCGCCGAGGGGCTCGGCGCGCTCCCTGAGAGCATCCTGCTCGCCGGATACGCGCTGCTGCTCTCCCGCCACGGCGGTCAGCGCGACGTGACCGTCGGTGTACCGGTCTCCGACCGTGACGCGGCCTGGGCCGACCTGATCGGCAACGCCACCAACCTGCTGCCCGTGCGCACCGTGCTCTCCGACGACGCGACCGTCGGCGACGTCGTGCGGGCTGTCGACACCTCCCTGCGCTCGGCACACGACCGGGCCCGGGTGCCGTTCCCGCGGATCGTCGAGGCGGTGAACCCGGACCGCGACCGCAACCGCGGGCCGCTGACCCAGACGACGTTCCAAGTGCGACAGGCTGAGACGGCAAGGCCGTTCGGGCAGGGCGCGACGGCCCAGTGGACGGTGCTCGCCGACCGGCCGTACGCCGCCGAGTTGTCCTTGACCGTGCTGCGCGACAGCGACGGCGCCGAAGCGCTGCTCGACCACGTCACCGACCTCTTCGACGCGGTGAGCGCCAAGGCGCTGCTCGCCCGCTACGAAAGGATGCTCGGCAGCATCGCGGACCGTCCCCAGCAGCTCGCGGCCGACCTGGAGGTGCTGCCGCCGCGGGAGCGCGCCCTGCTCCTGGAGGACTGGAACGACAGCGTCCGCGAGGAGACTCCGGCCGTCATCACCGACCTGTTCGACGAGCGCGCCGCGGCACACCCCGATGCCGTGGCGGTGACCTACGAGGACGTCGAACTCACCTATGGCGAGCTGCGGGACCGCGCCAACCGGCTGGCACAGCACCTGCTCACGTCCCGGCTGCACCCCGAGGACCGGGTGGCCGTCTTCCTGCCCCGATCGGTCGACTCGGTCGTCGCGATCCTCGCGGTGCTCAAGGCGGGCGGCGCGTACGTGCCCGTCGACGTGGACTTCCCGGCCGGCCGGGTGGAGACGATCGTGCAGGACGCCGCGCCCGCAGCGGTCATCAGCACCTACGAGGTGGCCCGCCAACTGCCCCGAGGCCCTTGGCTGGAGGTCCTCCTGGACGACGACGCGGCCGACATCGACCGCGCACCCGCCGAGGCGCCGGAGACCGGCCCGCAACCGGACAACCTGGCCTACGTCATCTACACCTCCGGCAGTACGGGCAAGCCGAAGGGAGTGCTGGTCGAACACCGCGCCGTCACCAACTTCATCCACAACACGCAGGAGATGTTCGACCTCTCGCCGGACGACAACGTCCTCCAGTTCGCCACGCCGACCTTCGATGTCTCGGTGTTCGAGATGTTCGGAGCGCTCCTCAGTGGCGCCGCGCTGCATCTGTGCGGCAAGGAGGAGCGGTACTCGACGGACAACCTCACCCGGCTGATGCGACGCCGGCACATCAGCGTCGTCGACCTGCCCCCGGCCGTGCTCGAACTGCTGGACCCCGGTGACTTCCCCGACCTGCGCATCGTCTTCGTCGGCGGCGAGGCCTTCTCCGGAGAGCTGACCACACGCTGGGCGGCCGACGGCCGGCGGTTCTTCAACGGCTACGGCCCGACCGAGACCACGGTGACCGTCATCGCCAAGGAGTGCGCCGGCACGTGGACCCAGTCGCCGCCGATCGGGCGGGCGATGGGCAACCACCATGCCTACGTACTCGACGAGCGGCTCCGTCCGGTCCCGGTCGGGGTCCGCGGCGAACTGTATGTCAGCGGCCTCGGCGCGGCTCGCGGCTACCTCAACCGGCCGGACCTCACCGAAGCGGTGTTCTCCGACGACCCGTTCGGGACCGGCTGGCGGATGTACCGCACCGGTGACCTGGCCCGCTGGACCTGGGACGGTGAGCTGGTGTACGAGGGCCGGGCGGACCGGCAGGTGAAGATCCGCGGCATCCGTATCGAGCTCGGCGAGATCGAACGGGTCCTGCTCGAACACCCCCAGGTGCGCCAGGGGCTGGTCAGGACCGTCGTCGGCGGAGCCGGCGAGAGGCGGCTGGCGGCCTACTTCGTGCCTCGCCCGGGAGCGCGCCCACGCATCGCCGCCCTGCGCGCGTTCGTCGCCGGGCAACTGCCCAGTTACATGGTGCCGAACGAGTTCACCGAGATCGCCGAGATCCCGCTGACCGCCAGCGGCAAGGTGGACCTGGCCGCACTGCCCGCGGGCGACGAGGCCTGGCAGCAGGACGACGGCGCCACCGCGCAGGAATCCGCCCCCGCCACCGACACCGAGCGGGTCGTCGCCGAGGAGATCTTCGCACCGCTGCTCTCGGCGGAGCGGGTGGGTGCCGAACAGAACTTCTTCCAGCTCGGCGGCAGCAGCCTGCAGGCGACGCAGGTGCTCTCCCGGATCCGGCGCATCTTCGACGTGGAGGTCTCGGTGGGCGAGTTCTTCCAGGAGCCCACCGTACGCAGTCTGGCGTCGGTCGTGGACGGTCTGCGCGCGGGCGCCCCGGCCACCAGCGGTGACAGCCTGGAGGAAGCCCTCGCCCAGTTGGAGACGAACCGATGAAGGCGGCGGTGCTCCACGAACCGGGTCAGGACCTCGTCATGGAGGACATCCGGCTCGACGGGCCCAGCCGACCGGGTGAAGTGGAGGTGCAGATCGTCGCGTCGGCGGTCTGCCGCTCCGACGTGCACTGTTGGGAGGGCGGATTCCCGGTCTACCCCCTCCCGTTCATCCCGGGCCACGAGGCCGCGGGCGTCGTCACCGGCGTGGCCCCCGGCACCACCCGGGTCCGTGAGGGTGATCACGTCGTCGTCACCTGGAACTCCAGCTGCGGCGAGTGCTGGCACTGCGCGCGCGGCGAGCGGATCCACTGCCTGGGCATCCGCAGCCGGTACGGCCGACTGCACGACGGCACGGTGCGCACGCACCTCGACGGCGCCCCCGTGTACCGGGGGATGGACGCGGGCACGTTCTGCGAGCGAGGCATCTTCCATGAGAACGCCTTGGTCCCGATGGACGAGGACGTGCCGATCGAGATCGGCGCGATGCTCGGCTGCACCGTCGTCACCGGCACCGGAGCGGCGCTCAACACCGCACGGGTGCGACGCGGTGACCGGGTGGCGGTCATCGGTGCGGGCGCGGTCGGGCTGTGTGCCGTGCAGGGGGCCCGGATAGCCGGCGCCGAGCAGATCATCGCCGTCGACGTGTCCGCCGACCGCCTCGCCACCGCGGCGAAGGTGGGCGCGACCGATCTGGTCGACGCCTCCGAGACGGAGGTGAGCGGCGCGGTGGCGGAGCTGACCGGCGGTATCGGAGTCGACTTCGCCTTCGAGGTGGTGGGCGTCCCGGAGACGATGGAGCAGGCGCTCACCTTGATCCGCCGGGGCGGCAGCGTCGTCCTGGTCGGCAGCTCACCCCGCTACGAGAAGATGTCGATCGTGCCCGGAATCCTGACGCTGACCGGCCGCAACCTCCTGGGCTGTTGCTACGGCTCCGCGAACATCGACCGGGATCTGCCCCGACTCATCCGGTACTGGCGCTCGGGCGAACTGGACCTGCGTCCGTTGATGACCAGCGAGCGACCGCTGGCCGAAGTCAATGATGCACTCGCCGAACTGCGGGCAGGAGAACAGGTACGCACCATCCTGCGCCCGTGACGGACGCGAGGCGGGCAGGTCGGCGACCCCAAGGGAGTGGGAGACGTTGAAGACGGAGAACCCGGTGTCGGCGCCGCCGCCCGCCTCGCTCTGGCGACACGGAGACTTCCTCAAGCTCTGGGGAGGGCAGAGCGTCTCGCTGCTCGGCACGTATGTCACGGCGTTCGTCCTGCCGTTGATGGGCGTGCTGATGCTGGACGCGAGCGCGGGACAACTGGGTGTGCTGCGCGCCCTGGAGTATCTGCCGTTCGCCGTGCTGGCGCTGCCGGTCGGCCTCTGGGTGGACCGGGTGCGCCAGCGCCGGACGATGATCATCACGAACTTCGTCCGAGCCGCTGTGCTGGCCGCCGTCCCCTTCATCGCCTGGCTCGGGCATCTGCAGATGGGACACCTCTACACGCTGGCTCTGGCCCTCGGAGCCGGCGCGGTCTTCTTCGACCTCTGCTATCTCTCCCAGCTGCCGACGATCGTGCCGCAGTCCCAACTGCTGGACGGCAACAGCAAACTCACGGCCAGCACCAGCGTCGCCGAAGTAGGTGGCCCCGCCCTCGGAGGCATGCTCGTACAGATACTGACCGCCCCGGTCGTTCTGCTGTTCGACGTGATCAGTTACCTCATCTCGGCGGTCAGCCTCCTCAAGATCCGGACGCCGGAACCGCCACCGCAGCGCCAACCGGCCGAGGGGAAAAGCCTGCGGCACGAGCTGTTCGCCGGAGTCAGGCTCATCTTCGCCGATCCGTATCTGCGCGTCGTCGCGGCCGACGGGATGCTGTTCAACATCCTCATACAGGTGATCGAGATCCTGATCATTCCGTACGCGATCCGGGATCTGCACTACAGCGCCGGTCTCCTTGGCGTGGTGCTCACCGCGATGGCGGCGGGCAGCATCCCCGGCGCCCTCTGCGCGCAGCGACTGGTCTCCCGATTCGGCTACGGCCGGATGGTGATGGCCGGGGTCGTCCTGCACAGCACGGGCCCA
Organism: Streptomyces sp. G44; assembly: GCF_016905445.1. GTDB lineage: Bacteria > Actinomycetota > Actinomycetes > Streptomycetales > Streptomycetaceae > Streptomyces. Next base: position 41,300 of record NZ_JAFEXF010000027.1, read on the forward strand.
CTGATCCTCGCGACCGCGGCAGGAGGCCGGCTGCCGACCATCATTCTCATCGCCGTCGGCCTCGCCGTGATGGGCTTCGGCATCGGCCTGACCAACGTGCTGGGGGTGACGCTACGCCAGGTCCGTACCCCGCGACACCTGCTCGGCCGGATGAACGCCGGCATGCGGCTCATGCTGTACGGCGCCATTCCGCTGGGCGCGCTGCTGGCCGGCCTGCTCGGCGAGACGCTGGGCAACCGCGAAGGACTGCTGGTGGCCGCCGTCGCCCTCTTCCTCGGGCTGCCGATCGTGTGGTTCTCACCCGTGCGCAAGCTGGCCGCCGTAGCAGACGGAGCCGTCGAGTGACCGCACGCCCGCCGGCCGAACGGAACCGAGGGGCGTTCAGACGATTCTGGGCGGCCACCGGGATCTCGCTCGCCGGCGACCAGGTGACCACGCTCGCGCTTCCGCTGATCGCGGTACAGACCCTGAACGCGGGAGCCTTCGCCGTCGGCCTGCTGTCGGCGAGCCGGCTGGTGCCGTTCCTGATCGGCTCCCTGTTGGTAGGTGTGTACGTCGACCGGTTACGCCGACGACCGCTGCTGATCACCGCGGATCTGGTGCGGGGCGTCGCGCTGCTCGCCGTCCTGGGACTGTGCGCCGGCGGCTGGCTGTCCCTGCCGTGGCTGATCGCCCTGGTGGTCGTCGTCGGCAGCCTGTCCGTGTTCGCCGACGTCGCCGCGCAGAGCTACCTCGTGGACCTGGTCCCGCCGGAGGGTCTGGTCACCGCCAACAGCCGTCTGCAGGTGACCCGGGCGGCCGCCCAGACGGGCGGCCCGGCAGCGGGAGGTGCCCTGATCAGCGCCGTGGGGGCTCCACTGGCCCTGCTCGCCGACGGGATGTCCTTCCTGCTGAGCGCGGCACTGACGGCTGCCATCCGGGTCCCGGAGAAGGCGCGGCGCGCCTCCGGACGGAGCATCTGGTCAGATGTCCGCGAAGGGCTGACGCTCACCTACCGCCAGCCGGTGCTGCGGGCCCTGGCGTTGGCCGCGGCGCACGGCAACATCGTCGAACAAGGGCTGCTGGTCCTGCTCGCGGTCCGTTTCGTGGGTGAGCAGGGGCACAGCGCCGCCGTGCTCGGTCTGGCCCTTGCCGTGGGCGCGGGCGGTGCCGCGGTCGGTGGTTTCGCCACCAGCCGGCTGTGCCGGTGCCGACCGCCGGGCTGGGTACTGATCGGCGGTGAGGTCCTCGCGGCCTGCGGCCTGGCGGGTGCCGCGGTGGTGACCTCGCTGCGGGTGACGCCGACCCCGCTGCTGATCGTGACGTTCGCGGTGTTCGGACTCGGCGAGGGCATCGGCAATGTGCTCTATGCGACCATCCGCCAGGGGATCGTGCCGGTCGAACTGCAGGGCCGCGCGTACGGCAGCTACCGCCTGGTGGTCTCCGGGACGACCCCACTCGGCCCGCTGGCGGTGGGCGGCTCGGCCGCCCTTCTGGGGAGTTCGGCCACGCTGCTCGCGCTGGCCGTGGTCGCGGTGCTTGTCCCTCTCTGGTTGCTGACGCCGCCCGTCCGTGAGCTGTCGCTCCCGAAGGCGAGGGAGCCGGTCTCCGACCGTGTGTGACTGACTCGCGCGTGTCCGAAGGCAGGAGTTCGACAGGGTTCTCGCCGTCGTCACCAAGAGGCACACGCGCTTCCAGATCCTCGAGATGTTGGCGACTTCTCCCGGCGCCACTGACTGCAGGGGAAGGAGCGGACAGCCTTCGTCAGGGCGCGGAACCTCTTCTACGTGGCCTGTTCGCGGTAGAGCGGCGCTGGCCTTGACAGGCGCGACCGGCCAGGACGAGGCCGTGAGTGCGGGCTGCGGACAGGTCATGGGGTGGAGTGAAGCCATCCCATGCACACGCCTTGGTCGGGATCCTCTGCGATCAGGGCATGCAGCGCCTCCGCCAGGGAGGCGGACCCCTCCTGCTTCTCGACCGTGACCGTCCAGGCGTACGACCGGCCCTCTGGCGGGTGTCATGGCCGGGTGGGCCTGACCAAGTGGCCGACCTCTCGGACAGAGCAGCGATTGAGGCATGGGCCTATCCCGCAGGTTCCCGATGCGGCGTTCGTAGTAGTTACCGGAGTGCGGATCGACGCCCACACGGGCATCCTCTGCGACAGTGGTGCAGCCGTGGCTTCGCCACAGGCCGGGATCGTCAGTTCAGCTGCCGATGGCCAGTGCCCAGGAAAGTCACGTCCATACGGACTGCACGGGCCGCCGACCGCATCGTGCGCGCCAGCGCGTTCGATCTCATCCTCCCGCAGAGGAGCCGCACCGGAGTGCTCCGATGCGGCTCCTCTGTCTCACGGATCCGCGTAGAGACCCCGTCGGAGCCTCGCCGTATCACCGACGCCCCTATGACGCGGGGGTACGGGGAACCTGCCTGACCAGGTTGAAGACCTCGCGGGCTGCGTATCGCTTGAGGCATCGGATGATCTCACGGCGAGTCTTGCCCTCCTGGGTGCGGCGTTCGTAGTACGCCTGGGTGCGCGGGTCGTGGCGCAGGGGGGCGAACACGATGCGGTGCAGGGCGGCGTTGGCCCGCCGGTCGCCGCCGTAGTTGGGCCGGCGCGTGCTCCGCCGGCCAGACGAATACTTGACGGGGCTGACTCCGCAAACGGCGGCCACTACGTGACTCACCCACGGGCACCAAGCACACCGCTTGACCTGCCCTGCAGGGCACAGCGCATCAGCCCTCCAGCCGACAGAGCCCGCCCGGTTGCCCGGCGGGCCACGTCGTCCGGCATGGCTGCGATGGCAAACTCGGCGTCCCCGAGAACAGCGCACCACGTCGAGCAGCTGCGGGGCATAACGCTTGACGAGGCGGGCGAGACGGACGTCCACATCCCGGATCTGCTCGGAGAGCTGGCCGATCCGGCACGCCAGCAGGCCCCGAGTGATCCGAGTGGCCTCCAGCATCGCCCTCGTCGGCAGTCCGACTGGGTGCTGGCCTATTCACTGCGAAGGCCTTTGCCATTAGGAGAAGACGGGGTAGCGGTCGGGCCAGACGCTTCAGACGACCCACTCCGCCCTCGAGTGACTCCTCGTCGCCGAGGGCAACCAGCGCCGTGTGCGCCTTGAACTGCACGAGTCTCAGCCCGAGGACCAGACCGCACAGGCGTGGGTGGCCTGAAGGCGCCACCCACGCAGTCGCCTACTGTGCCTGCCGCTTGACGTACGCCACTGCGGTCCTGCCAGCAGGCGGACGATCGGCACGACAGCCCCGCCGGAAGCAACGGCAGTGAGGGGGACTGTCCGAGAGCTGCAAAGCCGACCCCGGTGGTAGGCCCGGCAACCGGTCCTCGGTGGCGGGTTGCGTGAGACGATCGTTTGCGGCAGGGGCTATTCGTAGTTTTCGTCGCCGACGAGGACGGACGTGAAGTACGTGGGGAGCCCGTGCCGGTCGCGTGGCACCTCCTGGGACGTCTCCCGAGTGAAGGCCAGAGTCACACCCGGAATGAACGGCCGCTCGGGATTGGACGCGTCCACGGTCCAGCCGCGCGCTGCGGCTCGTTCCAGGATCTCGTCAGCAGGCGTGGTGAATACGTCGTCGCCCTCCAGCAGAACGCGCGTCGTGGACACTCGGCCTTCGCCGGGCCACCACAGTTCGACCGCGGTGACGCGCTCGTCCCTCTCCAGCAGAGCCTGGAAACCCACCCCGTCCAGTTCGATGTCGAAATCCATCGAAGGGTCATGGGCGAAGGGGCCGAAGACCCTTGGTGTGCCCCAGCCAGACACCGCTTCTACAGCCTCTTCGAGTGTCATGCCCAGTCTCACCGGCGCCACGCCGCGAGGCGGATCCAGCACGAGTTCAATGGCCATGTACGTTCACCTATTTCAGCAGGTCGTAGTCGATCGTCCAGCTACGCTTCGTCAGCATGGCCTGGAACTTGGTGTTGTTCTTTAGACTAGCCACCATATCTGCGATGTGACCGTCGTACTTGCTGCCGTATCTGCTTCGTATATCATCTATGTCCATTTTCATGGCTTGATCCCATCGGCCGCTGTCGATCAACTGCCGCTGGGTGGCCCGCCATGCGTCCGCGCGGGGGCCCGAGCCCGTGCTCCTGAGAGCGCGGTGGTCGGCGAGCTCCATTCTGATCGAGGGCCCCATGCCTGCTCCGCCGCTCTTGGTCACCTTGAATCCGGGCTCACCGAGATGGGCGTATGAAGCCTTTGCGGGGATGTGGTTGATCTCCATGTCGATGCTGGACAGGCGATTTCCGTTGGCATCCTTGAGGTTTGCAGGCTTCAGGCCGCTGTACCATCCTCCGTCCTCCGGTCCTTGTTGTACGCCTTGGATTCATCGCCGCAATAAGTGAGTTCCGCAGAGCCGTCCTTGAGGAACGTCACCTTGCGGTTGTAGTAACGGACAGTTCCGCCAACGGACTGCCCAGCGTCTACAAACTGCTGCACCCAATCGACGCTGACCTTCAGGGCGTCACCCTTGGCATAGAACCTCAAAGCCGAGGATTTCGGATTCCCGTGGACGATGGCATAGTCCGTGGCCCGAATGAACTCCCGGTTGCCATTGAGTACTGACGCTTCCTTCGCACCGTCAGGCTCTTCGAACAGGAGCTTGTCGTCCTTCGGAAGTCTGATCTCCGGACGGTCGATTCCGTCCCGATACGGACGGTGACGCCGACTTTTCCGTGCCACTGTCCGCCCCGGCGATCTTGTCGTCGCCCTTGTCAGCGTCCGAGCCGCCGCAGGCGCTCAGCAGCAGGACGGCGGAGGCTGCGAGCACGGCAGCCGCGAGCCGGGTCGAGCCAACTGCTACCTACACGTTGTTGAGCGAGAGAGGGGTCTGCTCAGGCCGAGACGCGTCACTCCCCCTCTGAAGCACCCTCAGAGTTGTGGGAGCGGGTGCTGACCGCCCCACACCGTGGCATTTAGAACACACTCGCGTACGCCTCGCGCCAGGACATCTTTTGGCAACTCCTGCCGCTGGAGTTGAGGTTCGGTTTCGGACAGACCTGCTGGTGGCTCCTGGATCGCCCGCAGCGGCCGGGGCCTTCGAGCAGTTGCACCGCCTTCTGCTCGCCGAGCTCGATGCGTTTTCCGTGGCATGGAGATGTACGCCCACATGCATGGCGCCATCGGCCTGGGCCACCATTTCGGGGTCAAGACAGTCCGCTGATGCCCCCCCCCCCCGCGGGGCGACGGAAACGCGGGTGCTCGGCCGAGAGCTGACCGGGACCGGCCGCGCCCGGTACAGCAGGGCCCGGACCGCGACGCACCGTCCGGGCCCCGCCCCATGCGGTGCCGCCCTGCCCCATGCGGTGCCGCCCTGCAACGGCGGTGCGTCAGCTCTGTGCGGCGTCGCCGCTCGACTGCCCGGCACCCTCGGCTGCACCCACACCCGAGGTCAGCCGGTTACTTCTGGTCGGCTAACGGACCGCGCCCCTCGAACGCCGAGGACACCATCTACATCTGCCTGTCGGGGGGGCCTCAGCGACTGCCACGTGTCACGTCGCTGTCACCGACAGCGTCGACGCACCTGGACCACAAAGACCCCACCTGTATGAACGGCGTCGATCTAGACCACGTGGACGCCGGAAGACGCCTCCGCCTACCTGTGCCAGGTGGTGCCGAGGGAGGCCCCCAGGGTCAGGACCGGGGCCTCTTCCGGCCCGTCGAAGCGGTATTGCAGGGTGTTCGACGGTGTCTCACTCACGCCCCAGCCCCTCTCACGTCTCCCGGAATCCCACACAGCCCGGCCCCCGCGCCGGCGCCACCGGCGACCAGGATGCCGCGAAGGTCTTGACCGAGGTGTCGTCCGCGCCCACGGGGTAGTGGCTGACCTGTGGCGGCGCGCTGAAAGGATCACGCGTGCTTGCCGGTCGGCGGGTGCGACGCCCGCCGCGGCGAACGCAGGAGAGAAAGGGCTCATGGGGGCTATGAAGGACGCGAACGCTCTGGCCGTGCCGGAAGAGGTGGGCAGCCCGGCGCTGCGCCCGCAGCCCAGCGGCGGTCTGGCGCGGTGGATGCTGCGGCATCAGGTGCAGCCCGTGGGACCGGCGGCGGGGGAGGCGCAGGCCGAGCCGCACGCCTGGTGGAAGGTGATGTGCCTGACCGGCGTCGACTACTTCTCCAGCCTCGCCTACGTGCCGGCCATCGCCGCGCTGGCGGCCGGCGCCGTCTCTCCGCTGGCCACGCTGCTGATCGTGGCGCTCACTCTGGTGGGCATGCTGCCGATGTACCGGCGCGTGGCGAAGGCGAGCCCGCACGGCGCGGGATCGGTGGCCATGCTGGAGGACCTGCTGCCGTTCTGGTGGGGCAAGCTGTTCGTCCTCGTCCTGCTCGGCTTCGTCGCCACCTCCTGGATCATCACCATCACCCTCTCCACGGCCGACGCCTCCGTCCATGTGGTCGAAAACCCCTTCTTCCCCGCCGCCCTGCACGGCCACGAGGTCGCCCTGACCGTGGCCCTGCTGCTGGTGCTGGGAGGCGTCTTCCTCCTCGGATTCAGTGAGGCCGTGAAGGTCGCCATCCCTCTGGTGGCCGTCTTCCTCGTCCTCAACGCGATCGTGATCGCTGTCGGGGTGGCCCACGTGGTGACCACGCCGGAGGCCTTGTCCGCCTGGACCGGCTCCCTGACCGAAGGGGGCGGTGGCCTCGCGGGACCCGCGCTGCTCGCCTTCCCGCTCCTCGTGCTGGGCCTGTCCGGGTTCGAGACCGGGGTGAGCATGATGCCGCTGGTGGCCGCGGACGGCGCCGACGCCGAGCAGCGGCTCCGCTCCCGGATCCGCAACACCCGCCGCCTGCTGACGACCGCCGCGCTCATCATGAGCGTCTACCTGCTGGCCGCCAGCTTCGTGACCACCGTCCTGATCCCCCACGAGGAGTTCGAGCCGGGCGGCGCGGCCAACGGCCGGGCGCTGGCCTGGCTCGCCCACGAACACGTCGGGGAGGCGTTCGGCACCATCTACGACATCAGCACGATCCTCATCCTGTGGTTCGCCGGTGCCTCCGCGATGGCCGGGCTGATCAACATCGTGCCGCGCTATCTGCCCGGCTACGGCATGGCCCCGGAGTGGGGGCGCGCCGTGCGCCCCGTCGTCCTCGTCTACACCGCGCTGTGCGTCGTCATCACCATCGTCTTCGGCGCGGACGTCGACAAGCAGGCCGGTGCCTACGCCACCGGCATCCTGGCGATGATGGTCTCCGGGGCCTTCGCCGTCACCGTCTCCGTCGCACGCGGGCGACGCCGCGCCGCCGCCACCGGCTTCGCGTTCCTCACCGCGATCCTGTTCTACGCCTTGATCGCCAACATCGTCGACAAGCCTGACGGCATCGCCATCTCCGGTGCGTTCATCCTCGGCATCATCACCGTCTCGCTGGTCTCCCGCATCTCCCGCACCACCGAACTGCGCGCCGACCGCCTGGTCTTCGACGAGAACGCCCGCCGGTTCCTCACCGACACCCTCGCCCATGACGCGTCCATCAACATCATCGCCAATCGCCGCCAGGCCGGCGACCGAGCCGAGTACGCGGCCAAGGAACAGGAGCAGCGCGGCATCAACCCCGTGCCCGGCCAGGCCGACGTGCTGTTCCTGGAGATCGACGTGGTCGACCCCTCCGACTTCAGCGACACCCTCGCCGTCCGCGGAGTCGAGGTCGACGGGCACCGGATCCTGCGCACCGCGGCACCGGCCGCGCCGAACGCCATCGCGGCCATCCTGCTCGCCCTGCGCGACTCCACCGGGGTCAAGCCGCACTGCTACTTCGCCTGGGCCGAAGGCAGCCCGCTGAAGCACATGTTCCGCTACTTCCTCCTGGGCCGCGGCGACACCGCCCCCGTCACGCGCGAGATCATCCGCAGCAACGAACCCGACCCGGACCGCCGCCCCGGCATCCACGTCGGCGGCTGACCGGCCGGCACCGGGCCCGGGGCGCACCTTCGGTGCACCGCGGGAGTTCAGGGGGTGTTCTGTGGGTGCGCGGGCGTTCGTACGGCGAGCAGGGCGATGTCATCGGCATGGTCGGTGGCCATGCCGGTCAGCAATTCGTCGCAGAAGGTGTCGAGCCCCTCGCGGGTGAGTGCCGCCGTGTGCTGGCGGAGCCGGGTCATGCCGTGGGTGAGGTCTTCGCCGCGGCGTTCGATGAGCCCGTCGGTGTACATGAGCACCGTGGCACCGGCGGGCAGCAGTTCGGTGGCGTGACCGCGTGGCAGGCGCGGGTCGACGCCGAGGAGGAGGCCGTGGCCGCCGTGCAGGTACTGGGTGTCCCCCTCAGCGCTCACCAGGAGGGGCGGCGGGTGTCCGGCGCTCGAGTAGGTGAGGCTCCACCTTCCGTGCTCGTCCTGGTCGAGGAGCGAGTAGAGGCAGGTGGCGGTGGCGTGCGGATAGAGGGCGTGGTGGGCGACGTCGAGACGGCGCAGGATCTCACCGGGCGGTTCCTGGCGGTCACAGGCGATGCCGCGCAGCATGTTGCGGAGCTGTCGTACCAGTCGCCGCCGACTTCGGCGGTGCTGGCGGCGGGCGCGTAGCGGGCGGCGAGCCGCAAGGGGCCGGTCCGGGGAAGAGTGGGCAGAAGGGAGCGCTGGAGGCGTTCGGCGATGCGCTGGGTCTCGCGGTACAGCCGGGCGTTGTCGACGCCGAGGGCGATGCGGTGGGTGAGGTCTTCCACCATGGCGAGGTCGTCGTCGGTGAGGGAGGCGCGGTCGGCGGAGCGGCCGATGGTCAGGGCCCCCAGTACCTGGCGCCGGGCACGGATCGGGGCGACCACGGCGTTGTGGGTTCCGAGCTGGTCGAACATTTGCAGCTGGCGGGCGTGCAGCGGATCGGCGGCCGTGTCCGCGCCGGGCATGTCCGCGGAGGTGAGCAGCAGGGGGCCCGCGCCGAGGAGCACGCGTGACAGCGGTCCGACCGGGGTCTCCGGGACCTCGGGGAGCAGCCCGGTGAGGCCGCCGATCGGCAGTCTTCCCGGATCACGGTGGACGACGCTGACCCGGTGCGGGCGGCCGTCGTCCTCGAGCAGGTCGACCGCGCACCAGTCGGCCAGTTGCGGCACCAGGATGCGGCATACGCGCCGTACGGCGGCATAGGGATCCAGCGTGCTGGTCATGGCGGTGGTGGTCTCCGCCAGCAGGGTCAGGCGGTCCAGGGCCCGCTGAACCACCTGGTCCACCTCGAAATCGCTCACGCCCACTCCTCCCGGCCGAACCTGGGGGCAGGCCGGCTGAGGTTCCACTTCCCCGTATGCCGCCGGACGCGTCCCGTCATCACCTGAGTGCGTGATCTCGGCGGCTCGCCCGCGGAGGACGACATGGGCGGCCGTTTCCGGGGTAGGCGGAGCCTCAATGAACCGCGCTTCGGCAGTGAGGCGAACAGATGAACGTGGCTGAGCGAGACAATGGCCAACAGCGACTCCTGGAGGGTGCACCATCGGTTTCTGCCGCGTTCGAGGGCAGTGGCGAGGACATAGCCGTTGCCCGGGAGCTCAGCAGGGACTTCCTGACGTCATTGCAGGCGGTGCACGGGTTGCCGGTGTCGTCCCGGGCCATGGGCATGGTGCAGCTCGTGGTGAGCGAGCTGGTGACCAACGCCGGCAAATACGCTCCCGGGCCCTGTGTACTGACCCTCTCCGTCAGTGAGGGGGCCGTCGAGGTGACGGTGTGGGACAGCGGGACGACGCTGCCGGCGATCCTGGCGCCGGATCCCAACCGGATCGGTCAGCACGGTCTGGAGATCGTCATGGCTGTGTGCCGGAGCTTCGAGGTACGCCGTGAGCCGGTCGGCAAGCGCATGACCGCCGCGGTCGTCCTGGCGGATGATCCGGGCGGCGACGCGGCCGGCCGCCAGATGATGTGATCACCGATTCACGTGCCGGGGCGCACTGACCGGTCCGCGGTGAGCCCGGTGTCCGGTTTCCCGCTGCCGCGCCGGTGACCGGCGTCCCCAAGACACTGACAGCCTCTTCCCGGTGCCCTCGGGAAGGGGTTTTTTCGGCCTCACCGCCGAGGACATCCTCTCCGCACACCGCACACCGCACACCGCACACCGCACACCGCACACCGCACACCGCACGCGGAGAGCCCGCCGGTTACTCCTGCCGGCGGGCTCTTTCGCGTGCGATGCGTGGTGTCCTGGGGTCGGCGCGAGGTCCGCCGTCAGCTCGCGGCCATGCCCGCGCGCAGCTTGGCGACGATGCGGGTGATGAGGCGGGAGACGTGCATCTGGGAGCAGCCGAGGACCTCGCCGATCTGGCTCTGGGTCTGCTCCTCCACGAAGCGCAGGTGGATGATCTGGCGCTCGCGGTCGTCGAGTTCGGCGATCAGCGG
>NZ_JAFEXF010000280.1 GCF_016905445.1 Streptomyces sp. G44
CCGCGCCCCCGCCCGCCCCCCGCGCCCCCCCCCCGCCCCGCCCGGCCCCGCCCGCGACCCCCGGCCACAAGCCCACCCACCACCGTCGGCCGCGGCCGCCGTGCGTCAGCGGCCGGCCCCACCCCGCACACGACCCCGCGGCAGCCGAGCGAGGCACCGCCGCGCACCCGAACGCACCCCGCCCACCACCACCGGACCGACTGGCCCCACACGCGACCCCCGGCCGCAAGGTGAGCCACCACCGGACAGCCGGAACGCCTACCGTCACCGGACCGGCCTCACCCCGCACACGACCCCCGGCAGCCGAGTAAGGCACCGCCGCGCACCCGAACGCACCCCGCCCACCACCACCGGACCGACTGGCCCCGCACGCGACCCCCGGCCGCAAGGTGAGCCGCCACCGGACAGCCCGGACGCCCACCGTCACCGGACCGGCCTCACCCCGCATGCAGCCGTCCGGCCCCGGTGTGAGGGTGGGCCGTGTGACGATGACCGATCAGCCGGCTCCCGCCGCGGCGCAGGCGCCGCCCGTGCTCGACCGGCGACGCCGCAACGTCGTCTTCGTGACGATCATGCTGGGGATGCTGCTGGCCGCCCTCGACCAGACCATCGTCGGCACCGCGCTGCCGACCATCGTGTCGGACCTGGGCGGGGCGGAGCACATGTCCTGGGTGGTGACGTCGTACCTGCTCGCGGAGACCGTCGCCACGGTGCTCGTCGGCAAGTTCGGTGACCTGTTCGGGCGGAAGGTCGTCTTCCAGGTCTCGGCGGTCATCTTCATCACCGGGTCGTTCCTGTGCGGCCTGTCGACGAACATGACGCTGCTCATCGCCTGGCGGGCGATGCAGGGCATCGGCGCCGGCGGTCTGATGGTGACGTCCATGGCGCTGATCGCCGATGTCATCCCGTTGCGTGAGCGCGGCAAGTACCAAGGGGCCATCGGCGCCGTGTTCGGGGTCTCCACCGTGATCGGGCCGCTGCTCGGCGGTCTCTTCACGGACCATCTCAGCTGGCGCTGGGCGTTCTACGTGAACGTGCCCATCGCGATCGTCGTGGTGATCGCCGCCGCCCGGACCATTCCCGTCGTGAAGTCGGCGGCGCGGCCGGTCATCGACTACCTGGGCATCGCGCTCGTCGCGACGGGGGCCAGCGCGCTGATCCTGGCGACGAGCTGGGGCGGCAACCAGTACGCGTGGGGATCGCCCACCATCATCGGCCTGTTCGTCGGCGGGCTGGTCGCGCTGGCGCTGTTCTGCGTCGTCGAGACGCGCGCCGCCGAACCGATGCTGCCGATGCGGCTCTTCGCCGACCCCGTGTTCACGGTCTGCTCGATCCTCAGTTTCATCGTGGGCTTCGCCATGCTCGGCGCGCTGACGTTCCTGCCGACCTATCTCCAGTACGTCGACGGGGACTCGGCCACGGTTTCGGGCGTGCGGACGTTGCCGATGGTGATCGGGCTGCTCATCGCGTCGGTCTTCAGCGGCAACGTCGTCAGCAAGACAGGGACGTACCGCGTTTTCCCCGTCGTCGGCGCGCTGGTGATGGCGCTCGGGCTCTATCTGCTCTCGCTCATGGGGAGCGCCACGAGCGCGTGGCTGGAGTCGGTGTACATGTTCGTGCTCGGCGCCGGCATCGGCCTGTGCATGCAGGTCCTGACCATCGCCGTGCAGAACACGGTGGCGTACGGGGATCTGGGCACCGCCACGTCGGGCGTGACCTTCTTCCGTACGCTGGGCAGCTCGTTCGGCACGGCGGTGTTCGGGACCATCTACGCCAACACCCTCGCGCCGAACCTCCAGGACGGGGTCGCGGCGGCGGCGCGCACCGGCGCCGCGGACCCGGCGGTGATCGCGCGGGCGGCGCAGAGCCCGCAGGGCGTGCACGAGCTGCCGGGCCCGGCGGCGGCGCCGGTCGTCGAGGCGTACGCGGACACCTTGCACACCGTCTTCCTGTGGACCGTGCCCGTGGCGCTCCTCGGGTTCCTGGTGGCGCTGTTCCTCAAGCAGGTACCGCTGCGGGACAGCGCGCGGATGGGCGCACCGGACATGGGTGAGGGCTTCGCGCAGCCGGCCCCGGCGGACTCGGGGCACGTGCTGGAGCGCAGCGTCGCCGGGATCGTCCGCAACGTCGGCATGAACACCGCGCGCGGCATCATCCGGGACTCCGACACCCGTCTGGACGTGGCGGGGGCCTGGGCGGTCATGCAGGTCGCGCTCTTCACCCGGATGGTCGGGTACGCCGGGCTCGGCCTCATCGCGGCGCGGCGCAGGATTCCGCCCGAGGTGCTCGTGCCGGTCTTCGACCGGATGGAGGACGAGGGGTATGTGACCCGCACGGGCACGTACTTCTCGCTGACGCCCGCCGGGGAACGCGAGGCGGAGGTCATCGGCGCGGCCTGGTCGGCCTGGCTGGGCGAGGAGATCGAGAGGGATCTCGGGCGGCCCGCGGACGAGGAGCTGACGGCGGCGGTGGACACGATCGCCAAGCGGCTGCTCGCGGAGGACCTGGAGCAGGGGCTGACCTCCGAGACGGCGGGCGCTTCGCCGGCCGCACGCTGAAGCGAACGGGCTCAGCGCCCCGGCGGGCTCAGCGCCCCGGCGGGGACACGTCCAGGCGGGGTCAGCGCCCCGGCGGGGTCACGGCCAGGCGGGGTCAGCGCCCCGGCAGGCTCAGCGCCCCGGCAGGGTCACCTCCACGCGGGGCCACCTCCACGCGGGGCCACGTTCACGCGGTGCGTCCCGCGCGGCCGCGAGGCCGTGCGGCTAGGCGGTGTCCCGCGCGGTGTACTGGGCGCGCAGCTCCCGCTTGAGGACCTTCATGCTGGGGCCGAGCGGGAGCGCGTCGGTGAACTCCACGCGGCGCGGGTACTTGTGGCGGCCAAGGTGCTCCTTCGCCCAGGTGATGACCGCTTCGGGGTCCTTGGCCGCGTCGGGTGCCGGGACGACGACGGCGCAGACCTCCTCGCCGTGGACGGGGTGGGTCAGGCCGATCACGGCGGCCTGCGCGATGCCGGGGTGGCGCATCAGGACCTCCTCGACCTCGCGCGGGTAGACGTTGAAGCCGCCGCGGATGATGACGTCCTTCTTGCGGTCGACGATCGTCAGGAACCCGTCGGCGTCCTTGGTGCCCAGGTCACCGCTGCGGAACCAGCCGTCGACCAGCGCCTCCGCGGTGGCCTCGGGGCGGCCCAGGTAACCGGAGAAGACGTTGTGGCCGCGGATGACGACCTCGCCGAGTTCGCCCGTGGGCAGGAGCTCGATCCGGTCGTCGAGGTCGGCGCGGGCGATCTCGACGTCGACACCCCACAGGGGGTGGCCGATGGTGCCCGCCCTGGTGCCGAGGTCGGGCTGGTTGACGGAGGCCGCCGGGGAGGTCTCGGAGAGTCCGTACCCCTCGTACACGGGCGTGCCGAAGGCCTCCTCGAAGCGTTCGAGCACGGCGACGGGCAGCGAGGCGCCGCCGGAGACGCACAAGCGCAGCTTCGGCAGCTCGGGGGCGGACGCGGCGGCGGCCACCAGGCCGACGAACATGGTGGGCACGCCGTGGAAGGTGTTCGCGCCCTCCGCCACCATCAGCTCGATGGCCCGCGCGGCGTCGAAGCGGGGCAGCAGGACGAGCGTCGCGCCCGCCCGCCAGGTGGAGTTCATGGAGACGGTCTGGCCGAAGGCGTGGAAGAGGGGCAGCGCGCCCAGCGCGACGTCGTCGGGGCGGATGTCGTTGGCGTCGAAGGCGTTGACGGTCGCGTTCATGACGAGGTTGAAGTGGCTGAGCACGGCGCCCTTGGGGACGCCGGTGGTGCCGCTGGTGTAGAAGACCACGGCCGGGTCGTCGGCGTCGCGGGTGACGTACGAGACGAGGGGCTCGGTGGCGCGGGCCAGGGCCGCCAGCTCCCCCTCGGAGCCCAGTTCCCGTAGGCGTACGCCGGTGGCCTCGGCGGCGGCCCGGCCCGTCGGGGCCTGCGCGGGGTGGCACAGGAGCAGGCTGGCGCCGCTGTCCCGCAGGACGTGCTCGACCTCCTCGGCGGAGAGCAGCAGATGGACGGGGACGACCACGCCCCCGGCGGCGAGGATCGCGTAGTAGGCCGTCGGGAACTCGGCGGTGTTCGGCGCCATTAGGGCGACGCGGTCCCCCGGCCGCACGCCGAGCTGCGCGAGGGCGGCGGCCTGGGCGCGCGCCTCGTGCCACAACTCCTTGAAGGAGAGCCGCAGTTCACCTTCGACGAGAGCGGTGCGGTCCGGGTGGCGGCGGGCGGGTTCGGCGAGGATCGCGGCGAGGGACAGCGTTGCCATGGGGGGTGGTGCTCCGTTCCGTGCGGCGTTGCGGTGGTTCGGAATGCTGCTCGGCGGGGGCGCACCGGGCGGCGGTGCGCCCCGACGGCAGGGGGTCAGTCGCGCTCGACGAGGAGCGCGCTGCCCTGGCCCACGCCCACGCACATCGTGGCGAGGCCGCGCGTGGCGCCGGTGCGGCGCATGCGGTGCAGCAGCGTGGTGAGGATGCGGGCGCCCGAGCAGCCGAGGGGATGGCCGAGCGCGATGGCGCCGCCGGAGGGGTTGACCAGCTCCGGGTCGAAGCCGAGGGCGTCGACGCAGGCGAGGGCCTGGGCGGCGAACGCCTCGTTGAACTCCGCCTCCTGGACGTCGGCGACGCTCCAGCCGACGCGGTCGAGCGCCTTGCGGGTGGCGGGGACGGGCCCGAGGCCCATGACGTCCGGGTGCACGCCGGCCGAGGCGCCTGCGACGTACCGCCCGAGGGACTCCAGGCCCAGGTCGTCGAGGGCCTCCTCGCTGGCGAGCAGCAGCCCGGCGGCGCCGTCGTTCATCGGCGACGCGTTGCCCGCGGTGACGGAACCGCCCTCGCGGAAGACCGGCTTCAGGCCGCTGAGCTTCGCGTACGAGGTGTCCTCGCGCACGCATTCGTCCGCGTCGACGAGTACGCCGTCGGGGCGGGTGACCGGCAGGAGTTCGTCGTCGAAGTGGCCGTTCTTGCGGGCCGCCGCGGCGCGCTGGTGGCTGCGGAGCGCGAAGGTGTCCTGGCGCTCGCGCGAGACGCCGTGGCGTTCGGCGACCTCCTCGGCCGTCTCGCCCATCGCGAGGACGCCGTGCAGGTCCTTCATCCGCGGGTTGGTCAGCCGCCAGCCGAGGCGGGTGTCGGCGGTCTCCATGCGGTGCGGCAGCGCCTCGTCGGGGCGGGGCAGGACGAAGGGCGCGCGGCTCATCGACTCGGAGCCGCCCGCGAGGACGATGTCGGCCTCCCCCGCGGCGATGGTGCGCGCGGCGGTGGTGACGGCTTCGAGTCCGGAGGCGCAGAGCCGGTTGACGGTCGCGCCGGGCACCGACTCCGGGAGGCCCGCGAGGAGGGCGGCCATGCGGGCGACGTTGCGGTTGTCCTCGCCCGCCTGGTTGGCGGCGCCCCAGTAGATGTCGTCGATCCGCGCGGGGTCCAGCCGCGGGGCGTCGGCGAGGAGTCCGCGGACGACGCCCGCGGCGAGGTCGTCGGGGCGGACGGTGGAGAGGGCGCCGCGGAGCTTGCCGATGGGGGTGCGGCGGGCGGCGGCGAAGTGGACGGTGCGCACGATACGGCTCCGGATCGTTTTGCGGGTCTCGCTGCGTGGGTTGCGGTCTGGCTGTGCGGGTTCGGCTCTCGCCGCGTTGTCGCGGTTGCTCGCCGCGGGGTTGCGGGCCCCGCCGCGCGTCAGCGCCGCTGCACGTAAATTAGCGCTGCTAGTTTTGGAGTCTATGCGGGACGCGGGGCTGTGGGAAGAGGGGCCTTCGCCGCGCCCCGCGTCGCCTACCCCTGTCCGCGTCCCAGCTCCGCGAGGCGGGTGAGGGCGGGCAGCGCGTCCGTGATGGCCCGGCGCTGCTCGGGGGTGAGCCGCTCGATGAGCGGCCGCAGATGGCGTGAGCGGTCGGCGCGGCGGGAGCGGCCGACCTCGCGGCCCGCTTCGGTGATGTGGACGAGGACGGCGCGGCCGTCGCTCGGGTCGGGGCGGCGCTCCACCAGGCCGTCCCGCTCCAGGCGCGTCACCAGCTGCGTGATGCCGGGCTGGCTGACCTGCTCGGTCTTCGTCAGCTCGGTCAGCCGCCGGGGGCTGCCGCCGAACGCGAGGGTGTCGAGCACCGACAGGGTGGTGAAGGGCAGCTTCTCCAGCACGGGCAGGCGGATGTAGAAGCGGTTGAAGTTCTCGATCGCCGCGGTGAAGGCCTCCACGTCGAGATCGGCGGCCGGGCCGCCGGTCGGGTCGCCGTGCGAGGCGGTGTGCGGTGCGTCGTTCGCCATGTCGTCCACTGTCGTCCACTCCTGGAATGCGTTGCCTGCTTATTTAAGCTCCTTATGTTGTCGACGGCGGCACACACGTCACGTGGTCGCCGACGCGGGACGCCCGTCAGGGAAGGAGAGCGACGCGTACGGCGCCGCCGCGCGCGTCCACCCCGGCGGCCCAGCTTCCGGGGATGCGCAGCGGCCGGTTCGGGATCGCCTGGCGGCGGCGCCGTGCCTGGTGGAGGGTCCTGCCGTCCTGGGTGATCAGCAACGCCGGGCGCGCGACGAACTCCGTCGTCCGCAGCGTGAAGCCGTCGCCCCCGTCGCCCGGCTCGTCCGGAGTCAGGCGGTTGGGGGCGATCCAGGCCAGCGGCGCGGTGACCCGCAGCGGGACCGACGCCGAGGGCCAGTCGCCCTCGGAGAGGTAGCGCCGCACGGCGGCGGAGGCGGCGGCGCCCTCCCGGGTCACCACGCGTGCCGGTGCCACGGCGTGCACGACGTTGCCGACCGCGAAGACGCCGCGCTCGGCGGTGCGGAAGGCGCTGTCGACGGCCGGGCCGCGGGTGCCGGGGTCGAGCGGCAGGCCGCCGTGCCGCGCCAGTTCGTGGTCGGGCACGAAGTCGCCGGTGAAGACGACCGTGTCGCAGGCGATGTGCGCCGCCCTGCCGTCGCGGTGCCGCAGCCGGACGCCCGACAGCCGGCCGTGCCCGAGGAGTTCGGTGACGGTGGCGTCCGTGAGCAGCGGGACGCCGCGCAGCAAGCGGGCGCCGGCCGCGCGGGCACGCGGTGCCTGGTGGCGGGGGTGCTCCGTGACCAGCGCCGCGACCTCGACTCCGGCGCGCCGCAGCAGGTCCAGGGCGGCGAAGCTCACCGGCTC
>NZ_JAFEXF010000281.1 GCF_016905445.1 Streptomyces sp. G44
GCGCCCCCGCCCCCCCGGGGGGCGCGCCTCGGGGGCGGGGGCCGTCGGTTCTGGGGCGCCGGGGGGGCCCGCCGCCCCCCCTGGCGGGGCTCTCCCCGGGGCGGGCCCGGCCGCGGGCCTGCCGCCCCGGTGGCCCGGCCGTCTCGTCACCGTGCCCGTGCTCGGCCGCTGGGTGTGGCGCATGCTGGGCGACGCCCCGGCGGGCCGGGGCCCGGCCGGCGAGGCCGGGCGCGAGACCGCCATTCCCGACCGGATCGTCATGAGGGTGCGCGGCAGGACGTACCTCGCGGTCACCGGGGCCTCACGGGAGGCCTTCAACTGCCTCGGGCAACGCGAACTGCCCGACCGGCTCGCCCGGTTGGACCGCCCGCTGCTGGCTGTCCTGGGCGGCGCGGACCAGCACCGGCGGCGTCGGGCGGCCGACGGCTACCGGGACGTTCCCGGGCTGCGGCTGGAGTTCCTCGACGGCACCGGCGGGGACCCCACGCCGCAAGCACCCCCGCGCGCCGCGGACCTGCTGCTCGCGTTCGCCTCCGGCCTCGGGGCCGGCGTCAGGAGAGCTCCGGGATGACCGACGAGCCGTACGCGTCGATGACGTCCTCCCGGGCGTCGTGCATCGCGTACACGGCGAACTGGTCGACGCCCAACTCCCGCAGCTCCCGCAGCCGTTCCAGGTGGGACTCGACGGGGCCGAGGAGGCAGAAGCGGTCGACGATCTCGTCCGGCACGAACGCCGCGTCGGGGTTCCCGGCCCGCCCGTGGTGGCTGTAGTCGTAGCCCTCCCGGGCCTTGATGTACGAGGTGAGGGCCTGCGGCACCGCCGACGAGTGCTCGCCGTACCGGGCGACGAGATCGGCGACGTGGTTGCCGACCATGCCGCCGAACCACCGGCACTGCTCGCGGGCGTGCGCGAGGTCGTCACCGACGTACGCGGGCGCGGCGACGCAGATCTTCACGTCGGACGCCTCGCGCCCGGCGGCGGTCGCCGCGTCGCGCACGGCCCTCACCATGTACGCGGTCAGGTACGGGTCGGCGAGTTGCAGGATGAACCCGTCCGCCTTCCGCCCGGCGAGCGCGAGCGCTTTGGGACCGTACGCCGCCATCCACACCGGCAGCTTCCCGTCCCGCACCCACGGCAGTCGCAGCCGCTGCCCGTCGACGTCCGCCTCGCGCCCCTCGGCGAGGTCGCGGATGACGTCGATGGCCTCGCCCAGCCGGGCCAGCGTGTTCGGCTCGCGGCCCGCGACGCGCATCGCGGAGTCGCCGCGGCCGATGCCGCAGACGGTGCGGTTGCCGTACATGTCGTTGAGCGTGGCGAAGGTGGAGGCGGTGACCTCCCAGGTCCTGGTGCCCGGGTTGGTGACCATGGGGCCGACCGTCAGCCGTGTGGTGTGTTCGAGGATGCGGCCGTAGATGACGAACGGCTCCTGCCACAGGACGGCGGAGTCGAAGGTCCAGCCGTGGCGGAAGCCGTTGCGCTCCGCCCGCCGCATGAGGCCGACGACCGCCGAGGCGGGCGGATCGGTCTGTAGCACAAGTCCGAAATCCACAGCGGGACCTCCTGGTCCACGTGCCGGATGAGGCCTCGGAGGTGATCCGAGAAGGGACAATCCTGGACTTCTCCCCGGCCCTTGGCAAGAGCACCCCGCCGAGCGTCAGCCCCCGTTCGCGCCGAGGCCGTCCGGAGCCAGCGCGGCGAGGTGGTCGTCGACCAGCTGGATCTGGCGTGACGCCGGGAACGCCGGGGCGTCGAGCAGCGCCTGGACCACCAGGCCGAGCACGAAGGCCTGGGCCCCGGCGGCGAGGCGTTCCGGGTCGCCGGGAGCGATCTCGCCGAGCCGCTGTGCCTCCGCGATCAGTTCGCGCAGCTTCTCGCGGCTCCGCGCGTATCTGCGGGCGTGGTCGGCGCGCAGTCCGGGGTCGGCGAGCGCCGTGTCCCAGGAGGAGACCCAGACGCGGTTGCTGCCGGTGGCCTCGTCGGTCAGCGGCAGGATGTCCAGGAGCGCGGCCCGCACGGCGGCCAGACCCTGCCCCGCGGCCCGCCTGGGGCGGGCGGCGGTGCGCTGCTCCAGGAGATCGAGGGCGTGGACGACCAGGTCGCGCTTGGTGCGGAAGTAGTGGGTCAGGAGACCGGTGCTCGCGCCGAGTTCGGCGGCGACGGCACGCATGGTGAGCCCGCCGAAGCCGTGCGCGGCCAGGACCCGCCAGACGGCCTCGGAGACGTCGCGGCGGCGGGCTTCGTGATCTCCCTTGGTGCGTGGCATGCTGCTACCGTACATAACCATAACGCTTGTTGTGTGAATGAGGTCCTCATGTTCTCTCTCCCCCTGCGGGACGGCGCCCGCCTGCGCCCCCTCGAGACGTGGCACGCCGAGGAGTTCACCGCCCACCTCGACCGGGCACGCGAGCACATCCGGCCCTGGGTGGGCGCCGCGTTCGTCACCGACGATCTCGACGGCGCCCGGGCCACCCTGCGCCGGTACGCGGAGCGGCAGGCCGCGGACGGCGCGCGCCTGTACGGCATATGGCTCGACGGCACCCTGGTCGGCGGCGTCATGTTCGTGGCCTTCGACGCCGCGGCGGGCACCTGCGAGGTCGGCTGCTGGCTGGAACCGGCCGCCGAGGGGCGCGGCCTGGTCACCGCGGCGTGCCGCACGGTGCTGGACTGGGCGTTCACCACCCGGGGCATGCACCGCGCCGAGTGGCACTGCCGCGCCGACAACGCCCGCAGCGCGGCGGTGGCCGAGCGGCTCGGCATGACCCTCGAAGGGGTCCGGCGCGAAGCCTGGCTCTACGACGGCACCCGCCACGACAAGCAGGACTGGGCGGTCCTCGCCGGGGAGTGGCGCGGCGGGGCCTGAGACCGCCGGGTGCGCGCCCTCAGTCCAGGTACTGGCAGGTGGAGCGGGGCGTGTACAGGCCGTGGCCGGGCCGGCCGACGAAGCGGCGGTCTTCGATGACCAGGTCACCTCGGGAGAGGACGGTCTCGACGCGTCCGGTGACCCGTTTGCCCTCGTACGCCGAGTAGTCGACGTTCATGTGATGGGTCTCGGCGGAGATCACCTGCTCGGCGTGCGGGTCGTAGATCACCACGTCGGCGTCGGCGCCGGGGGCGATGGTGCCTTTCTTCGGGTAGAGGCCGAACATGCGGGCCGGGGTGGCGCAGGCGATCTCGATCCAGCGGCGGCGACTGAGGTGCCCGTCGACGACGGCCTGGTGCAGCAGGTCCATGCGGTTCTCCACGCCCGGCAGACCGTTGGGGATCTTCGAGAAGTCGCCGCGGCCCAGCTCCTTCTGGCCGGTGAAGCAGAACGGGCAGTGGTCGGTGGAGACGACCTGGAGGTCGTTGGTGCGCAGGCCCCGCCACAGGGCCGCCTGGTGCTCACGCGGCCTCAGCGGCGTGCTGCACACGTACTTGGCGCCGTCGAAATCGGGCTCGGCGAGGTTGCCGGTGGACAGGAAGAGGTACTGGGGGCAGGTCTCGCCGAAGACGTGCAGACCCTTGTCGCGGGCGGCGGTGAGCTCCGCGACGGCTTCCTGAGCCGACACGTGGACGACGTACAACGGGGCGTCGGCGACCCGGGCGAGCTGGATCGCGCGGTGGGTGGCCTCGGCCTCCAGCAACGCCTTGCGGACCTCGCCGTGGTACCGCGGATCGGTCTCCCCGCGGGCGAGGGCCTGTTCGACGAGGACGTCGATGGCGATGCCGTTCTCCGCGTGCATCATGATCAGCCCGCCGTTGGCCGACGCGCGCTGCATGGCGCGCAGGATCTGCCCGTCGTCGCTGTAGAAGACACCGGGGTAGGCCATGAAGAGCTTGAAGGAGGTCACGCCCTCCTCCACCAGCAGGTCCATCTCCTTGAGCGTCCGCTCGTTCACATCGGAGACGATCATGTGGAAGGCGTAGTCGATCGCGCACTTCCCGTCCGCCTTCGCGTAGTACGCGTCGAGCCCCCCGCGCAGGGAGTGCCCCACGCCCTGCACCGCGAAGTCGACGATCGTCGTGGTGCCGCCCCAGGCCGCCGCCCGGGTCCCGGTCTCGAAGGTGTCGGCCGAGAAGGTGCCGCCGAACGGGAACTCCATGTGCGTGTGGGCGTCGACGCCGCCCGGGATCACATACTTGCCGGTGGCGTCGACGACGCGCTCGGCGGTCCACGCGCCCGCCGCGGCGGTACCGCTCGCGGCGAGCGCGGCGATCCTGCCGTCCTCGATCAGCACGTCGGCGTGGATCTCCTCGGCGGCGGTGATGACGAGGCCGCCGCGGATCAGGGTGCGGGTACTCATGGGGTGCGCTCCCTCTTCTGCACGGGGGGTGGTGCCGGGGCGAACTAGGCTGCGCGCAGCGCCTGTTCGAGGATGGCGGCGCCCTCCTCCGCCTCCGCGACGGTCAGCGACAGGGGCGGGGCCACGCGCAGGACGCTGGTGCTGTGGCCGCCGCCCTTGCCGATGAGCAGGCCGCCCTCACGGGCCGCTTCGAGCACGGCGGCGGCGGCGCGCTGGTTCGGCTCGTCGGTGCCGGGCTCGACCAGTTCGACGCCGATCATCAGGCCGCGCCCGCGCACCTCGCGCACGACGGGCAGTTGCGCGCAGATCGCCCGCAGCCGCTCGATGAGCAGGCCGCCGACGCGCCGGGCGTTGCCCTGGAGGTCGTGCTCCAGGAGATACGTGAGGTTGGCGAGGCCCGCCGCCATGGTGACCGGCGAACCGCCGAACGTCGAGATGGAGTTGGCGTCCAGGGAGTTCATCACCTCGGCGCGGGCGACGACACCGCCGATCGACATGCCGTTGCCGATGCCCTTGGCGAAGGTCAGGATGTCCGGCGGGCCACTGCGGGCGTGCGCCTGCCAGCCCCAGAAGTGCTCGCCGGTGCGGCCCCAGCCGGTCTGCACCTCGTCGGAGATCCACAGGATGCCGTGTTCCGCCAGGACCTCGCGGAAGGCGGCGTACAGCCCGTCGGGCGGCGAGGTGAAGCCGCCGACGCCCTGGATCGGCTCGGCGATCAGCGCCGCCACTCCCCCACGGGCCTGCCCGAGCATGTCCCTCAGGTCGGCCACGCAGGCCGCGGTGAACTCGGCGTCGCCCAGCGAGGCGTACGGGCCACGGCCGCGGACGCTCCCGTGCACGTACAGCGTCTGGAGCGGCGAGAGGCTGGTGGGCGACCACGACTGGTTGCCGGTGATGCCGACGGACGAGAAGGAGCGGCCGTGGTAGCTGTTGCGCATGGCCAGGATCTGGTTGGAGCGGCGGTGCGCGGTGGCGAGCAGCAGGGCCGCGTCGTTGGCCTCGGTGCCGGAGGTCGTGAAGAAGACGCGGGCGTCGGGGATGCCGGACAACGCGGCGACCCGCTCGGCGAGTTCCACCATCGGGCGGTTGAGGTAGAGCGTCGAGGAGTGGATGATCCGGCCCGCCTGCTCGCTCACCGCCTTGGTGACCTCGGGCAGGGCGTGTGCCGTCATGGTGGTCAGGATGCCGCCGAAGAAGTCGAGGTACTTCCTGCCGTCGGCGCCCCAGACGTGCCGGCCCTCGCCGTGCGTCAGCTCGATGGGGTGCTGGTAGTAGAGCGCGAGCCACTCGGGCATGACCGCCCTGTGGCGGTCGTACAGGTCGGTCACGGCCGCACCAGCCCTTCGTAGGCGTCGGGGCGTCGGTCGCGGTAGAACGCCCACTGTTGACGTACTTCCTCGATGAGCCCCAAGTCGAGGTCGCGGACGAGGAGTTCCTCCTCCTTGTCGCTCGCGGTCTCGCCGACGAACCGGCCGCGCGGGTCGACGAAGTACGACGTCCCGTAGAAGTCGTTGTCGCCGTACTCCTCCTGGCCGACGCGGTTGATCGCGGCGACGAAGTACGCGTTGGCGACGGCCGCCGCGGGCTGTTCCAGCTGCCAGAGGTGGGAGGAGAGGCCGCGGTGGGTGGCGGAGGGGTTGTAGACGATCTGGGCGCCGTTCAGGCCGAGTTGGCGCCAGCCCTCCGGGAAGTGGCGGTCGTAGCAGATGTATGCGCCGACCTTGCCGACGGCGGTGTCGAACACCGGCCAGCCCAGGTTCCCCGGCTTGAAGTAGTACTTCTCCCAGAAGCCCTTGACCTGCGGGATGTGATGCTTGCGGTACTTGCCGAGGTAGCTGCCGTCGGCGTCGATCACGGCGGCGGTGTTGTAGTAGAACCCGGACTGCTCGACCTCGAAGACCGGGACGACGATCACCATGCCGGTCTCGCGGGCGAGCGCCTTCATGCGCGTGACGGTGGGGCCGTCCGGCACGGGCTCGGCCCAGCGGTAGTGCTCGGGCTCCTGGACCTGGCAGAAGTAGGGGGCGTTGAAGACCTCTTGGAACCCGATGACCTGCGCGCCCCGTCGGGCCGCCTCGCGGGCGTGCGACTCGTGCTTGGCGATCATCGATTCGGTGTCGCCCGTCCAGGTCGCCTGGACCAGTGCGGCGCGTACGACGTTGACCATGAGCTGCTCCTTCACTGCCCTGGGGAGGACAGCCCTTGAGGGGACGTCAGAGAGCCTCTACGCCCGTAGATCCGGTGCGTAGATTAGGAGAACGTAAGCCTGTGCCGACGGGGTGAGCAAGACCATCGTCGGCAACCGGCGGAGTCGGTCTTCTTTCGTACCCGGGCGGGTGAGGGCGGGGCGGGCGAGGGCGGGGCGGGTGAGGGCGGGCGGGTGCGGGCAGACGGCTCGCCTCCCGCTCGGGGCCGGGGGCGGGGTGCGGCCCGTCACGGGGTGAAGCCCGCCACGCGCAGGGCGTGCGCCACGTCCCAGCGGTGTTCCTCCGAGACCGCCCGGGCCGTCTCCAGGAGCAGCGGGATGAGGCGGCGCGGGTCGGTGTGCGCGCAGCGCGCCGCGTCCTCGGGGGTGCGGACGCGGAGGTAGGAGTCGAGGAGCGCGCGGGCCTCCCGCTCCCGGCCCGCGTCGATCAGCGCGAGGACCGCCTCGGCGATCTCCGGCGCCGGGCGCGCGACGCCCTGCCGCAGCAGCTTCCGGCAGTCGTCCGCGCGGCCCGCGCCCGCGAGCGCGTCCGCGAGGGCGACCAGG
>NZ_JAFEXF010000282.1 GCF_016905445.1 Streptomyces sp. G44
GGGTAGAAGGTGCCGAGGCCGCACGCACGGCCGCGGGGCGCGGCGGTCCGTTCGGATCCGGCGTAGAGCACCGCGAGGAGCGCGACGGCCGGCCAGGGGGCGGGTCCGCTCGGCGCGGGCGCGGCACAGGCGGCGCCGGCCAGGGCGGCGCACAGGATGTACAGGCGGGCCCGCGCCGGCATCGACCGCATGGAGTTCTCCTCCCCGTTCCAGCTCGCATGACCCAGGTCCGGAGACTAGAGCGGTGGCTCGACGGCCAGTGCCCCACGGCGGTGAATTAGCACATTCGAGTGACAGGGGGGAGGAACGGGGCAAAAAAGAAGAGCGGGCCGCCATCATGCGCGACCTGCTCTTCTTTTCAACTGCCGGACCGGTCTAGGCGATTAGGCCTCCGAGGGCGTCACACCCGGTGCGGCGTCCTGCGTGACGTCCTGGTCGGGCACCGACTGCCCGGAGCGGATGAGGTCGATGCGTCCCATGACCTTGGCCCGCAGGTCGGTGGGCACGTCGTCGTGACCGCAGCAGCGCTTCACCAGCTTCTTCACGGCCTGCTCCAGGCCGTACTTCTCCAGGCACGGCGAGCACTCCTCGAAGTGCGTCTCGAACTTGGTGCAGTCGCTGTCCGGCATCTCGTGGTCCAGGAACTCGTAGAGGTGGTCCAGGACTTCACTGCAGTCAGTCTCGTGCGGCTCTCCGCAGCTCATGAGCCCGAGCCTTTCGTTCCGTTCGAGTCTCCGGCACCCGCCGGGACGAGCCCGCGCTCACGGGCGTAGTCCTCCAGCATGCCGCGCAGCTGGCGGCGGCCCCGGTGCAGCCGGGACATGACCGTACCGATGGGTGTCCCCATGATGTCCGCGATCTCCTTGTACGCAAAGCCTTCGACATCGGCCAGGTAGACGGCGATGCGGAATTCCTCGGGGATCGCCTGGAGCGCCTGCTTCACGTCCGAGTCGGGCAGGTGGTCCAGCGCCTGCGACTCGGCGGAGCGCAGACCGGTGGACATGTGCGACTCGGCGCGCGCCAGCTGCCAGTCCTCGATCTCCTCGGCGGCACTGCGCTGGGGCTCGCGCTGCTTCTTGCGGTACGAGTTGATGAACGTGTTCGTGAGGATGCGGTACAGCCAGGCCTTGAGGTTGGTGCCCTCGCGGAACTGGTGGAACGACGCGTACGCCTTCGCGTAGGTCTCCTGGACCAGGTCCTCCGCGTCCGCCGGGTTGCGCGTCATGCGCAGCGCCGCGGAGTACATCTGGTCGAGGAACGTCAGCGCGTCCCGCTCGAAGCGGGCGGTGCGCTCCGCGGCCGTCTCAGAACCCTCTTCCGGGCGCTCCGCCTGGCCGTGCTCGGTCCCTGCGTCGGTCCCAGTGACCGGACCCACCTCCTCCAACGACGTGGTGAGGCCGAGAGCAGCCCCACTCGAATCGGAGGATAGACGACGATCCACTCCGCGCGCCGCCCGAATAGTCGCGGTTTTGGGTGCGCTCAAGACCGTCCACTCCAGGTCAGCGGCGCTGGAGCGGTTCGGGCAGATGGTCGAACCCATGCGGCGGACTCCCTCTCGTACGAACACGTCTGCGACGGTGTTCACCGTCTGTTCGCGACAACAGGGGTCACGCGCCCAACATTCCCGTCCACCGTGTGACGCCGTCCGTGATGACCGCCACGGCCTCGTCCTGCGTCAGGTCCGCCTTCTTCGGCACCTTGAACCCGTGATCGCCGAAGGGCACTTCGAGCAGTTCGTACGTCCCCTCGGGGAACTCGGCGGGCGCCCCGAAGGGGTCGTTGCCGCCCTGCACGACGAGGGCCGGCACCCCGGCGCCGAGCAGTTCACCGGCGCGGGACTTCTCGGGCCTGCCCGGGGGGTGCAGGGGGAAGGAGAGCGCGAGGACCGCGGCGGCGCCGAGATCGGTGGCGGTGCGGCAGGCCACGCGCGCGCCCGCGCTGCGGCCGCCGGAGATCACCGGCAGCCCTTTCTTCTCCAGGGCCGGCCAGATCCCGCGCCACCCCACGTCCAGCGTCTTCGGCGCGGGCGCCAGCTTCTTGCCGGCGACGCGCCAGGGCTGCTCGACCAGGGCGACGCTCACGCCGTGCGCGGGCAGCGTGGCGGCGAGGGCCTGGAGGTCGCGGGCCTCGATGCCGCCGCCCGCGCCGTGGCCGACGGCCAGCAGGAGGCGCGCCTTGCCCGTCGCCGGGTACCAGGTGATGCGCGCCGTACCGGCGTCGGTCTCGACGAGCTGGGTGGCCTCGCCGCGCGGCGGGTGTGTTTCGTGCGTCACGTCAGAAGAGTGTGCCCTCTTCGGGGCCGTCCAGCTCCTTGAGCAGCTCCGGGCCGTTGTTGCGGACGTTGCTGACCGCCGTCGACACGGGGTACGCCCGCATCAGCCCGGCCGGGGGCGGCTCCAGGAGGGGGCGCAGGTCCGCGACGTCCGTGCGGGACGGGTCGAGCCAGGCGTCCCAGCGGTCGGGGGTGAGCATCAGCGGCATCCGCGGGTGGATGTCGGCGAGCGAGCGCGGGCCCTCGGCGGGGGCGACGGCCAGCGGTGCGGTCTCGGCCTCCGTGGTGATCACCGTGCAGGTGACCCACCAGGCGAGGGGGTGCTCGTCGGGCAGGGTCTTGTCCCGCCAGAACTCGTAGAGGCCGGCCATGGCGAAGACGGAGCCGTCGGCCGGGGTCACGAAGTACGGCTGCTTGCGGGACCGCTTCTTCTTGCCCTCGACCTCCAGCTGCCGTTCCTCGGGCGCGGTCACCCACTCGTAATAGCCGTCGGCGGGCAGGACGCAGCGGCGGGAGGCGAAGGCACGGCGGTAGGAGGGCTTCTCGTGCACGGTCTCCGCGCGGGCGTTGATCATCCGCGCGCCGCCCTCGGGCGTCTTGGACCAGGACGGGACAAGGCCCCACTTCAGCGTGCGCAGCTGGCGAACCGGAGCCGGGTCCCCGGCGTCTTTCAGTGGACGGTCGAGGACCGCGTAGACCTCTTTGGTGGGGGCCACGTTGTAATCGGGGGCCAGGGCCTCCGCCGGCTCCTCCCACTTCTCGATCTCGAAGACCGCTGCGAGATCCTCGGGCCTACGACTCGATGCATACCGTCCGCACATACGTGCCAGACTGCCACGACCCCGTCCCCCAAGGAGCCGGTTCCGCCCATGGAAAGCACCGCCAACGCCGACCCGGCCGATCTCTGGGACCGCCTCCTCGGCACCCAGCCCGCGCCCGAGCAGTGGCTGGTCGTCGCGGCCGGCGTCGCGGCCCTCGCCGTCGTCGTGCCGCACGGCGTCTGGCGCCTGGCCCGCAACGCCGTCACCATCGCCCACGAGGGCGGCCACGGCCTGGTCGCGCTGCTCACCGGGCGCCGCCTGGACGGCATACGGCTGCACTCCGACACCTCGGGCCTGACCGTCTCGCGCGGCAGGCCCACCGGGCTCGGCATGATCCTGACCGCGGCGGCGGGCTACACCGCGCCCCCGCTGCTCGGCCTCGGCGGTGCGGCCCTGCTCTCGTCGGGGCGCATCACGGCCCTGCTGTGGATCGCCACCGCGCTGCTCGTCGCGATGCTGGTGATGATCCGCAACGCGTACGGCGCCCTGACGGTGATCCTGACCGGCGGCGCCTTCCTCTTGGTGTCCTGGCTGGCGGAGACCGACGTGCAGGCGGCGTTCGCGTACGCGGTGGTGTGGTTCCTGCTCCTCGGCGGCGTCCGCCCCGCCTTCGAGCTCCAGGCCAAGCGCCGGCACGGGGGCGCGGGCGACTCGGACGCGGACCAGCTCTCGCGGCTCACCCACGTCCCCGCCGGGCTGTGGCTCTTCCTCTTCCACGCCGTCTCGCTCTGCTCCCTGATGGGCGGGGCACGCTGGCTCCTGGACGTCTGAGCGGGGTCCGCGGCAGCCACTAAAGTGAGGGCATGACCGAAACCCCGGCGCACACCGCCCTCTGGCCCGCCCCGCACGCAAGCGGAGCCGTCACCGCGACGGTCCACGTCCCCGGTTCGAAGTCGGTCACCAACCGCGCGCTCGTCCTCGCCTCACTCGCCGCCGAGCCGGGCTGGCTGCGCCGCCCGCTGCGCTCCCGCGACACCCTGCTGATGGCGGGCGCCCTGCGCGCGATGGGCGTCGGCATCGAGGAGACGGTGTCGTCCAGCTCCTCCCTCGCGGGCGGCCCCGAAGGCACCGGCGAGGCCTGGCGCGTGATCCCCTCGGGCCTGCGCGGCCCGGCCACGGTCGACGTCGGCAACGCCGGCACGGTCATGCGCTTCCTGCCCCCGGTCGCCGCCCTCGCCGACGGCCCGATCCGCTTCGACGGCGATCCCCGTTCGTACGAGCGCCCCCTGACCGGTGTGATCGACGCCCTGCGCGCGCTCGGCGCCCGCATCGACGACACGTCACTCGGCAGCCCGGGCGCGCTGCCGCTGACCGTGCACGGCGCCGGGGCCCTGGACGGCGGCACGGTCGAGATCGACGCCTCGTCCTCCTCCCAGTTCGTCAGCGCCCTGCTGCTGTCGGGCCCGCGCTTCAACCAGGGCGTGGAGGTCCGGCACGTGGGCGGCCCGCTGCCCTCCATGCCGCACATCCGGATGACGGTCGACATGCTGCGCTCGGCGGGCGCCCAGGTGGACACCCCCGAGGCGGGCGGCGAGCCGAACGTCTGGCGGGTCACCCCCGGCGCGCTCCTCGGCCGGGACCTGACCGTCGAGCCCGACCTCTCCAACGCCCAGCCGTTCCTCGCCGCGGCCCTGGTCACCGGCGGCACGGTCACCGTCCCCGACTGGCCCGCGCACACCACGCAGCCCGGCGACGCGCTCCGCGAGATCTTCACGGAGATGGGCGGCTCCTGCGAACTGACCGAGCAGGGCCTGGTGTTCACCGGCTCCGGCTCGATCCACGGCCTCGACGTGGACCTGAGCGAGGTCGGCGAGCTGACTCCGGGCATCGCGGCCGTCGCGGCCCTCGCGGACTCGCCCTCGACGCTGCGCGGCGTCGCCCACCTGCGGCTGCACGAGACGGACCGGCTCGCCGCGCTCACCAAGGAGATCAACGGACTCGGCGGTGACGTCACCGAGACCGCCGACGGCCTGCACATCCGCCCGCGCCCGCTGCACGGCGGTGTCTTCCACACCTACGACGACCACCGCATGGCGACCGCGGGCGCGATCATCGGCCTCGCGGTGGCCGGCGTACAGATCGAGAACGTCGCGACGACGGCGAAGACCCTCCCGGACTTCCCCGAACTCTGGACCGGGATGCTCGGGAACTGATGGGCGGAACGAGAACATGCGCCGCTACGGCAAGAACCCCGACGAGGACGACATCCGCGTCCGCCCCAACCGCAAGGGCAACCGCCCCCGTACCCACATCAGGCCCAAGCACGAGGACGCCGCCGAGGGCATGGTCCTCACCGTCGACCGCGGCCGGCTGACCGTCCTGGTCGAGGACCGGATCGTGATGGCCATGAAGGCCCGCGAGCTGGGCCGCAAGGCCGCCGTGGTGGGCGACCGGGTCGCGGTGGTCGGGGACCTGTCCGGCAAGAAGGACACCCTCGCCCGCATCGTGCGGATCGGCGAGCGCACCTCCGTCCTGCGGCGCACCGCCGACGACGACGACCCCTACGAGCGGGTGGTCGTCGCCAACGCCGACCAGCTCGCCATCGTCACCGCCCTCGCCGACCCGGAGCCGCGCCCGCGCCTGATCGACCGGTGCGTCGTGGCGGCGTATGACGGCGGCCTCGAACCGATCCTCGTGCTGACCAAGTCGGACCTGGCCTCGGCCGACAAGATCCTGGAGACGTACGCCACCCTCGACATCCCCTACGTGGTCACCAGCCGCGAGGAGTTCACCGACGGCGCCGAGCTGGCGCGGGTGCACGAACTGCTCGACGGCAAGGTCACCGCCTTCGTCGGGCACTCCGGGGTGGGCAAGACGACGCTGGTGAACGCGCTGGTGCCCGAGGAGCGGCGCCGCACGACGGGCCACGTCAACGCGGTCACGGGGCGCGGCAGGCACACCACCACCTCCGCGCTCGCGCTGCCGCTGGCGGATGTGGGCGGCTGGGTGATCGACACTCCGGGCGTACGGTCGTTCGGGCTGAACCACGTCGATCCGTCGCGCGTCATCCTCGCCTTCCCCGACCTGGAGCCGGGGACGGTGGACTGTCCGCGCGGGTGCAGTCACGACGAGAAGGACTGCGCGCTGGACGCCTGGGTCGCCGACGGTCACGCGGACCCGCAGCGCCTGTACTCCCTGCGCCGGCTGCTGGCCACACGCGAGCGGCGCGAGGACGACTGACCTCCCCCTCGTCCGCGTGACCTCCCCGTTGTTTGCGCCTGTGGCGACCCAGGTAAATGCTTAATCGCACCAAGCCGGAGTGAGCCGGGCGAAGCGGTCACGGAGCGTGGACGAGCGCGGGAGGCAGGGACACATGGCGTGGCTGCTGGTCATCGTGGCGGGGATCCTGGAGACCGGCTTCGCGGTCTGTCTGAAGCTGTCGCACGGCTTCACCAGGCTCTGGCCCACGATCGCGTTCGCCTGCTTCGCGCTCGGCAGCTTCGGCCTGCTGACGCTGGCGCTGAAGAAGCTGGACGTCGGGCCCGCGTACGCGGTCTGGACGGGCATCGGCGCGGCGGGCACCGCGATCTACGGCATGGTCTTCCTCGGTGACCTGGTCTCCACGCTGAAGATCGTCTCGATCTCCTTCGTGATCATCGGCGTGGTGGGGCTCCAGCTGTCCGGCTCGGCGCACTGAGCGCCACCGCGCGCCTATTTGCCCGCCACCCAGCGCCCTATGGCCCCCCGGACCAGCTCCGCGGGGTCGTCGTCGTCCCGGGCGGGCGCGACGACGTACGACAGGGCGAGGCGGACGGCACTCTCGCAGGCGAGGGCCAGCTCCGGGTCCCGGGGTCTGCCCCGGCCGCCGAGCGCGGTCACCGCCCGGTCCCGCACCAGCCCGAGGAGCTCCGCCGACGAGGGCACCCCGGCGTCCGCGCGGCGCTGCGCGGGCACCGACGACGGGGCCCCGGCGGCCCTGCTC
>NZ_JAFEXF010000283.1 GCF_016905445.1 Streptomyces sp. G44
GGCGGTGTCCCGCGCGCGCGGGCGGTCGCGGCGCGCGGCCTTGGGCTCCGGTTCCAGCAGGGCCAGGACGCGGGCGGCCGCCTTCCGCTTGACCGGGGGCGGGGCGGCGCGCAGGGCCACGGCTCCGGCGACCGCGAGCAGGCACAGGGAGTACAGGGCGATCACCCACGGCTTCGGCGGCCGGCCCGCGTACAGGCCGTGGATCAGCGCCGCGCACCACGCGGGGTAGGCGAGCGTGTGCAGCGCGCGCCAGCGGGCGGCGATCCGGGCGGGGGAGGCGAAGGCGCTGCGCAGGGCGCCGGTGACGCTCGTGGCGACCATGAGGAGGCCCGCGAGCGAGCCGAGGCCGATGAGCCCCGCGCTGCCGCTCACGCCGAGCCCGAAGGGCACGAGGGCGCCCTGGAGCGGGACATGGTCGAGGGCGATCTTGACGGCGCCGTGCAGCAGCAGGAAGCCGACGGAGGCGACCGCCGTGGCGCGGTGCACGGCTTGGGCGAGCAGCCGCTGGCGCGAACGCAGGAAGAGGCGGTCGGTGGCGACCAGGCCCCAGAGGACGGCGGCGGTGAGGGACACCAGGCACAGGACACCGGTGGTGAAGTCCAGGGCGGCCCGGAAGCCGTCGCTGCCCACGACGACGAGCAGGGGTATCAGGAGCAGGGCTCCGACGCCGAGCAACCGGCTCTGGGGATGAGGGTGCAGAGGGTTCATGGGGCGGCTCCGAAATGGTTCGGTCCCGCCGCATGCTAAGTCGCTCCATACCGATGGGTACGGGGTTTGAGTTATTGCGTTGTTATCAAAGCGCGATGCCCTCTTGGTGTTGCCCCGATAGTGGTCGGTACGCGGAGTAACCCTTGGCCGAGAGGCGTCGGCCGGCGTCCGGTCACCCTGCGCGCACAAGCTCGTCGCGGGCCGCGCGGGGGCTGCGGTACCCTGACGCCATGCGTGCCGTACGCCTTCTGCTTAGCGGGCCGCGCTGATCAGTCCCGACCGCCGGTGAATCGCGGTCGGAATCGGCGCGGCGTCCCCTCCTGTGCGAGGGGCATTTTTGTTTGACCAGAACGGTCACTTCCGCAGGCAGAGACGATCGATGGAGCTTTGAGGATCATGAGCGAGACGAATTCTGCTGCCGCCTCCGAGGTGGCCGCGCCGCACCGCTACACGGCCGCTCTGGCCGCTGACATCGAGGCACGCTGGCAGGACTTCTGGGACGCCGAGGGCACCTACGAGGCGCCGAACCCGAGCGGCGACATGGGCGCGCGGAACGAGGCCGAAACGGCGCTGGCCGCCAAGCCCAAGAAGTTCATCATGGACATGTTCCCGTACCCCTCCGGAGCGGGCCTGCACGTCGGCCACCCCTTGGGCTACATCGCCACGGACGTCTACGCGCGCTTCCAGCGCATGACCGGCCACAACGTCCTGCACACCCTGGGCTTCGACGCCTTCGGCCTGCCCGCCGAGCAGTACGCCGTGCAGACGGGCACCCACCCGCGGGTCTCCACCGAGGCCAACATCGAGAACATGAAGGCCCAGCTGCGCGCCCTGGGTCTGGGGCACGACAAGCGGCGTTCGTTCGCGACGATCGACCCGGACTACTACAAGTGGACCCAGTGGATCTTCGTACAGATCTTCAACTCCTGGTACGACGCCGACGCCAAGAAGGCCCGCCCGATCGCCGACCTGGTCGCGCAGTTCGACAGCGGTGACCGTGCCGTACCGGGCTCCACGCGCGCGTGGAGCGAGCTGAACGCCGCCGAGCGCGCGGACGTGCTGAGCCGGTACCGCCTGGCCTACGCCTCCGACGCGCCGGTCAACTGGTGCCCCGGCCTGGGCACCGTCCTGGCCAACGAGGAGGTCACCGCCGACGGCCGCTCCGAGCGCGGCAACTTCCCCGTCTTCAAGGCCAAGCTGCGCCAGTGGAACATGCGCATCACCGCCTACGCCGACCGCCTGCTGGACGACCTGGACGCGCTGGACTGGCCCGACGCCATCAAGCTCCAGCAGCGCAACTGGATCGGCCGCTCCGAAGGCGCCCGGGTCAACTTCCCCGTGGGCACCGAAGGCGACGCGATCACCGTCTTCACCACCCGCCAGGACACCCTGTTCGGCGCGACCTACATGGTCCTGGCGCCCGAGCACGAGCTGGTCGACAAGGTCGTCCCCGCGGCCTGGCCCGAGGGCACCCACGAGGTGTGGACCGGCGGCCACGCCACGCCGGCCGAGGCCGTCGCCAAGTACCGCGCCTTCGCCGCGTCGAAGTCCGACGTCGAGCGGCAGGCCGACGCCAAGGAGAAGACCGGCGTCTTCACCGGCGTCTACGCCACCAACCCGGTCAGCGGCGAGCAGGTCCCCGTCTTCATCGCCGACTACGTCCTGATGGGCTACGGCACCGGCGCGATCATGGCCGTCCCGGCGCACGACGGCCGCGACTTCGCCTTCGCGCGCGCCTTCCACCTGCCGATGCGCTGCGTCGTCGAGCCGTCGGACGACCGCGGCACCGACACCACCACCTGGGACGACGCCTTCTCCTCGTACGAGGCGAAGCTGATCAACTCCTCGAACGAGGAGGTCTCCCTGGACGGCCTGGACGTCGCCGGCGCCAAGGCCCGCATCACCGGCTGGCTGGCCACGCGCGGCATCGGCGAGGGAACCGTCAACTTCCGCCTGCGCGACTGGCTGTTCAGCCGCCAGCGCTACTGGGGCGAGCCCTTCCCGATCGTCTACGACGAGGACGGCATCGCCCACTCGCTGCCCGAGTCGATGCTGCCCCTGGAGCTGCCGGAGGTCGACGACTACTCGCCGCGCACCTTCGACCCGGACGACGCGAACACCTCTCCGGAGACGCCGCTGTCGCGCAACGAGGACTGGGTCAACGTCACCCTGGACCTGGGCGACGGCCCCAAGAAGTACCGCCGCGAGACCAACACCATGCCCAACTGGGCCGGTTCGTGCTGGTACGAGCTGCGCTATCTGGACCCGCGCAACGACCAGCAGCTGGTCGACCCCGCCGTCGAGCAGTACTGGATGGGCCCGCGCGAGGGGCAGCCGACCGGCGGCGCCGACCTGTACGTGGGCGGTGCCGAGCATGCGGTGCTGCACCTGCTGTACGCGCGCTTCTGGTCGAAGATCCTGTTCGACCTGGGGCACATCGCGTCCGCCGAGCCGTTCCACAAGCTGTACAACCAGGGCATGATCCAGGCGTACGTCTACCGGGACAGCCGCGGCTTCCCGGTGCCGGCGACCGAGGTCGAGGAGCGCGACGGGAAGTTCTTCTTCGAGGGCGAGCCGGTCAAGCGCGAGCTGGGCAAGATGGGCAAGTCCCTGAAGAACGCCGTCACGCCGGACGAGATCTGCGACGAGTACGGCGCGGACACCCTGCGCCTGTACGAGATGGCGATGGGCCCCCTGGACGTGTCGCGCCCCTGGGACACCCGCGCGGTCGTCGGCCAGTACCGCCTGCTGCAACGCCTGTGGCGTCTGATCGTCGACGAGTCGACCGGTGAGGTCACCGTCGTGGACGTCGCCGAGGCCGACATCGCCGAGGCCACCCTGCGCGCCCTGCACAAGGCGATCGACGGCGTCCGCCAGGACCTGGACGGCCTGCGGTTCAACACCGCCATCGCCAAGATCACCGAGCTGAACAACCACCTGACCAAGGCCGCCGGACCGGTGCCGCGCTCCGTCGCTGAGCGCCTGGTGCTGCTGATCGCGCCGCTGGCCCCGCACGTCGCCGAGGAGCTGTGGCGCAAGCTGGGCCACACGGACTCGGTCGTCCACCAGGACTTCCCGGTCGCCGACCCGGCGTTCGTCGTGGACGAGTCCGTGACCTGCGTCGTGCAGATCAAGGGCAAGGTCAAGGCACGCCTGGAGGTCTCGCCGTCCATCTCCGACGAGGAGCTGGAGAAGGTCGCCCTGGCCGACGAGAAGGTCGTGGCCGCGCTGGAGGGGGCGGGCATCCGCAAGGTGATCGTGCGGGCGCCGAAGCTGGTGAACATCGTTCCGGCGTAGCGGAACGGGGCTGCCGGCGCGGGTCCGGCGGCATAGGGGTCTTCCCTTACGGGCAGGTTGGGGGTTCCGGTGGAACCTCCGGCCTGCCTTCTCCGTTTACGGTGGAGGAAGCAGCTGGCCGGTGGAAGAAGCAGCTGGACCGACCGAACGCGGAGAGGAGCGTCATGGAAGCCGTGGGCGCGATCGTGGCCCTGCTCGTCGTGTTGTTCCTGGCACTGGGGGTGTACGCCACGGTGAAGGTCGTCCGGGCGGCCAAGCGAGGCGTGGACCGCACCATCTCGGAGGCCCGCCGCACGGTGGAGGACACCACGCTGCGCGCGAAGAGCTTCGCCCAGGTGGGGACCGCGGGTGAACTGGCCCAGCTGCGGCTCAAGTTGCGCACCTCGATGCGGAGCACGCAGGACGTCCTCCACGCGGGCGCCGTCGAGGACGCCTCACTGAAGGAGACCCTCGGCCTCTTCGACCGGCTCAGCGCCCATGGGCACGAGCTGGACGACGAGCTGCGGCGTCTGGAGCGGGACCCGGACAAGGCGACCGTGGCCGCGCGTCTTCCGGAGCTGAAGGAGCGCACGGAACAGATCACCCGGGCTGCGGACTCCCTGCGCTGGGTGGCGCGCGACCGGGCCAGCCGGTTCGCGGATGACGATCTGGAAGCGCTGCGCACACAGATCGACATGGAGGCGGGCGCCCTGCGGCACTGGGCGACGGAACCGCCGCCCGCGCAGACCCCCGCCGCCTGGCCCGAACCCGCCGCGGAGCCCGCCGGCGACGCCGAGCAGACCTGGTCGGAGCCCGCGACCTCCGCGCGGCCCGCCCAGGAACCCGCGCGGCCCGCGATCACACCGCCCGCACCGGCCCCCACGTATCCGTGGGAGAAGAAGGCCAAGCCCGAGAGCACGACCTGAGCCGCCCGTGACGCGGGGAACGTTTCGGGAACGGGCCGAGCTCCGGGCTGAGCGGGGGCCGGGCTGCCGTCCGGCGGCACAGACAGGTAATCTCCAGCCCATGTCCCGCCATGTCGCGATCGTCACGGATTCAACGGCCTATCTGCCGCAGCGGACGATGGAGCGGCACGGCATCACCGCGGTACCCCTGACCGTGGTCCTGGGGGACCAGGCGCTGGAGGAGGGCACCGAGATCTCGGCGCGCTCCCTCGCCCTGGCGCTGCAGAAGCGGAAGCCGGTGACCACGTCCCGGCCCAGCCCGGCGGTCTTCGCCGAGACCTACCGGAAGGTCGCCGAGGCGGGCGCCACGGCCATCGTCTCGCTGCACCTGTCCGCCGAGTTCTCCGGTACGTACGACGCCGCCGTCCTGGCGGCGAAGGACGCGCCGGTACCGGTGAGCGTGGTGGACACCGGCATGGTCGCGATGGCCCTCGGCTTCTGCGCCCTCGCGGCGGCGGAGGCCGCCGAGTCGGGTGATGCGGCGGAGGAGGCGGTGGCGGCCGCCGAGAAGCGTGCCGCGGGCACGTCCGCGTACTTCTACGTCGACACCCTCGACTATCTGCGCAGGGGCGGCCGCATCGGTGCCGCGCAGGCGCTGTTGGGCTCCGCACTCGCCGTGAAGCCCCTCCTGAAGCTGGACGGCGGCCGCATCGACATGCTGGAGAAGGTGCGGACGGCGTCGAAGGCCATCGCCCGCCTGGAGGAGATCGCCGCCGAGCGGGCCGGGGCCGGCCAGGTGGACGTCGCGGTGCATCACCTCGCGGCGCCGGAGCGGGCGGCGGCCCTCGCGGACCGGCTCCGGGACCGGCTGCCCGGCCTTGAGGAGCTGCACGTCAGCGAGGTGGGCGCGGTGATCGGGGCACACACGGGGCCGGGGTTGTTGGGGGTCGTGGTCTCGCCGCGGTGAGGAGCGCTGCGGAAGTTCCCACGTGTGGGTGACGGAGTTATCCACAACTGCCGCGTAATCCACGGGAATTGACCAAGATCAACGTTATGCCGCGGTGGTGCCTACGGTCGTCGGTATGACCTCACTGCGTGCACCATCTCGGACACCTCGGACACCTCGGACAGTTTCCTCGACGAGCGGACCCGGTCGCGGCCCGGCTTCGGACGGCCGTGTGCGGCACCGTCACAGCCGTGTGCGGGCCCGGCACGGCCGTGGACGGGTCCGGCACGGCCGCGGCTCGGCGGAGGCGGCAGCCGTGTGGCTGCGTGCGGGGAGACTCTTCGCTGAGCCGCAGCCGCAGCCGCAGCCGCTTCGGCGGTCACAGCCACAGTTGCTGCCGCGCTCGCAGCCTCCGCCGGACCCTTCACCGCCGCCCCGCGCGGCTGCGGCTCAGCGGGCGGCTTCTTCGGTGAGGTCGGGCGGGGCGGAGCCTGGCGCGGGGCCGCTGCCGGGTGCCGAGGGCAAGGCCGTGGTGGGGGCTGCTGAGGCGGTGCCCGGCGGGGAGCCCGACGTGGCGGGGAAGGCGCGGGGCGTGCCTTCGCGGCGGGAGCGGATGGGCCTCGCCGTGCGGGAGCGGCTGCCGGTGTGGTTCCAGGCGCGGTGCGGACTTGAGCGGCGCGGCGTGGTCGCGCTCGTCGTGGTCCTCGCCGTCGCCGCCGTCTTCGCGGCCCAGCACTTCTGGGCGGGACGGGCGCGGCCGGTGCAGGCCCCGGACATCGTGCGCGGGGCGGGCTCCGCCGCGGCGGAGCGCGGTGGGGAGCCGTCTCCCTCGCCGGGTCCTCCGGCGGAGGCGGGGCGTGCCTCGGCGGCCGGACGGGGCGAGGCGGCCCCGGCGGCCGGTCCGGGCGGCAGGATCGTCGTGGACGTCGGCGGGAAGGTCCGCCGCCCAGGTGTCCACAGGCTGCCCGCGGGGTCCCGGGTGGCCGACGCGCTGCGGGCCGCGGGAGGGGCCAGGCCAGGCACCGACATGGGCGGCCTCAACCGCGCGCGGTTCCTGGTGGACGGGGAGC
>NZ_JAFEXF010000284.1 GCF_016905445.1 Streptomyces sp. G44
GGTCCTTCCGGGGCGGGGCGCAGCAGAGGCGGGGGGGGGGGGGGGGGGGGGCCCGCGGGGGGGGGGGGCCGGGGGCCCCCCCCGCCCCCCGGCCGCCCGCCCGCGCCCGGGGGGGGCCCCGCCCGCCCCCGGGGGGCCGCCGCCCCGCGCCCGGGGGTGGGGGGGGGGGGGGGCGGGCCCCCCCCCCCCCCCCCCGGCGGGCCGCCGCCGGCGACCCCGCCGGCGCCCCGCCCCACCCGGGGCCCCCCCGCCGGCCCCCCCCCGGGCCCCGCACCGGGTTCTCCCCCCCCCCCGGGGCCGCCCCCCGCCCCGCCCCGCCCGTAGCAGCTCCCGCAGCCGTCCCCCTCCCCGTAAAGGAAGCCCGCCATGCCGCGATGGCGCATGCCCACCTGCGCGTCCGCGGCGCTCGCCGCAGCCGGATTGTTGCTCTCCGGCTGCGCCAACCCGAGCGTCGGTAGCGCGAACGACGACCCGGCCGAGCCGGTCACCCTGAAGTTCTGGCACGGCTGGGCCACGCCCGGCGAGGTCAAGGCCGTCGACGACAGCATCGAGCGGTTCGAGGAGCTGCACCCCAACATTGAGGTGGAGACCACCGGGAACGTCACCGACGCCACCGTCAACCAGGCGCTGCGCGCGGGCGGCGACAAGGCCCCGGATGTGGTGTCGTCCTTCACCGCCAACAACGTCGGGCAGTACTGCGACTCGGGGATGTGGGTCGACCTCGATCCCTTCATGAAGAAGACCGGCGTGGACAAGCGGAAGGTCTTCCCGAAGACGCTGCTCGACTACACCAGCTATCAGGGCAACCAGTGCGCCCTTCCCCTCCTCGCCGACGCCTACGGCATGTACTACAACAAGGACGCCTTCGAACAGGCCGGCGTCAAGCGCCCGCCGCGCACGATGTCCGAGTTCGAACGGGTCGCCAAGAAGCTCACCGTGCGCCGCGGCGAGGACTCGTACGAGCGCGTCGGGTTCATGCCCAACTTCCGGCTGTACCAGAACAGTCCGGACCGGCTCTTCGCGCAGTGGGGCCCCCGGTACTTCGACGCCGAGGGCAACTCGCGCCTCGCGGAGGAACCGGCGACGTACGACTTCCTGAAGACGGCCCGGCGGCTCGCGGCCGCGCAGGGCGGCTTCGACGACCTGGAGAAGTTCCGGCTCACCTTCGGTGACGAGATGTCCAGCCAGAACGCCTTCCTGACCGGCAAGATCGCCATGCATCTGGACGGCGAGTGGCGCGGCCTCATGCTGAAGGACGCCAAGGCCACGTTCGACTGGGGTGTCGCGCCGCTGCCCGTCCCCGACGACCAGGCGGAGACGTACGGGCGCGGCTTCCTCACCGGCACGGTCGCCGGCATCGCGCACAGCAGCAAGCACCAGAACGCGGCGTGGGAGCTGGTGAAGTTCCTGACCACCGACACGGACCAGGTGGTGGACTTCGCCAACGCCATCCACAACGTGCCGTCCACCTATGCGGCGCTGGACTCCCCGCGCCTGGACGCCGACCCGACGTTCCGCACCTTCTTCAAGATCCTGGAGAACGAGCACAGCGAGGCCCTGCCGCCCTCCGCGAACGGCGGCGCCTACGTCGTCTCGCTGATGGACTTCGCGTACTCCGTCGAGGCCGGGCACATCACCGACCTCCGCGCGGGCCTGCGCCGACTCGACGAACAGATCGACGCCGACACGCTCCAGTCGAAGAGCTGAGGACCCCGAGCATGGCACGTTCCCTGACCCTCGCCGGCCCCGCGGCGCGCCGCAGACTGCGCACGCTCGGCTTTCTCTCCCCCTGGCTGGTCGGCTTCAGCGTCTTCTTCGCGTACCCGCTGATCGCGACCGTCTACTTCTCCTTCATGCACTACAACCAGATCAAGGAGCCCACCTTCGTGGGCCTGCGGAACTGGGAGTACGTGTTCGACCAGATGCCGCTCTTCGGACCCGCCCTGGGGAACACCCTGTGGCTGGTCGTGGTCATGGTGGCGCTGCGGGTGGCCTTCGGGCTCTCGCTCGGCCTGCTCATCACGAAGATCAAGACGGGCGCCGGGTTCTTCCGCACCGCCTTCTACCTCCCGTACCTGGCCCCGCCGGTGGCCGCCACCGTCGCCTTCGTCTTCCTGCTCAACCCGGGCACGGGCCCGGTCAACGAACTCCTCGGCGCCATCGGGATCTCCGGGCCGAACTGGTTCAACGACCCGGACACCGCCAAGCCCTCACTGGTCCTGCTCTCGCTGTGGGGCATCGGCGACCTGATGGTGATCTTCATGGCCGCGCTGCTCGACGTCCCCAAGGAGCAGTACGAGGCCGCGGAGCTGGACGGCGCCGGGGCGTGGGCCAAGTTCCGCTACGTCACCTGGCCCTCGATCACGCCGATCGTGATGTTCGCGGTGGTCACGGGCGTCGTGCAGACCATGCAGTACTACACGCAGGCCCTGGTCGCCGGGAAGGTCGCCTCCGGGGTCAACATCGGCCCCGGCTCGGTGATCCAGCCCGGCTATCCGGAGCACTCGACCCTCACGGTCCCCCAGCTCGTCTACTCGATGGGCTTCCAGAACTTCAACACCGGCGCCGCGTGCGTGCTCTCGCTCGTGCTCTTCGCCATCGCCATGGCCGTGACGACGCTCCTGATGCGCAAGCGCTCCGGGCTGCTCTCGGCGGAGGACTGAGGACTCATGACGACCACCGCTCTCGGCGCACCGGCCGCACCCGAACGCACCGCCCCGCTCCGGGGCCCCGCCGCCGCCCGCGCCCGCCGCAAGCGCGTCCTGCACTGGATCGCCGTCCACAGTGTGGCGATCGCGGTCGCGCTGCTGTTCGTCCTGCCGTTCGTCTTCGTCTTCCTGACGTCGGTGATGAGCGACTCCCAGGCGATGAGCGGCGAGCTGTGGCCGGACTCCTGGCACTGGTCGAACTACAGGACGGTGTTCGACACCCCCGGCTTCCTCGACTGGTGGCGCAACTCGCTCCTGTACGCGGGCCTCGGCACGCTCCTCACGGTCTGCTCGGCCATACCCGTCGCCTACGCGCTCGCCAAGTTCCGCTTCCGCGGCCGGCGCACCGCGATGCTGCTCGTCATCTCCACGATGATGCTGCCGCCGCAGGTCATCGTGATCCCGATGTACCTGGTGTGGGCGCAGCAGCTGCACCTGTCGGGCACGCTGTGGCCGCTGATCATCCCGATGGCGTTCGGCGACGCCTACTCGATCTTCCTGCTGCGGCAGTTCCTGCTGACCATCCCCAAGGAGTACATCGAGTCGGCGAAGGTGGACGGCTGCGGCGAGTTCCGTACGCTCGTCAGGATCATCGTGCCGATGGCCAGGCCGGGCATCGCCGCCATCGCGCTCTTCCAGTTCTTCTACTGCTGGAACGACTACTTCGGGCCGCAGATCTACGCGGCCCAGAACCCCGGCGCGTGGACCCTCTCGTACGGCCTGGAGTCCTTCAAGAGCGCCCACAGCGTCAACTGGAACCTGACGATGGCGGCGACACTGCTCGTCATGGCGCCGGTCATCCTCGTCTTCTTCTTCGCACAGAAGGCCTTCGTCGAAGGCGTCACCCTCACCGGAGTAAAGGGCTGAGACACGCAATGAAGCTCGCAGTGGTCGGCGGAGGGTCGACCTACACACCCGAACTCATCGACGGCTTCGCCCGTTTGAGGGACACCCTGCCGATCGGGGAACTGGTCCTGATCGATCCGGCCGCCGACCGTCTCGACCTGGTGGGCGGTCTCGCGCGGCGCATCTTCACCAAGCAGGGCCACCCGGGGCGGATCGTCACCACGTCCGACGTGGACGCGGGCGTCGCGGACGCCGACGCGGTCCTGCTCCAGCTGCGCGTGGGCGGGCAGGCGGCCCGGCAGCAGGACGAGACGTGGCCGCTGGAGTGCGGCTGCGTCGGCCAGGAGACCACCGGCGCGGGCGGCCTCGCCAAGGCCCTGCGCACGGTCCCGGTGGTCCTGGACATCGCCGAGCGGGTACGGCGGACCAACCCGGACGCCTGGATCATCGACTTCACCAACCCGGTCGGCATCGTCACGCGGGCGCTGCTCCAGGCCGGGCACAAGGCGGTCGGGCTGTGCAACGTGGCGATCGGCTTCCAGCGGAAGTTCGCGAAGCTGCTCGACGTCGCGCCCGGCCAGGTGCACCTGGACCACGTGGGGCTCAACCACCTGACGTGGGAGACGGCCGTACGCGTCGGCGGGCCGGACGGTGCCGACGTGCTGCCGAAGCTGCTCGCCGACCACGGGGACGCGGTCGCCGAGGACCTGCGCATGCCGCGCGCGATCGTCGACCGGCT
The DNA here is from genome assembly GCF_016905445.1 of Streptomyces sp. G44. Lineage (GTDB taxonomy): Bacteria > Actinomycetota > Actinomycetes > Streptomycetales > Streptomycetaceae > Streptomyces. Next base: position 4,294 of record NZ_JAFEXF010000284.1, read on the forward strand.
CGGCGTCGTGCCCTCGTACTACCTGCGCTACTACTACCAGCACGACGCGGTGGTCGAGGAGCTGCGGACCAAGCCGTCGCGGGCCGCGGAAGTCGCGGCGATGGAGCGGCAGTTGCTGGACATGTACGGCGACCCGGCGCTCGACGAGAAGCCAGCGCTGCTCGCCAAGCGCGGCGGAGCCTACTACTCGGAGGCGGCCGTGGACCTGGCGGCGTCGCTGCTCGGCAACGGCGGCAGCCCCTACCAGGTGGTGAACACCGTCAACAACGGCACGCTGCCGTTCCTCCCCGACGACGCGGTGATCGAGGTGCAGGCGGCGGTGGACGGCGCGGGTGCCAGGCCCCTGCCGGTGGAGCGGCTGGACCCGCTGTACTCGGGGCTGATCGCCCACGTCACCGGGTACGAGGAGCTGGCGCTCCAGGCGGCCCTGCACGGCGGCCGGGACCGGGTCTTCAAGGCGCTGCTCGCCCATCCGCTGGTCGGCCAGTACGCGTACGCCGAGCAGCTCACCGACCGCCTCGTCGCGCACAACCGGGAGCACCTGGCGTGGGCGTAGGCACGAGTGTGCTCGCGATCGACGCGGGCAACAGCAAGACCGACGTCGCGGTGGTCGCGGCCGACGGCCAGGTCGTCGGCGCGGCCCGCGGCGGCGGGTTCCAGCCGCCCCAGGTCGGTGTCGAGCCGGCGGTGGACGTGCTCGCGGAGGCGGTGACGCGGGCGCTCGCCCAGGCGGGAGCCGACTCCGTGGGCCACGTATCGGCGTGCCTGGCCAACGCCGACCTCCCGGTGGAGGAGCGGGAGTTGGCGCGGGCGCTGCGGCGCCGCGGCTGGGGCGCCTCGGTGCGGGTCCACAACGACACCTTCGCCGTGCTGCGCGCCGGGCTCCTGGAGGACGCGGAGCCGCGGGGCGTCGCCGTGGTGTGCGGGGCGGGCGTCAACTGCGTGGGCATGCTGCCGGACGGGCGCACCGCCCGCTTCCCGGCGATCGGCCGCATCTCCGGCGACTGGGGCGGGGGCGGCGGCCTAGCCGAGGAGGCGCTGTGGCACGCGGCGCGCGCCGAGGACGGCCGGGGCGGCCCGACCGCGCTGCGCGAGACGCTGCCCGCGCACTTCGGGCTGCCGTCCATGTACGCGCTGATCGAGGCGCTGCACCTCGGGCGCATCGCCCCGGCCAGGCGGCACGAGCTGACGCCGGTGCTCTTCACCACCGCGGCGGCGGGCGACGCGGTGGCGCGTTCGCTGGTGGACCGGATGGCCGACGAGGTCGTCGCGATGGCCACGGTGGCGCTGACCCGCCTCGACCTGCTGGGCGAGGAGACCCCGGTCCTGCTGGGCGGCAGCATCCTGGCGGCCCGCCACCCGCAACTGGACGACCGGGTACGGGCTCTGCTGGCCGACCGGGCCCCCAAGGCGACCCCCCGGGTGGTCACCGCCCGCCCGGTCCTGGGAGCGGCACTGCTCGGCCTCGACGAGGCGGGGGCACCCCCGGAGACGCACGCGCGCGTGCGGAGCCATTACGAAGGGGGCACGCCCACACACCGGGGCTGACGGCACCCGCCGCCCGTACGCGCGCGTACGAAGCCATGACGGCGCCGCACCGCCGCTCACGGTGACGCCCCCAACTGGGCCTCGGGCGCCGGGAGCCCGGGGAGCGGCGCTCCCGGACGGCCGGGCGGGGGCGGCCACTTCGGCGCACACGCGCGTGCGCGTGCGCGGCCATGGCGGACGCGGCGCATGTCGCACTCCCCGCATTCCGTCCCCTGACCGTCCCCCGCCAACTCCGCGCGGGGGACGCTCAGCCTGGGACGCGGCACCGCCCGGGACCGGCCAAGCGGGAACACCCCCTCCCCCGCGCACACGCGCATGCGCGGCCATGGCGGACGCGGCGCATGTCGCATTTCCCGCATTCCGTTCCCTGACCATCCCCCGTCCCCTAACTCCGCGCGGAGGGCGCCCAGTCTGGGACGCGGCACCGCCCGGGACCGGCCAAGCGGGAACACCCCCTCCCCCGCGCACACGCGCATGCGCGGCCATGGCGGACGCGGCACATGTCGCACTTCCCGCAGTCCGTTCCCTGACCGTCCCCCGCCCCCCAACTCCGCGCGGCGAAAGCCAAGTCTGGGACGCGACACCGCCCGGGACCGGCCAAGCGGGGGCGCCCCCGGCGCACACCGGCGCCGGCCTCGGTTTTCGCTCGCGCCGTGCGCGCGGGCGGGAACCGAACGTCTCCCCCATACGTGTTCAAAGGCAGGGGTTCGCGCAAGATCGCGGCAAGACCTGTGCGGATGCCGCTCCCTGCGGCGATACTTGCGGCCGTGCACTTCTTCCCGCGCCGCGCGCGTCGGGCGGAAGCAACCGTCCGATGACCAAGGGGGAGGTCGAGGCCAGGTGACATATCCGCCGAACGGCAGCGCGGCGCCGCCCGGGACGCCCGGTCCGCCGGGGGCACCCGCGCGGCCCGCGCCGACGGGCCGCGGGGGCGGCCCCGCCGACCCCCGGGGGGGGGCGGCGGGGGGCCCGCCCCGCCCGCCGCAACCACGGCGGGAGCGGGCGGGGGGGCGGGGGGGGGGGGCGGGGGGGCGGGGGGGCGGGGGGCGGG
>NZ_JAFEXF010000285.1 GCF_016905445.1 Streptomyces sp. G44
CCGGCGGCCGCTTCCCCGGCTTCCCCACCGCCGCCTCCGACCCCGGCCCGGCGGCCCACTCCCCGGCGAGCGGCGGCGCGGCCGAGCGGCGCGGCTTCACCCTCGTCGCCTCCGGGGACGTCCTCCCGCACTCCTCGGTCATCCGCCAGGCCGCCGCCGACGCGCAGGGCGACGGCTACGACTTCGTACCGATGCTCAAGGACGCCAAGCGGGTCGTCTCCGGGGCCGACCTGGCGATCTGCCACATGGAGACGGTCTACGGCGCGCAGGGCGACTACAGCGGCTACCCCAGCTTCAAGTCCCCGCCGCAGATCGCCCGCGCCCTCAGGGCCACCGGGCACGACGCGTGCTCCACCGCCTCCAACCACTCCCTGGACGACGGCGCGGCGGGCGTGCGCCGCACCCTGGACGCCCTCGACGAGGCGGGCGTCGCACACGCCGGAACGGCCCGCTCCGCCGCCGAGGACAAGAAACCGGCGTGGCTGCGGGCAGGCGGCGCCAAGGTCGCGCAGCTCGCGTACACGTACGGCACCAACGGCTACCCGATGCCGGAGGGCAAGCCCTGGTCGGTCGACCTGATCGACCGCGGCAAGATCGTCGCGGACGCCCGCGCGGCGCGGAGGGCGGGCGCGGATGTGGTCGTCGTCAGCCTGCACTGGGGCACGGAGTGGCAGACCGCGCCCGACCGGCAGCAGCTGAGCCTCGGCGAACAGCTCACCGGGTCCCGTACGGAGGGCCGCCCGGACATCGACCTGATCATCGGCACGCACGCCCACGTCCCCCAGGCGTACGAGAAGGTGAACGGCACCTGGATCATCTACGGCATGGGCGACCAGATCGCCGGCAGCATGACCAACCACGAGGGCGCCCACGACCCGCGCGGCAACCAGAGCTCCATCGGCCGCTTCACCTTCGCGCCGCCGGCCGAAGCGGGCGGGCGGTGGAAGGTGCGCGAGGCCGAGTTCCTCCCGATGTGGTTCGACACGGGCGCGGGCCGGGTCGTCGACCTCAACGCCGCGCTCGACCGGGGGGCGGACGTCCGCGACGTGCGCGACGGGATCCGCCGCGTGGTGCTGAGCAGGGGAGCGGGCAAGGACGGCCTGGTGATGGGCGAGTGACCACGAGCGCTACTCGACGGCGTCCCGCTCCGCCTTCGCCAGCTCCGACCTGCGGTAGGAGTAGCCGAAGTACACGACGAGCCCGAGGCCGAACCACACGGCGAACCGCGCCCACGTCTGCCACTGGAGGAACGTGATCAGCCAGAGGGAGAAGACGACGCCGATGGCGGGCACGAACGGCATGCCCGGGCAGCGGAAGGTGCGCGGCAGGTCGGGGCGCTTGTAGCGCAGCACGATCACCGCGACGCACACCACGACGAACGCCAGCAGGATGCCGATGTTGGTGAGTTCGGCCGCCTCGCCGATCGGCAGGAACCCGGCGATGGCGGCCGACGCGATGCCCACGATCCACGTCACGCGCGTCGGCACGTGCCGGGTCTCGTGCGTCTTCGCGAACCACTTGGGCAGCAGGCCGTCCCGGCTCATGGAGAACCACACGCGCGTGCAGCCGAGCATGAACGTGAACATCACCGTGAGGATGCCGATGATCGCGCCGACCGCGATGATGTCCGCGAGCCCGCCGAGCCCCACCGACTTGAAGGCCGTGGAGAACCCGCTCTCCGGGTCCACCTCCGTGTAGCTCTGCATGCCGGTCAGGACCAGGCAGGCCAGCACGTACAGCACCATCGAGATGGCCAGGGAGTACAGGATCGCCTTCGGCATGTGCCGCTGCGCGTCCTTGGACTCCTCGGCGGCCGTACTCATGGCGTCGTAGCCGAAGACGGCGAAGAACACCGTCGCGGCCCCGGTGAACGCGCCGCTGACCCCGTAGGGGAAGAAGGGGTTGTAGTTGCCGGTGTCGATGTGGAAGAAGCCGACCGCGATCACCACCAGGACCACGAGCACCTTCAGCACCACCACGACCATCTCGAAGCGCGCGGCGTTCTTGATGCCGAGTGTGAGCAGGTACGCGATGAGCAGGCACAGCACGGCGGCGAAGAGGTCGACCTTGTGGCCGCCGCCGGTGCCGGGCGCCCCCATCATCCACGCCGGCAGCTCGGCGCCCATCTCCTCGACGAGGAAGCCGAAGTACCCGGAGATGCCGATCGCGACGACCGCGACGATCGCCGTGTACTCCAGGAGCAGGTCCCAGCCGATGAACCAGCCCGTCAGCTCGCCGAGGACCACGTAGCCGTAGGTGTACGCGGAACCGGCCTTCGGGATCATGCCCGCGAACTCGGCGTACGAGAACGCGGCGGCCGCGCTCGCGACCCCCGCGATCAGGAAGGAGATCAGCACCGCGGGGCCCGCCGTGCCGTTGGCCACGGCTCCCGCGAGGCTGAAGATGCCGGCGCCGATGATGCCGCCGACGCCGATGGCGGTGAGCTGCCAGAGGCCGAGGGAGCGCGACAGGCCCCCGCCCGCCTCCGTCTCCTCGATGTGCTCGATGGGCTTGCGGCGCAGCACGCCCCGCCCCATACGGAGTCCCGCCATGAGCTCCACCTCTTCGCAGACGCCGATCGGCTGATGGCGGATCATGATGGCCCAGCGGGCGCCACGACGGAAGACGCCACACCTCTTGCGCCGAGGTGTTCATCCGGAGCGGTCCGGCCACCGGGGGAGACGGCTCAGGACTTCATCCGGAGGGGCACCCGGAGGCCGCCGGGGCCGGGGCACCGGTCAGGGCACCACCGTGACCGGCCAGCGGCCCGCCTTCACGAGGCGGACGGCGACCGAACCGACGATGCGGTGGCCCGCCTGCTCGGAGGCGCCCACGACCACGGCGTCGGCCTTCAGGTCGTCGGCGGCGGCGACGAGGCCGCTGTAGGGGTCGCCATGGAAGGTGTGGAACTCCCATCTGACGTCGAATATGTCCTTCACCCGCTCGGCCGCGGCCCGGATCTCCGCGATCAGCCCCTCGGCGATCTCGTCCGTCGTACCGGCCACCGGCACACCCAGGGCGGCGCCCGCCGCGAGGACCGGCTGGATGTAGACGACGGCGAGCAGGGCCCGCTGCCGCCGGGCGAGGCCGCCGGCATAGGCCGCGGCCCGCAGCGACGAGTCGGAGCCATCGACTCCGACGACGATCACCTTGGGCCCGTCGGTGCCGCGTTCGAATTGGGGGGACTGGTCTTCGCTCACGCCCGCAGATTAACGGAGCCCCACCGACCGGTTGCGACCCGGCGCTACGGGTCACCACAGCCGAGCACGGCGCACCACCGGGCGAAGGGCCCGTGCAGGGCTTCATGTCACGTGCCACTCGTGTCCCACCTCCCCGCCACCTGCCCCGCTTCCTCGCCGCGCGCCGCACCGCAGGTCTTCCTAGAGTCGTGCCATGAGTGTCAGCGAGGAGGACTCCGGCACGGCGGAGCCCGCGGGGACGGCGCGGTCCCGAGGCGGTGTCCTCGGTCGGGTACCCGAAGGCTTCGCCGCCTTCTTCGGGGTCCTCGGCGTGTTCTGCGCCGTTCTCGCGGTCGTCCCCCCGCTGCGCCGGCTCCTCATGCCCGTCGTCCGGGTCCTGGACCTCGTCACCGTCCCGGTCAGCGCGAACCTCGCCTACGCCGTCTTCCTCTTCCTGCTCGCCGCGGCGACCGGCGCCCGCAAGAAGGTCGCGTGGTGGCTCGTCGTCAGCTATCTGGGGCTGCTGCTCGCCTTCGACGTGCTCGGCGCGGCGGTCGGCTTCTGGGCGGAGTCGCTGCCTTCGTTCGTCGTCTGCGGCGCCGCCTTCGTGCTGCTGCTCCTGGCCCGCGGCGAGTTCTCCGCGGACTCCCGCCGCGGCGCCGTCCGGCGGGCCGCCGCCGTGCTGACCGCGGGCCTCGCCGCCGCCGTCCTGGCCGGCTGGGGCCTCGTCGTGCTCTTCCCCGGCACACTGCCCCGCCACGAGCGCCTCCTGTGGGCCGCGAACCGCGTCCTCGGCGGCCTCATCCACGGCCACGACTACTTCCAGGGCGCCCCACCGCGCCCCCTGTTCTTCTGGCTCGGCCTGTTCGGCGCGCTCGCCCTGCTCAGCGCCGCCGCCACGCTCTTCCGCTCCCAGCGCATGGAGGCGGCCCTGCACGGCGACGAGGAGCCCCGCATCCGCGCGCTCCTCGGGGCGTACGGCCACCAGGACTCCCTCGGCTACTTCGCCACCCGGCGCGACAAGGCCGTCGTCTTCTCGCCCAGCGGCAAGGCCGCCGTCACCTACCGCGTCGAGGCGGGCGTCTGCCTCGCCAGCGGTGACCCGGTCGGCGACCGCGAGGCCTGGCCGCACGCCATCGGGGCCTGGCTGGACGTCGCCCGGCGGTACGCCTGGGCGCCCGCCGTGATGGGCGCCTCCGAGGACGGCGCCACGGCGTACGCCCGCAGCGGGCTCGGCGCGCTGCAACTGGGCGACGAGGCGATCCTGCACGTCGCGGACTTCGACCTGCACGGCCGGGACATGCGCGTGACCCGGCAGGCCGTGAACCGCGTGCGCCGCGGCGGCGCCACCGCCCGGATCCGCCGCCACTCCACCCTCACCGACGACGAGATGGAGGAGATCATCGACCGGGCCGACGCCTGGCGGGACACCGAGACCGAGCGCGGCTTCTCCATGGCGCTGGACCGCCTCGGCGACCCCGAGGACGGCGACTGCCTCCTCGTCGAGGCCCTCGACGCCGACGGCAGGCTCCTCGCCCTGCTCTCCCTCGTCCCCTGGGGCAAGGACGGCGTCTCCCTGGACCTGATGCGCCGCGACCGCGCCGCACCGAACGGCGTCATGGAGTTCATGGTCGCCGAACTGTGCGCGGCGGCACCCAAGTTCGGCGTACGCCGCGTCTCCCTGAACTTCGCCGTGTTCCGCTCGGTCTTCGAGGAGGGCGCCCGGATCGGCGCGGGGCCCGTCCTGCGGCTCTGGCGCAAGCTGCTGCTGTTCCTCTCCAAGTGGTGGCAGCTCGAAGCGCTCTACCGCTCCAACGCCAAGTACCACCCCGAGTGGTATCCGCGCTTCATCTGCTACGGGGACAGCGGCGCCCTCGCCCGCATCAGCCTGGCGTCCGGCATCGCCGAGGGCTTCGTCTCCGTGCCGTCGCTGCGCAAGCTGTGGGGCAAGGGGCACCGGAAACCACGGGGCGTCACCCAGCCCGCCACCACCGAGGGCCTGCCCTCGATCGCCGCGCTCGGCCTCGACGGGCAGGGCGGCGCGAGCGAAGCCGGTCCCGCCTCGGCGCCGCCGGAACAGATCCGCGTCCGGCACCGCACACTCGACCGGCTGCGGGCCGAGGGCACGGACCCGTACCCGGTGGGCCTGCCCTCCCGCACCCACGCACTGGCGGCCGTCGACCGCGGCATGGTGGGCCGTCGAGTCGTGGTCGGCGGCCGCGTGATGCTCGTACGCGACTTCGGCGGAATCGTCTTCGCCGTCCTGCGCGACTGGTCGGGCGACCGGCAGCTCGCCCTCACCCGTGACAGGTCGGGCGCGGAGGTGCTCGGCCGCTTCACCGCCGACGTGGACATCGGTGACCACATCACGGCCACTGGCACGGTCGGCGCCAGCGACAAGGGCGAGCTCACCGTCTTCGTCACCGGCTGGCGGCTCGCCGGCAAATGCCTGCGCCCGCTGCCCGACAAGCGGCGCGGCCTGACCGACCCCGAGGCCAAGGTCCGCCGCCGCTACCTCGACCTGGTCGCGAGCCCCGCCGCCCGCGACGTGGTGCGGGCGCGTTCCGCCGCCGTACAGGCCCTGCGCCAGGGGCTCCTGGACCGCGGCTACCTGGAGGTCGAGACGCCGATGCTCCAGCAGATCCACGGCGGCGCCAACGCCCGGCCCTTCACCACCCACATCAACGCCTACGACCTCGACCTCCACCTGCGCATCGCCCCGGAGCTGTACCTCAAACGGCTCTGTGTCGGCGGCATGGAGAAGGTCTTCGAGATGGGCCGCACCTTCCGCAACGAAGGCGTCTCGTACAAGCACAACCCCGAATTCACGATGCTGGAGGCCTACCAGGCCTTCGCCGACTACGACGTGATGCTCGACCTCACCCGCGAACTCATCCAGGGCGCGGCGACCGCCGCCTTCGGCAGCCCGGTGGCGCACAAGGACGGCACCGCGCACGACATCTCCGGGCCCTGGCCGGTCAGGACGGTGTACGGCGCGATCTCCGAGGCGCTCGGCGAGGAGATCGACGCGGACACCCCGCTGCGGGAGCTGCGCCGGCACTGCGACCGGGCCGCCGTCCCGTACCGGGCCGACCACGGCCGCGGCGACGTCGTCCTGGAGATGTACGAGCGCCTCGTCGAGGACAGGACGCGGCAGCCCACCTTCTACAAGGACTTCCCGACCGACGTCTCCCCGCTCACCCGGCAGCACCGGAGCGACCCGCGCCTCGCCGAACGCTGGGACCTCGTCGCCTTCGGCACCGAACTCGGCACCGCCTACTCGGAGTTGACCGACCCCGTGGAGCAGCGCCGCCGCCTCACCGCGCAGTCGCTCCGCGCCGCCGGGGGAGATCCCGAGGCCATGGAGCTCGACGAGGACTTCCTCGACGCCCTGGAGTACGCGATGCCGCCCACCGGTGGGCTCGGCATCGGCGTGGACCGGCTCGTCATGTTCCTCACCGGCCTGACCATCCGGGAGACGCTGCCCTTCCCCCTGGTCCGCCGCGTCTGATCGGGTGCTTTCGGGGGCCCTCCCGGTGTTGTTGTCCCGCGCGGACCTTCCGCCGTGCGACGGATTAGTCATGAAAGACGATCAGCTGACTCCCGGGCGCCGGATGGTGCTCCGCGCCGCCGCGGCACTCGGCATCGCCGCCGGCGCGGGCTGCACGGTCACGGATCCCTCGGCCGCCCCGGCGCCCAC
>NZ_JAFEXF010000286.1 GCF_016905445.1 Streptomyces sp. G44
CGCGGGGACCGCCCGCGGGCGCCGTAGACGTCGTAGAAGGGGAGGCCGGGCCCGGGGACGGGAGCGGGCGGCGCGCCGCCGCGACCACCGAGCCGGGCAGGCTGCGCGTCATCGGCGCCGTCCTCGCCCTCCTCGTCGTGGCGTTCGGCGCGGTCACCACCTGGCAGATGACGGAGCGTGCCACCGCCGCGGACGACGTGCTGCGCCGCAGCCAGCCGCTGAGCGCGGACGCCGCGGCCATCTACCGCTCCCTGGCGGACGCCAACACCGCGGCGTCCAGCGGCTTCCTGGCGGGAGGCCAGGAACCGCCCGCCGTCCGCGAGCGGTACGAGCGCGACATCACGCGGGCCTCGAAGAAGCTGGCGACCGCCGCGGCCGCCGCGGGCTCGGACTCCTCCTCCGCCACGGCCGTCCGCAGGCTGAACCAGCTCCTGCCCCAGTACACCGGCCTGATCGAGCGCGCCCGCGCCAACAACCGCCAGGGCCTGCCGCTCGGCGGCGCCTATCTGCGCTACGCCAACGCCACGATGCAGACGCGGATGCTCCCGGCCGCCGAGAAGCTCTACCAGGCGGAGAACACCCGCCTGGCCTCCGACTACGACGACGCGAAGCCGTACCCCTGGTTCGCCGTCGCCCTCGGCGTCCTCGCGCTGGCCGCCCTCGTCTGGGCGCAGCGCCGGAACTACCGCCGCACCAACCGGGTGTTCAACCACGGCCTGCTCGCCGCGACCGCCGCCGCCACCGTCGTACTGCTCTGGCTGGTGGTGGGCCACACCGTCGCCCGTTCGGGGCTCGACGACTCGTACGACCACGGCGTGCGGTCCCTGAACGTCCTCAACGACGCCCGCATCAGCTCCCTGAAGGCGCGGGGCGACGAGAACCTCACGCTGGTGAGCCGGGGCGCGGAGACCACCGAGGTGGCGGGCGAGACCGAGGACAAGTTCGACGTCTCCTACCGCGCGCAGATGAAGCGGCTCGGCGACGGCGACAGCGGACTGCTCGGCGAGGCGGCCGAACTCGCCGAGGGCACGCCCGGCGCGAATCCCGTCCGCACGGCCGTGAAGAATGTGAGCGTCTGGCAGGACCGTCACAAGGAGGCCCGCTCCCGCGACGACTCCGGTGACTACCAAGGAGCGCTCGACAAGGTCATAGGCGCCAAGGACGGTCGGGGCGCCGAACCGACCGGCGAGTGCTTCGACAACGTGGACGCGGCCCTGGACCGCGCCCTCGCGTACGAACAGCGCGAGTTCAAGCAGGCCGCCGAGGACGGCAGAGACGCCATGACGGGGCTGCCGGCCGGCGCCGCCGTCCTCGCGGTCCTCGGCGCGGCGGGCGCCGTGCTCGGCATAGGCCGCAGGCTTTCGGAGTACCGGTGATGGGGTCAGAGGTGGAAGGGGGCGCGCAGACGATGCGTACACGACGTGGCACGGCCAGGCTGCGCGGCTGGGGCGGAGTCGGCGCGATGGGGGCCGCGTGCGCCCTCACGGGAGCGCTCGTCCTGGCCCTCCCGCACAAGGCCGGCGACGCGCACGCGCGGCCCGCCGACGGCCGCTCCGGTGTCACCGTGGCCGCGCGGGCGGACGCCGACGACTGCAACGACCGGAGCCCGCGCCCCTCGGGCAAGGACGGCCCGACGATCGACGCCATCAAGAACCGCGCGGTCAAGAAGCTCGTCGTCGGCGTCGACCAGAACAGCTACCGCTGGGGCTACCGCGACCCGAACAAGCGGGGCGGCGCCCTCGAAGGCTTCGACATCGACCTGGCACGCGAGATCGCCGAGGAGATCTTCGGCGACCGCGACGCCGTGGTGTTCCGCGCCATCCCGACCAACCAGCGCATCCCGGCCCTCCAGAGCGGGCAGGTCGACATGGTGGTGCGCACCATGACCGTCAACTGCGAGCGCCTGGAGGACGTCGACTTCTCCACGGGCTACTTCGAGACGGGCCAGCAGGTCCTCGCCCCCAAGAAGTCCGGCATCACGGGCTACAACGACACCCTCAAGGGCAAGAAGGTCTGTTCGGCGAAGGGCTCCATCGCCCTGGAGGAGCTTGAGAAGAAGAGCTTCGGTGCCGATATCTCCACCACGGTGCCCAACCAGCTCGACTGCCTGGTGCGGCTCCAGCTCGGTGAGGTGGACGCCGTGGTGACCGACAGCGCGCTCGCCGCGAGCCAGGCCGCGCAGGACCCGACGGTCGAGCTCAAGGGCAAGGAGCCCTTCACCACCGAGCACTACGGCGTGGCGATGAAGAAGGGATCGGACGACCTGGTCCGCCGGGTCAACAAGGTGCTCCAGGAGTACCGCGAGGACCGTGCGGACGGCTGGCAGAAGTCCTACGACAAGTGGCTCAAGGGCGGTCTCGGCGAGGTGTCGGGCCCCCCGCGGGCCGCATACCGCGACTGACCCGCGGCGGGGCGGCCGCGACCGCCCGAAGCGGACAACCGACCTGATACGACTGGCGTGTTCCGAAAGCGCTGAAGAGTGCTGAAGAGTACTGAAGAGTGCTGAAGAATTCCGAGTGTGACGGCGACGCAGAGCGGAGAGGTGATCGATGAGCGTCACGGGACCCCCTGGTCCGGTGATGGACCGGGACGAGGTGGACCGTGCGCTGGCGCGGCTCGACGCCGAGCACGAGGCGATCGAGACCTCGCTGCTCGCCCTCCAGGACCACGCGGGACGCCGTCTCCTCGAAGGGGCCGCGCTCACCGGCGTCACCCAGGAGCGCTGGGCCGCCACCGAGCGCCGGATCACCCTGCTCTGGACCTACTTCGACGCCTACGCCGGCGCCCTGCGCGCCGCGCACGACCTGCGGGCCCGCAGGCGCTGGCCCAGCCGTGACGACCTGGCCGAGCTGACGGACCTGCTGCGCGGCGAGTCGGTGACCGTCGCGGGCGGCTCCGAGTCCGGCCCCGCCCCGTCGGTCACCGGCCCCGCCAGGCTCACCGAGCGGTTCACGCTCGAAGAGCTGGTGGCCCGGATGAACGACCTGTACGCGCACTCCCTCGACATGGTCGTCGCCGCCGACGCCGTCTGGTCGGCGCTGCCCGCCCGCATCGACCTGCTCGCCGCCGAGCTGGCCCGCACCCGCCACCTCGCGCACTCCGTCGGCGTACGCCCCGGGGAGCATCCCGCGGGCGACGACCTGGAGCGCATCACGCGCGCCCTGACCGCCCTGCGCGAGCAGGTGATCAGTGACCCGCTCGCCTTCTGGCAGCGGGCGCAGGGCAGTTCGGCGCCCGGCGGCGGCCGGCCGCACACCGACCGCTACGACCGTGAGGCGCGCGCCCTGGAGGAGGTGCGCCGCGAGATCGAGGCGGTGCTCACCGTCCGCCAGGACGCGGAGGCCCGCCTCGGCAGGCTGCGGGACGTGCTCTCCCGCGCCGACCGCACCCTCGCGGAGGCCCGCAGCGCCCGCGGCGAGGTCCTCGCCAAGATCGCCGCCTCCGAGGTGCCCGCGGTCAGCGGCCCGCCGACCGCGCTCCAGGAGCAGCTGGCGATGGCCTCGGACTACCGCAGGAACGCCCAGTGGCACCGCCTCTCCCCGCTCCTGGAGTCCCTGGAGGAGAAGGCCGAGGACGAACTGCTGCGCGCCCGCGAGTCGCTGACCGCCGTCACGGCTCCGCTCGCGGTCCGCGCGGAGCTGCGCGGCCGGCTGGACGCGTACAAGGCGAAGGTGGCCCGGCTCGGCCACGCCGAGGACCCGCTCCTCGTCGAGCGGTACGACGCGGCGCGCCGGATGCTGTGGAGCGCGCCCTGCGATCTGCGCGTGGCCGAGCAGGCGGTGCTGCGCTATCAGCAGGCGGTCGCCGAGGTGCTCGCGCCGAGGGTCCCGCAGCAGGGCGGGCCCGCCGACCGGAGGGGGGAAGCGTGAGCCAGCGGCAGTGTCAGCGGCCCGGCTGCACGGGGTCGTACGAGGATGTCGGCGGCGGCGAGCTGTACTGCGACACGTGCGGTCTCGCCCCGGTCGTCGCGCCAGTGGGGCCTCCCCTGCTGGAGCGCGGCCGAGAGCTTGGGGACGGCGGGGTGAGTTCGTCGCCGACGGGCATCACGGGCGTCGGCAAGGGGTCGCGTGGCTCGGGCAGTTCGAGCACCCGCTCGTCCTCCCGCTCGTCCCGCTCGTCACGGTCGCAGTCCTCGCGCCGGTCGGTCTCGGGGCGGCTCTCCCGCTCCCTGCCGGGTGCTTCGACGTCGCGTTCGGTGTCGGTGCGCAGCTCGGGCTCGACGTCGGGTTCGTCGGGGCGCGGGCGCCTCGGCGTGGGGCTGGTCACCGTGCCGGACGTGCCGCGGCCCGATCCGCGCGGCGCGGTGCAGCCGAACCCCGAGGTGCCCGAGCGCAAGCGGTTCTGCTCGCGCTCGGACTGCGGGGCGCCGGTGGGCCGCGCGCGCGGGGACCGGCCGGGCCGCACCGAGGGGTTCTGCACCAAGTGCGGCCACCCCTACTCGTTCGTGCCGAAGCTGAACCCCGGCGACATCGTGCACGGTCAGTACGAGGTCGTGGGCTGCCTGGCGCACGGCGGTCTCGGCTGGGTCTACCTCGCCGTCGACCGGGCGGTCTCCGACCGCTGGGTGGTCCTCAAGGGCCTGCTCGACACGGGCGACCAGGACGCGATGGCCGCCGCGATCTCCGAGCGGCGCTTCCTCGCCGAGATCGAGCACGCCAACATCGTGCGGATCTACAACTTCGTCGAGCACCTCGACCAGCGCACCGGCTCCATGGACGGCTACATCGTCATGGAGTACGTGGGCGGCAAGTCCCTGAAGGAGATCGCCAACGACCGCCGCGCACCGGACGGCAGGCGCGATCCGCTGCCGGTCGAGCAGGCGTGCGCGTACGGCATCGAGGCCCTGGAAGCGCTCGGGCACCTGCACAGCCGCAATCTCCTGTACTGCGACTTCAAGGTCGACAACGCCATCCAGACCGAGGGCCAGCTCAAGGTCATCGACATGGGCGCCGTCCGCAGGATGGACGACGACGAGTCCGCGATCTACGGCACGGTCGGCTACCAGGCCCCCGAAGTCGCCGAGGTGGGGCCCTCGGTCGCCTCCGACCTCTACACGGTCGCGCGCACCCTCGCCGTGCTGACCTTCGACTTCCAGGGCTACACGAACGTGTTCGCGGACTCCCTGCCCGACCCCGACAACATCGAGGTCTTCCGCAGGTACGAGTCGTTCTACCGCCTCCTGGTGCGCGCCACCGACCCCGACCCGGCCCGCAGGTTCGCCTCCGCGCAGGAGATGGCCGAGCAGCTCACGGGCGTGCTGCGGGAGGTCGTGGCGCTCCAGACGGGCAGGCCGCGCCCCGCCCTCTCCACGCTCTTCGGGCCCGAGGTGAAGGTCACGGACACGGAGCTGTTCGCGGAGCTGCCCGGCGAGGTGTCGCGCCTCGGGGTGCGTCCGCTCGTCCCGGCGGGGTCGGGTGCCCGCCGTGAACTGCCGCCCGCGCCCCCGGTGACGGCGATCGTGCGACCGCTGGACGCCGCGGCGACCGCGCTCGCGCTGCCGGTGCCGCGCGTCGATCCGGCCGATCCGAACGCGGGCTTCCTCGCCGGGCTCATGGCCTCCGCGCCCGCCGAGCTGATCGCCGCGCTCCGGGCGGCGCCCGCCGACTCCGTCGAGCTCCGGCTGCGCGGTCTGCGCGCCCGGCTCGCCATGGGGGAGTCCGGCCCCGCCGCCGAGGCCCTCGCCGACCTGGAGCGGCGTCACCCGGACGACTGGCGGGTGGTCTGGTACCGGGGTGTCGTGGCCCTGGCCACCGGCGACTTCGAGAGCGCCGCGCTCTCCTTCGACGCGGTCTACGACGCGTTCCCCGGCGAGACCGCGCCGAAGCTGGCGCTCGGCGTGTGTGCGGAGGTCCTCGGTCAGCTGGACAACGCCGCCGAGTACTACCGCCTGGTGTGGGCCACCGACCCGAGCCATGTGAGCGCGGCCTTCGGGCTGGCGCGGGTGCAGCTCGCGGCCGACGACAGGGCGGGCGCGGTGCGCACCCTGGAGTCGGTGCCGGAGTCGTCCATCCACTACACCGCGGCCCGGGTGGCGGCGGTGCGGGCCCGTCTCCGCCGGCGGATGGAGGGTCAGAACAGCCTGCCCGGCCCGGCGTTCCTGGACGACCTGACGGCGGCGGCGGGGCAGACCGAGGCGCTCGCGGGCTTCGGTCTGGACGCGGTGCGCAGGGAGCGCCTGGCGACCGAGGTACTGGGGACGGCCCTCGACTGGGTACTCTCCGGTAGGCACTCTGGCCACGCATCCGCGCCACCGGCCACCACCGGAACGCGGACCGTGCTGCTCGGCAGTGATCTGGACGAGCGCGGTCTCCGGTTCGGCCTGGAGCGTTCGTACCGGACACTGGCCCGGCTCGCACAGGGTGGCGAGGAGAGGATCGAACTGGTGGAGCGGGCCAACCGTTTCCGCCCCCGGACGTGGGTGTGAGTGATGTCGCAGATGCCCCAACTGTCTGCCTGCCCCAGCTGCGAGGAGCCGCTGGAGTCGGGTGATCTGTTCTGTGGTGCGTGCGGGTACGACCTGTCGGCGGTGCCGGCCCGCCCCGCCACCTCGCCCAACGGTGCGGCGGGTGCGGCGGGCGCTGCGGGCGCTGCGGGTGCGGCGGGTCAGCCCTCGCAGTGGCCCGTCGCCCAAGAGGTGGACAGCTCCGACACCCCGGCGCCCACCCATCTGCCCACCGACCTGCCGGGCACCGACTCGGCGGGCACGGAGCTGACGGAACCGGACGAGTACCCGCTGCCCGCCCCGGCCGCCACGCCCGCCCCCGAAGGC
>NZ_JAFEXF010000287.1 GCF_016905445.1 Streptomyces sp. G44
CGGCTACCAGGTCACCAACGTCGAGGCCTCCATGTCCTCGCCCTCCTCCCTCCTGCACTGGACCCGCAGGATGATCGAGATCCGCAAGCAGAACCCCGCCTTCGGCCTCGGCACCTACACCGAACTCTCCTCCTCCAACCCCGCCGTCCTCGCCTTCCTCCGCGAGTACGGGGACGACCTGGCCCTGTGCGTGCACAACTTCTCCCGCTTCGCGCAGCCCACCGAGCTGAACCTGCGGGCCTACGACGGACGCCACCCGGTCGAGCTGATCGGCGGTGTGCGCTTCCCGGCCATCGGTGAACTGCCCTACCTCCTCACGCTGGCCGGCCACGGCTTCTACTGGTTCCGCCTGACCGAACAGCCACGACGTCCGGCCGCACCCGCGGTGCGCCTTTGAAGGGACGTGTCGCATGCTGAAGACCGCATCACAGTCGCCCGGCAGCCTCAGCCCTCCTCGGCTGCTGACCTCGTTGGCGGGGCTCCTCCGTGAATGGCTGCCCCGGCAGCGCTGGTTCGCGGGCAAGGGCCGCCCCGTCACGGACCTGGCCGTGCTCTCCATGACCGAGCTGCACCCCGGCTGCCTGCACCTGCTGATCCGCTCGGGCCCCGCGGGACCGCCCGAGGACTGCTACCAACTGATTCTCGGCGTCCGCGAACACCTGCCGCCCCGGCTCCACCACGCCGTCGTCGGCCGCCCGGACGCGGGACCGCTCGCGGGCCTCACCGTGTACGACGCCCTCCTCGACCCCTGGTCGGCGGGGCTGCTCCTCGAACGCCTGCGCACGCCGGGCGAGATGGGCCCCCTGCGCTTCGAACGGGACGCGCGGACCGTCGTGCCCGAAGGCCTGCCGCCCCGCCTGCTCGACGGAGAGCAGTCCAACACCTCGTTGGTGTACGGCGATTCCTTCATCCTCAAGCTGTTCCGCCGCGTCCAGTACGGCATCAACCCGGACCTGGAGGTGCCGTGGGCCCTCGCCCGCGGCGACTGCGCCCGCGTACCCGCCCCCGTGGCCTGGTTCTGGACCACCGAGCCGCACAAGGCGACCCTCGGCGTCCTCCAGCCGTTCCTGCCCGAGGCGACGGACGGCTGGACCCTGGCACTCCAGACCCTCACCCGGGGCGGGGCATTCTCCGACGAGTCCTACGAACTGGGGCGCGCCACCGCCGAGGTGCACCTCGCCCTCGCCCGGGCCTTCGGGTCGGGACCACCGGACCCCTATGACTGCGGCCGGCTCGCCGCCGCCATGACCGGGCGCCTGGAGACCGCGGCCCGCCAGATGCCGGAACTCGTGCCGTACGTGTCGCGCCTGAAGGCCGCGTACGCCGCCGTCGCGGCCCGCGGCCAGGGCCGCCCGGCCCAGCGCATCCACGGCGACCTGCACCTCGGACAGGTGCTCAGGGCGAAGGACCGCTGGTTCATCATCGACTTCGAAGGCGAACCGGCCCGGCCCCTCGACGAGCGCCGACGCGTCCAGGCACCCATACGCGACATCGCCGGAATGCTCCGTTCCTTCGACTACGCGGCCCACTCCCGGCCCCCGTGGCGCGCCGCATGGGTGCGGCGGTGCCGAGAGGCCTACTGCGCCGGATACGCCGCCGAGTCGACCTGGGACCCCCGCGCGGAACCCGAGCTGCTGCGGGCCTACGAGACGGACCGAGCGGTGTACGAGGCGCTCTACGAGGCCCGGCACCGCCCCGACTGGCTGGCCGTCCCCATGGCGGCGATCGCCCGCCTCGCAGAGGAGAGCTGAAACAGTGGACACCACCGCAACGCCCGCTCCCGCGCACGCGACCGGCACCGGCCGCGTCCCCGCGGCCCCGCTCGACGCGGAGGACCGCCGGCGCCTGCTGTCGGGCACCCACCACGACCCGCACGCGCTGCTGGGCGCGCACCCGGTGCCCGGCGGCATCGCCTTCCGCGCCCTGCGCCCGTACGCCCTGGCGGTGACCCTCCTCACCGAGGAGGGGGAGGTGCCCCTGAACGACCTGGGCGACGGTCTGTTCTCCGGTGTCCTGCCGCTCGACGCGATCCCCGCGTACCGGCTGCGCGTCACCTACGAAGGCCAGGGTGCCGAGCACGAGTACGAGGACCCCTACCGCTTCCTGCCCGCGCTCGGCGAACTCGATCTCCACCTGATCGGCGAGGGCCGGCACGAGGAGCTGTGGACGGCGCTGGGCGCGCACCCCATGACCCACCAGGGGGTGTCCGGCACCCGGTTCACCGTGTGGGCGCCCAACGCGCGGGGCGTGCGGGTCTGCGGGGACTTCTCCTGCTGGGACGGCTCCGCCCACCCCATGCGCTCGCTCGGCTCGACCGGGGTGTGGGAGCTGTTCGTCCCCGGGCTCGCCGAAGGGACCCTGTACAAGTTCGACATCGCCCGCGCCGACGGCACGCACACGCTGCGGGCGGACCCGATGGCCCGCCGCGCCGAAGTCCCGCCGAACACCGCCTCGGTGGTCACCCGGTCGTCGTACACGTGGGGCGACGACGCGTGGATGGCGCGGCGCGCCGCGCGCCCGGTGACCCGCACCCCCTTCTCGGTGTACGAGGTCCACCTCGCCTCTTGGCGACCGGGACTGACTTATCGTCAACTCGCCGAGCAGCTCACGAAGTACGTCACGGAGACGGGCTTCACCCATGTCGAGTTCATGCCGGTGGCCGAGCATCCCTTCAGCGGCTCCTGGGGCTACCAGGTCACCGGCTTCTACGCCCCGACGTCCCGCATGGGGACACCGGACGACTTCCGGTACCTGGTCGACACGCTGCACCAGGCGGGCGTCGGCGTCATCCTGGACTGGGTGCCCGCCCATTTTCCCAAGGACGACTGGGCGCTCGCCGCGTTCGACGGGGAGCACCTGTACGAGCCGCAGGACCGCCGGCGCGCCGAACACCCCGACTGGGGCACTCTCATCTTCGACTACGGGCGCAAGGAAGTGCGCAACTTCCTTGTCGCGAACGCCAGTTACTGGTGCGAGGAGTTCCACGTCGACGGGCTGCGGGTGGACGCCGTGGCGTCCATGCTCTACCTCGACTACTCCCGGGAAGAGGGCCAGTGGGCCGCCAACGAGTCCGGCGGCCGGGAGAACCTGGACGCGGTGGCGTTCCTCCAGGAGATGAACGCCACCGTCTACCGCCGCAACCCCGGCGTCGTCACCATCGCCGAGGAGTCCACGGCCTGGAACGGCGTCACGCGGGCCACCCACCACACCGGCCCCGACGGCTTCGGCGGCCTCGGCTTCGGCCTGAAGTGGAACATGGGCTGGTCGCACGATTCGCTGGAGTACATCAGCCGTGACCCGGTGTACCGGGAGTACCACCACAACGAGATGACGTTCTCGATGGTGTACGCGTACAGCGAGAACTACGTCCTGCCCCTGTCGCACGACGAAGTGGTGCACGGAAAGCAGTCGCTCGTCTCCAAGATGCCCGGCGACTGGTGGCAGCGGCGGGCCAACCACCGCGCCTACCTCGGCTTCATGTGGGCCCACCCCGGCAAGCAACTCCTCTTCATGGGGCAGGAGTTCGCGCAGGGCGCCGAGTGGTCCCAGGAAAGGGGCCTGGACTGGGGCCTCCTGGACCCCGCCTATCCCGCGCGGCCGGACCACCACGGCGTACAGCTGCTGGTGCGGGACCTCAACCACCACTACCGGGCCACGCCCGCCCTGTGGGAGCAGGACACGTCACCGGCCGGGTTCTCGTGGATCGTGACGGACGCGGCCCAGGACAACGTCCTGGCGTTCCTGCGCCACGCCGAGGACGGCAGCCCCCTCCTGGCGGTGTGCAACTTCTCCCCGGTGGTGCGCCGCGACTACGTCCTCGGTGTCCCGGAGGAGCCGCATGCCTGGCAGGAGGTCCTCAACACCGACGCGGCCCGCTACGGAGGCGGGGGCATCCGCAACGCCGACCCGCTGAAGCCCGAGTCGGAGGGCGCCCACGGCCGTCCGGCCCGCCTGCGCGTCACCCTTCCGCCGCTCGCCACGGTGTGGCTGCGGCCGGAGTGACGGCAGGCGGTCGCCGTCCCTGATGGAGCGTCAGCGTACGTTGATCCGCACGACGTTGGAGACGGCGCCGCCGCCGACGACGCGCAGCTTGTTGGCGCCCTTGAGGCCCAGCTTGACGCGCAGGTTGTACGTGTGGGCGCGGCTGGTGTTCATCTGGGCGGGCAGGCGGACCCACTTCTTGTGCTGGAGCTGTTGCAGGGTCACGCGCGTCCCCGCGCGCAGGTGCGTGGAGGCTCCGTGGACACGGAACTGCTGCCACGCCCTGGTGGAACCCGCCGTGGCCTTCGCGCTGAGCGTGGCCCGTGGCGCCGCCTTCGTGACCGGGCCCGGCGGGGTGTCGGAGGGGCTCGCGAGCGCGGACGCCGCGGCGAGCGGTGAGGTCACCAGCAGCAGGCCGGCGCCGAGAGTGACGGCACGCGTCAGGGCAGGATTCATGCGATCTCCAGGGGAGGGGAGCGAGAGGAACGGGATCTGCCATAAGTTATGACAAGTCATCCCGATTCGACCGGATCGACATGCGTCCCTCCCGGTGACCGCCGCGTGGGCGACGGCCGGTCAGCTGTCCGACTCCCCGAAGTCGGAGAGGACGTGCACCGCCGCCTCCTCGGCGGAGGCCGCCCCGCCGTCGACGCCCATGTCCTCACCGAACATGTCCTGCGCGGCGACGTCCTCGGGGTCCTCGACGGCGCCCTCGTCCGGGACGAACAGGCGCCCGGCGCGGACGTCCCCCACCTCCGCCTCGTCGAGCGGCTCGCCGTCGGTGCCCACCGTGTCGCCGATGCCGTCGTCGTACTCGGCCGGCCCGGGGACCTGGAGCGCCGGGTCGGGCACTTCCTCGGAGAGCCGTTCGTCCAGACTCTCGCCCTCGCGCTGTTCCTCGGCGGTGGTCCCGGTGTGGTTGACCCCGAGGGGCCGTTCCGGAGGCGACCAGCCCTCGTCGTAGGGGTCCGACGCGCGGTCGCTGAGCGTGTCCTCGGCGTCGAGAATGCCCGCGTCCTCACGGATCTCGTCCGCATCGGGCTGGTAGACCTCGTCGCCCATGACGCCTTCGTCATCCATGGTGTTCGCACTCCTTCACGCGCGGCGGTGCCGTCGCCCTGCCGTGTATCCACCCTGATCCAGAACACACGTTCCGGCACGCGGAACGTGGCCGCGGCCGGTGCGGCGACAGGTCACCGGGCCTCCGGCGGCAGCCATTCCAGCAGCAGCAGCGTCGCGTCGTCGCGCAGCTGGTTGTCCTGCCGGTCCAGGATGGAGTGGATGAGCTGGCGCAGCGCCTCGGGAGCCGACTCGCCCGCGGCCGTGGCGCGGATGATGCTGTCGGTGAACCGCTCCAGGCCGAATTCGGCGCCGCCGCCCGTGCGCAGCTCCGTCACGCCGTCGGTGTACATCAGCACGCGGTCGCCCGGCTGGAGCGTCTCCTCGTGCACCTCCCACGTGACGTCGGCCAGCGCGGCGGGCGTCCCGAGGGGCGGCTGCGGGGGCCGCTCCAGGGCGCGGTCGAGGACGCGGTGGTCACGGATGAGCAGGGGCGGCGGATGGCCGCAGTTGCACCACCGCAGGACCCCTCCCGCCAGGTCCAGCTGGGCCAGGATCCCCGTGCAGAACTGCTCCGGCAGCCACTGCGCCAGCGCGTCCTGGACGTTGTCGACCAGGTCCGGCAGCTCGACCTTGGCCCGGCGGGCGTTGCGGCAGCCTGCCATGGCCACGGCCGTCGTCAGACCGGACAACAGGTTGTGGCCCATGGCGTCGAGGATGCTCACGTGCAGGGTGGAGGCGGTCAGGGAGTGGTCGAAGACGTCGCCGCCGATGTCGTAGGCGGGTTCGAGGACGGCGGTCGAGATGACGGTGGAGTTGCCGATGGTGCGGGGCGGCAGGAACGCCCGGAGCATCTCGGCGGGCAGCCGCATGGTCTCGGACCGCGTCAGGCGCGCGAACGTGTCGCTGGACGCGCGCTTCGAGGTGATCACCATGGCCAGGATGGAGGCGAGCGTGCGGCAGCGCCGCAGCAGCGCCCCGTCGACGGCCGAGGCCGTGGCGCCGACGACGCCGAGGCGCTCGACGCCGTCGATCAGCGGCAGCCAGGTCGTGATCCGGCCGTGGGGCAGCTCCTCCAGGCGCAGCTCATGGGCCCGGTAGGCCGAACCGGCGACGGTCGCGTCCACGTTGAGCTGCGGCGGCCCCTCGGCCAGCGGCACCAGGTTCCGCTGCTGGAGGTCCACCAGGTAGACGTCGATCCGGTCGAGCCCCGAGGCGTCGGCGAACTGCTGCACCAGGGCGGGCAGCTCCATGGGAGTCGCCGCATGCGCCGCGGCGAGCAGTTGTTCGAGTAGCTGCTCTCCGGGGCCGGGCACCCTGGGCTGCGTCGACATCTGTGATCACCACCTCACAGGCAGTCTCACACCGGGGCCCGGATCCCGCCCGCGTTCCCGGCCGCGGCCCTTGGTTCCGGCAGGAGGTGTCCTTGGTCCCTGCCATGAGTGAGGAAGGTCCCGGTATGCGGGCCTCCGTCCGCGGAATCACACGACAGACCACAGGAACCGGCTGAGGAGATGGCTGTGCCAAGGGACATCGGTGTGACCAGTGGGAGCGGGCGGAAGGCCGAGGAGGAGGCCCCGGCGCCACACGCGGGGAGCCGGGCCCGAGAGGCGCCGCGGCCCGTGCGGACC
>NZ_JAFEXF010000288.1 GCF_016905445.1 Streptomyces sp. G44
CCGGCCGGCGCCCCCGGCCGCCCGCGCGGGGGGTCCCCGGCGGCGCCCGGCCCGCGTCCGCCACGCCCCGGGTCGGGGGCGGCGGCGGGGGGGCCGCTGGCGGACCCCCGGGCCGCGGCGCCCAGCCGCGGGGCAGCGGCTCCACCCGGCAGGTGCCAGGGGAGGGCAGCCGGCCGCGGCCCGCCGCGAGTGACTTGGGCAGCCGCAGCCGGTCCGCCGCGGGCATGCCCGTCACCGCGGCGGTCCAGCCGTGCGCGTCCACCGCGACGGCCCGGCCCGCCAGGCGCGCGAGGACCGGGGCGGCCACCGCGCGCAGCCGCTCCAGCGCTCTCACGTGCCGCTCGCGCAGTCGGGCCTCGGCGAGCTTGGCCACCGAGTCGACCAGGGCCAGCGTCGCCGGATGCATGGTCCGCAGCGGGCCGCTGACGTCGACGACACCCAGCAGCGTGCCGTCCCGCGGGTCGGTCACCGGCGCGCCCGTGCACGTCCAGGGGTGGTGGGTCCGCACGAAGTGCTCCGCGGAGAAGACCTGCACCGGGCGGCGCACCACCAGCGGGGTGCCGACGCCGTTCGTGCCGACGACGCTCTCGCTCCAGTCCGCGCCCGGTTCAAAGCCGAGCGAGTCCGCCTTGCGCAGCACCCCCGAGCTGCCCTCACGCCACAGCACCCTGCCGTCGGCGTCGCAGACGACCATGATGTGCTGCGCGGCGTCCGCCACCGTGACCAGGGCCTCGCGCAGCACCGGCAGGATCGGCAGCAGGGGCGAGGCGCGGCGGCGCTCCTCCAGTTCCTCCTCGCCGAGCAGCCGGGAGCGGACGTCGCGGTCCGGGTCGACCCCGACCGTCAGCATGCGCCCCCAGGACTCGCTGATCACCGGCCGCGGCATGACGCGCGGGCGCTGCCCGGAGAGCGTCGCGTCCCGCACCCCCTTCAGGAGCCGCGCGGCGTGCGTGAGATCCATGGCGGAGATCCGCGCGAGATCGATCGTCGAGGGGGCGTTCATCACCACTGGGTCCTTTCCGGCCAGACCAGTGCGTACGAGGCACCCCCTCATCGTGCCCTGAGTGCGCCGCCCGAGGTGATGGTTCGACGATGAATCAAGTGGCGTCGGGCGCCGTCCACGTTGCAACCTCATGCAACTCTCGCGAACGGCTGTGCGGTGACTGAATCTGGTCACCACACCGCCCGTGCGGTGTTCACGCTCCCGCAAGGGGCCTGAAGTGCGGGGGTGGTGCCGTGTCGGCGCGGCACCACCCCCGTGTCAGCGTTCAGGACCGCGGAGCGGCCCTCTCCACCACCGTGGCCAGATCCAGGCTGTGCGGCAGCGTGCCGAACGCCGCGCCCCAGTCCCCGCCGAGCCGTGAGGCGCAGAACGCGTCGGCCACCTCCGCGGGCGCGTACCGCACAAGCAGCGACCCCTGGAGCACCAGCGCCATGCGCTCCACGAGCCGCCGGGCCCGCGCCTCGATGCCCTCCAGGTCGGCCAGTTCGGTCAGCAGCCCCTTGATCGCGCCGTCCAGCCGGTGATCGGCGCCCCGGGCCCTGCCGACCTCCTGGAGGAACGCGTTCAGGGCCTGCGGCTCACGCTGGAGCGCCCGCAGGACGTCCAGGGCCTGGACGTTGCCCGACCCCTCCCAGATGGAGTTGAGCGGCGCCTCCCGCAGCAGCCGCGGCATCCCCGACTCCTCGACGTAGCCGTTGCCGCCCAGGCACTCCAGGGCCTCGCCGACCATCGGCGTGCACCGCTTGGTCACCCAGTACTTGGCGGCCGGCACCGCGAGCCGCAGGAACGCCCGCTCCTGCTCGCTCCCGTCGTCGTACGCCGCCGCCAGCCGCAGCGCCAGCGTCGTGGCCGCCTCCGACTCCAGCGCCAGGTCCGCCAGGACGTTGCGCATCAGCGGCTTGTCGATCAGCTTGCCGCCGAACGCCTCCCGGTACGTGGCGTGGTGCACCGCCTGCGCGACGGCCTGCCGCATCAGCGCGGCCGAACCCAGCACACAGTCCAGGCGGGTCGCCGCGACCATCTCGATGATGGTGCGCACCCCGCGCCCCTCCTCACCGACCCGCCGCGCCCACGTCCCGTCGAACTCGACCTCGCTGGAGGCGTTGGAGCGGTTGCCCAGCTTGTCCTTGAGCCGCTGGATCGCGAACGGGTTGCGCGTGCCGTCCTCCAGGACGCGCGGCACGAGGAAGCAGGTCAGCCCCTGCTCGGCCTGCGCCAGCACCAGGAAGGCGTCGGACATGGGCGCCGAACAGAACCACTTGTGGCCCTTCAGCTCGTACGTCCCCTCCTCCGAGAGAGCCGCCGCGCGCGTCGTGTTGGCCCGTACGTCGCTGCCGCCCTGCTTCTCCGTCATGCCCATCCCGAAGAGGACGCCCGCCTTCTGCGACGCCGGGCGCAGCCCCTGGTCGTAGATGGTGGAGGTCAGGCGCGGCTCCCACTCGGCGGCGAGCGCCGGATCGGCGCGCAGCGCGGGCACGGCGGCGTGCGTCATCGACACCGGGCAGCCGTGGCCGCCCTCGACCTGCGTCCACACCAGGAACCCGGCCGCGCGCCGCACATGCCCGCCGGGCCGCGACCAGGCCGTGGTCAGGCCCCCGCCGACCGCCTTGCCGAGCAGCCGGTGCCAGGACGGATGGAAGTCGACCTCGTCGATCCGGTTGCCGTACCGGTCGTGGGTGCGCAGCACGGGCGGGTACGCGTTGGCGAGTGCTCCCCACTCCTGCGCCTGGGCGGAACCGGCGCTGCGGCCGAGCAGCGAGAGGTCCTCGCGGGCGGAATCGAGGAGCTCCGGGTCCAGATGCCGCTCGACGCCCTCCACGAGGGCCCGGTCGGACGCGAATACGTCATATCCGACCAGGGGCGGAGCCTGGTTGGTCACTGTGTGGGTGGTGGCTGCCATGCCGCTACGGTAAGGAGGTGCACCAGGCAAATGAAACACCCGGGCGGCCCTCCGGACGCTGGAAACGGGCCCGCGCTCTGTACCGCGACGTCTCCAAGCGCAGGACCGCCTGGCTGCTGCTCAAGGACACCGTCAACTCGTGCATCGAGTACCGCATCCTGGGGCTCGCGGCCGAGGCGGCGTTCTTCACGCTGCTCTCCGTGCCGCCGCTGCTCCTGAGCCTCATCGGGCTGCTCGCCTACGTCGACCGGTGGACCGGCGCGAACACCATCGCCAGCGTCGAGAACAACATCCTGGAGGCGTCCCGCACGGTCCTGTCCGACCGGGGGGTGAGCCAGATCGCGCAGCCGATACTGGAAGACGTCATGAAGGTCAGCCGCCCCGACGTCATCTCCATCGGCTTCCTCTTCGCCCTGTGGTCGGGCTCGCGGGCCGTCAACGTCTTCATCGACACGATCACCGTGATGTACGGCCTCGACGGCGTGCGCGGCATCGTCAAGACGCGGCTCCTCGCCTTCGGCCTGTTCATCGTGGCGCTGCTCATCGGCTCGGTCGCGCTGCCGCTGATGGTGGCGGGCCCCGACGCGGTGGTGAAGCTGCTGCCGGGCTCGACGACGGTCGTCCAGATCCTCTACTGGCCGGTCGTCGTCATCCTCTCCATCGTCTTCCTGACGACGCTGTACCACGTGTCGGTACCGGTGCGCTCGCCGTGGGTCGAGGACATGCCGGGCGCGTTGATCGCGCTCGCCATGTGGGTGCTCGGCAGCTTCCTGCTCCGCATCTACCTCACCAGCACGGTGGAGGGCCCCACCATCTACGGCTCGCTGGCGGCGCCGGTCGCCGTGCTCCTGTGGATCGGCGTCTCGGCCTTCGCGGTCCTCGTGGGCGCGGCCGTCAACGCGGCGATCGACCGCGTCTGGCCGTCCGTCGCCACGGCGGCGGCCCGCGCCGCCAACGACCGCATAAGGGAGGCCCAGGCCGCCGAGGTCATCGCCCGCGCCGCCGCCGCGCGCGAGGGACTCGACCCCGACGACCCGGAGATGCCCTCCGAGTTCCCCGAGCGGTGGTCCCGCTTCCTGCCGCCCGACGACGTCACGGCGCGCCTGCGGACGCACGCGAAGCGGACCGGCACCGGAGGGGACGAGAACAGCCCCTCCGGCGACTGAGGAGCGCGGAGCCCGTGGCGTCACACCGCTGACCCCGGGCTCCCGGCCCAGGACTTCGCGTACCCCCGGAGAGCACCGCGCCGCGTCCGTCGCGGCTCCCCCCGCCCGGCCGCCGCCGCGACCTCCGCCACCGCCTGCCCGCTCGCCGACGAGATCAGCGAGGACGAACCGGGCCAGGACGTCGTCCTCGACCGGCTCGTCGACCTCGTCCTGATCGTCGGTTCGGGCGGGTCCATGGCATCAGCCCGCAGGAGCACCGCACCCGCCCGGCGTAGCCTTCCGTACGTGGCGCACAGGACCGGCGACGAGGGGGCGTACCGGGAGCGGCCGTCCCGGCTGGCCGGCGCGGTCGTGTGGACGCGCACGGTCACCGGCGCGCCCGGCGACGCCCGGCCCGTGCTGCCCGACGGCTGCATGGACCTGCTGTGGACCGAGGGCCGACTGTTCGTCGCGGGTCCGGACACCCGCGCCCACGTCCCCGACGCCTTGCCCGGCGGCCGCTACGTCGGCGTCCGCTTCCGCCCCGGCACCGCCCCCGCCCTCCTCGGCGCACCGGCCCACGACGTGCGCGACCGGCGCGTGGAGTTGGCAGACCTGTGGGGCGCGGCGACCGCGCGCCGCCTGGTCGGGCGGGTGGACGGCGCACCTGACCCGGTGGCCGCCCTGGAAGCCCTCGCCCTGGGGCGCGCCGCCGACGCCGGGCCACCCGACCCGTTCCTCACGGCGGTGGTCCGATCCCTGGACGCCCGCCGGACGGTCGCCCGGACGGCGGCGGACCTCGGCGTCAGCGCCCGCCTGCTGCACCGCCGTTCGCTGCCCGCCTTCGGGTACGGCCCCAAGACGCTCGCCCGCGTGCTGCGGCTCCAGCGCGCGCTCGCACTGGCCCGCGACGGGCTGCCGTACGCGGCGACCGCGGCCGAGGCGGGCTTCGCCGATCAGGCCCATCTGGCGCGGGAGGTCCGGGAGCTGACGGGCACGCCGCTCACCGTGCTACTGGGCGGCCCCCAGCGGCGCGAAGAGGTCGACGCCGTTGCCGTCCGGGTCGAGCACGACGGCGTACCGCTGCCCCCAGGGCGCGTCGAAGGGGGCCAGCTCGCTCTTGTGTCCGGCGGCCGTCAGCTCCTCGTAGGCCACCTCGACGCCCTCGGGCGTCCCGCAGTGGAAGGCGAGCCCGATCCGTCCCCCGCCGGTGGGCGGACGCCATCCCTCGTGGAAGGACCGCACGGTCTCCTCCGTGTCGAAGGCGACGCGCAGCCCGCCGGGGAGCGCCGCCTCGACGTGCGGCGCGCTCTCGGAGCCCGCGGCGAACTCCAGGCCGAGGCGGCGGTAGAAGGCGAGCGAGGCGGCCATGTCGGAGACGACGAGGCCGATCAGATCGAACCGGGGGGCCGGTGTGGAAGCGGGTGTGCTGTTCATGGCCGCGAGCGTAGGGGCCGTACCGGTGACGGGTCTTGAAGGAATCGGACACGGAGTCGAACAGTTCCGCGCCGGGCGTGCCCCTAGTGCCGGGCGGCTCCGTCTCCCCGGGGTGCGGCGGTGGAGAAGGCGACGCGCAGCCTCCCCGGCGCCGCGCGCAGTTGATGCCGCGGCAGGACGCCGGGGCCGCATGACCCGGAGCCGATGCCGTGCTGGCCGATGTCCAGGTTGACCCAGACCGTGTCGCCGGGGGTGAGGTCGGTGCGGTGCCGGGCGGCGTCGAGCTGTTCGGTGGTCCAGCGGCGGGCGGTGAACCAGGGACCGTCGGCGCAGTCGATCCGCAGGCCGCCGACCTCCGCCCAGCGCAGGCCGGGGCGGGCGCCGTTCTCCTGCGGACGGACGTAGGGGGTGTGCAGGGCGTCGAGGTCCGCCTCCCAGACGCCGACGAGGGAGGCCGCCGCGGTGTCGGGGTACGCCTCGCCGGGCCCGCCGCCGAACCACCGCACCGGCCCGGCCGCGCCCGGCAGCCCGAAGCGGATCCCGAGGCGCGGCAGCGGCACCGTCCAGGCGCCCTCCGGCTCCACGTCCAGGGACAGCAGCAGGCGGCTGCCGTCGGACTGCCAGCGGTACGCCACCCGCAGGCCGAGGTCGCTCGCCGCAGGCGCCACCCGGGTGCGTACGGTCAGGGCGTCGCCGCCCGGCTCGACGGCGTCGACCCGGTGCCGCATCCGGTGGAGGCCGAGCGCGCGCCACTGGGCGGCGGGCGGGGCCTCGGGGCGCCAGGGCATGCCGTTGTCGTTGTCGGTGGGCGCCCGCCACACGTCCAGACGCAGGCCCCTGATCTCCCGGCCGTCGAGGGACAGCAGGTTTCCCCGGGTGTCGAAGACGGCCGGGCCGAGCAGGATCCGCCCGCCCTCGCGCACCGGGGCCGCGCCGCCCGTCGGCCACGGCTCGCGCGCGCCGTCCTCGTCGGGCAGCTGCGCCCAGGCCACGACATGGCCGCGCGCCGCCCACGCCGCCGTCTCTT
>NZ_JAFEXF010000289.1 GCF_016905445.1 Streptomyces sp. G44
CGGGAGCGCCGTCCACCTCGTCGAAGACGGTACGGAGCACTTCGTGCCGGGTGACGACGTCCCCGAGGGCGTCGGCGAGGGCGTCCGCGTCGACCGTGCCGCGCAGCCGCACCAGCATGGGCAGGTTGTACGCGACACCCGCGCCGAGCCGGTCGAGGAACCAGAGGCGGTGCTGGGCGTGCGAGACGGGAAGCGGCCCTGCGTCCCCGTACGGCAGGGGTGCGGGCGCCGCCACGGGTGACGTGGCGGCCTCGTCGACATGGGGTGCCAGGCGGGCCGGGGTGGCCGCCGCGAAGAGCGTACGGAGGTCCAGCTCGGCGCCGAGCCGGGCGCGCACCCGGCCGAGCAGGCGCGCGGCCAGCAGCGAGTGCCCGCCCAGGGCGAAGAAGTCGTCGTCCGCACCGACCGCGGCGGCCCCGAGCACCTCGGCGAACAGCTCGCACAGCGAGCGGACCGTCTCCCCGCCCGGCCCGTCGCCCGCCTCCCGCGAAGCCCCGCACCCGGAGCCGGCCGCGCCGCGCGCCGCCGGTACGGGCGCCGGCAGCGCGGACCGGTCCAGCTTCCCGCTCGCCGTCAGGGGAAGCGCGTCCAGCAGCACGAAGGCGGCAGGCACAAGGAAGTCGGCGAGCTCACGCCCGGCGTGGGACCGCAAGTCGGCCGCGGTGAGGGCGGGTTGCGGCGGCCGCGTGTCCTGGCTGCCGTGGGCCTCCTGGCCACGTTGAGCCGATGCCGCTCCCGCCCCCGGTACCACGTACGCCACCAACTGCCGCTCCCCGTCCGGAGCCGCGGTGGTGGCCACCACCGCGGCGCGGTCGACTCCGGGGTGGCGGGTCAGAGCCGCCTCGACCTCGCCCGGCTCCACGCGGAAGCCGCGGATCTTCACCTGGTCGTCGGCCCGGCCCCGGTACTCGAAGGTGCCGTCGGGGCGCCGGAGCGCCAGGTCGCCGGTGCGGTACATGCGCGCGCCACCGCTGTCACCGCTGTCACAGGGGTCGTCGGGGCCGCCGGAGTCACCGCCCCGTCCGGCGACGAACCGCTCCGCCGTCAGCGACGCGTCGCAGTAGCCGCGCGCGAGGCCCGCCCCGGCGGCGTACAGCTCGCCGGTGACTCCGTCCGCGACCGGCCGCAGGCGGTCGTCGAGGACGTACAGCCGTTTGCCGGCCAGCGGGCGGCCGATCGGCACCGGGCGTCCGTCGCGCACGTCGTCCGGGGTGGCGCGGTGGACGGTGAGGAAGACCATGCATTCGACGGGGCCGTAGCCGTTGCTGAGCCGCAGGTCCGGTGCGCGCTCCAGGGCGCGGGCCACGTGCGGGGGCGACAACGCCTCGCCGCCGACGACGAGTTCGCGCAGCCCGGTGAGGGCGCGCGGGTACTCGTCGACGATCACGTTGAAGAGGGACCCGGACAGATACATGGAGGTGACCCCGTGCGCGGCGACGAGCCGCGCGATCACGACCGGGTCGGGGCGCCGCCCCGGGTGCAGTACGCACGTCCCGCCGCCCAGCAGCGGCCCCCATAGTTCCAGGGCGAACGCGTCCCACGACACGGGCGCGCACTGGAGCCACACCGCGCCCGGCCCGAAGGAGGCGAAGTCCTGGCCGGTCAGCGTCTCGGTGACGGCGCGGTGCGGTGCGACGATGCCCTTCGGCCGCCCCGTCGAGCCGGAGGTGAACATCACGCAGGCCACGTCGTCCGGCGCCACCCGCACCGCGCCGCGCGCCGACGGCCGCGCGTGGACGGCGTCCTCGACGTGCACCACGGGCACGGCCCCGGACCGCGAAGGCCCCGGTTCCGCCCCGCGCCGCGCGAGCACCGCCGCGATCCCCGCGTCCCGCGCCATGCCGCGCAGCCGCCCGGCCGGGAAGCCGGGGTCGAGCAGCACGTACCCGGCACCGGCCTTGAGCGTGCCGAGGACCGCGACGACCAGCTCCGCGGAGCGCTCCAGGTAGACACCGACGGTGTCGCCGCGGCGCACGCCGCGTGCCGTGAGCAGGCCCGCCGACCGGGCGGCGCGGGCGTCGAGTTCGCCGTACGTCAGCCGTTCGCCCTCATGCACGAGGGCCGTCGCGTCGGGGGTCCGTGCCGCCTGCTCCTCGAAGAGCTCATGCACGCACCGCGTCATCCTTCTCACCGCCCTTGCGCTGGGTCCCGCCGTCGGCGTGCGCGTCGGTGTCGGTGTCGGTGTCGGTGTCGATATCCGGCAGCAGTACGTCGATGTCCCGGATCGAGCGGCTCGCCAGGCCCCAGAGCGCGACGGCGACGCCCGCGACGCCCGCGAGAAAGAGCATCGCCGCCATGCCGCTGCCCGGGGCGTCGCCGAACAGGGGGCCGAGGAGGACGAAGACGCCGGTACCGTCGGCGGCCTGCGGCTCGAAGACGCCGTCGGCGAGCGGCCCGGAGAACGCCATGGCCAGCGGCCCGGAGATCTGCGACAGGAACATCACCGCGCCGAAGACCCGGCCCTGCCACTCGTGGGGCACCTTGGTCTGCACGATCGACTGCATCGAGGCGTTGACGACCGTCATGAGCACCGCGCCGACCAGCAGGGCCGCGCACCAGCCGGCGACGCCGCCGACCAGGGAGGTGCCGATCTGCGCCGCCAGGCACATGCCGAGGACGCCGAGCATCATGCCGCGGCCCCGGTTCCGCGGTCCGCCCCACGCGGCCATGGCCAGGCCGCCGACGACCCCGCCGACGCCGATCGCGCTGTTCACGGCGGCGAGCGCGCCGTCGCCCGACTTGACCAGGACCATGGGCTGGACGACGGCGAAGCCGAAGACCATGACGAGGTTGACCGTGCAGAAGTTCACGGTCATGTCGCGCAGACTCGCCTGCCGGAAGAGGTAGCGCATGCCCTCCACGGCCTCGGCGGTGATCTTCGTGCGCGGCGCGCCGGCGCCCTCGGGCACCTTGTCCCCCCGCATCCGCACGACGCGTACGCCGATGAGCGCGAAGGCGTAGCTGACCAGGTCGACGACGAGGACGGCGCCGATCCCGGTCAGGGCGACCATGATGCCGCCGAGGGCCGGGCCGCAGATGCCCGCTGCGCTGCGGGCGCCCGCCAGCAGCCCGTTGGCGCGGCCCAGTT
Organism: Streptomyces sp. G44; assembly: GCF_016905445.1. Taxonomy (GTDB): domain Bacteria; phylum Actinomycetota; class Actinomycetes; order Streptomycetales; family Streptomycetaceae; genus Streptomyces. Next base: position 3,089 of record NZ_JAFEXF010000289.1, read on the forward strand.
GGTCCTTGCGCACCAGCAGCGGCACGGCGGCGGTGAGCGCGGGCAGCTGGAAGGCGGCGGAGATGCCGAGCAGCACGGTGGCGGGGTAGACCTGCCACGGCTCCAGGCCGCCGCCGAAGAAGTGCACGAGGGCGAGCAGGCCGACGGCCAGGATGCCGCCCGCGTCCGCGATCTGGAGCGCGGACCGCTTACGGATACGGTCGATAATCGCGCCCGCAAATGGACTGAACAGCGCCTGCGGAAGCACGGCGCAGAGGGACAGCGCGGTGACCGCGGTCGCCTGCTCCCCGGTGGACCACACCTCGATGATGAAAGCGAATCTGAGAACGGCGCTTCCGACCAGTGAGACGGCTTGCCCCGACCATACGAGCATCAAGGGTCCGGTACCGCTGAAACGGCCCACCCGCGGCTTTTCCCCACCCTGCGGCCCGGATTTCCCCGCCGCCTTTTCGCCCTCGGTCACGTCAGGAACCGGATATCAGGCTCGCCGGGCGCATAACGGGCCGGCACCGCTCGCCAGGGGCCAGGGAATCCGCCCGTGAACTCGCCTCTTGCGCGACGCCCCAGTCGGCCGGGATATCGGACCCGGCGACCCGGAGGGAGTGCTGTTCCCCGTCGCTCATGAGCACCGGGTATTGCGCTCCATCGCCCTCGAATGGATTGCCGGCCATATACCTCAACCCCCCAGGAAATTCCAAAGAATCCCATTGTGTCCGCAGGGATCATTGCGCGGAATATCTAATTCCGCCAAGCGACTGTGAGACAGATCACAGATCCCAAAAGGGTGAGAGGTGCGGTTTGACCGTATTCAGTCGGGGCGCTTTATGGGGCTTGCTCTCGAAGGTCCCGGGCAGGGGCCCGAACCGCCGAGCGGCGGGACTTTGCAATTTGCCCCTCCGCGTCAATCCGCGGACGGATCCGGATGCGTCGCCCGCCTCGCTTCCTCACGCCGAGGCCCGGCGTTTCGCCGCGGTCTTCTTCGCCGGCTCCGCCTTCTTCTGGGCCGTCTTCTTCGCCGCGGCCCCGGCCGCGGTCCTGGCCGTCGCCTTCCCGGCGGTCGCCCTGCCCGCGTCCGCCTTGCCCGCCGTCGCTCTGCGGCCCGTCGCCGTGGACTTGGCCGCCGCCTTCTTGGCGGGCGTGTCCTTCTTCTTCGCCGCGGTCGAGGTCGACTTCTTGCCGCCGACCTCCTTGGGCGCCGCCGGAGCCGATCCGCGCGCCGAAGCCGTCTTGCGCGGCGACGACGACGCCTTCTTGGCGCGGCGGTCCCCGAGCCGGGTGACCTCGGCCTCCCCCGCGCCCGTGCCGTCCTCACCGGACCCCGCCGGCTCCCCGGTGCCGGCGGCCTCCCCCCGGGCGGTGCGGGCCGCCCGCACACTGCTCTCCAGGGCGGCCATCAGGTCGATGACCTTGCCGCCGCCCGCCTCGCCCGCCGGGGCCTTCTCGGCGGGGGCGCCGCCCTCGACCTTCGCGGCGATGAGTTCCTCGACCGCCGTGCGGTAGTCGTCGTGGAGCGTGGACATGTCGACCTCGCCGAGCGTGTCCATCAGGGCGTCCGCCAGGTCGAGCTCGGCGTCCCGCACCGTGACCTGGGCGTCGGGGGCCACCCCCTCCGGCTCCCGGATCTCGTCCGGCCACAGCAGCCCGTGCATGGCGATCACGTCGTCGACCACGCGCAGCATGCCGAGCCGCTCCCGGCCCCGGAGCGCGTACTTGGCGATGGCCACCTTCTGGCTCCGCTTGAGCGCCTCGCGCAGCAGCGTGTAGGGCTTGGCGGCGGGGACGCCGTTCGCCGAGAGGTAGTACGCCGCGTCGATCTGGAGCGGGTCGATGCGGTCCTCGGGGACGAAGGCGACGATCTCGATCGTCCTGGCCGTCGGGATGGGCAGCGCGGCGAGGTCCTCGTCGGTGATCGGGATGATCGAGCCGTCCGCGTCCTCGTACCCCTTGCCGATCTCCGCCGAGGTCACCTCGCGCTCCTCCAGCTCGCACACCTTGCGGTAGCGGATCCTGCCGCCGTCCTCCGTGTGGATCTGGCGGAAGGAGACCGAGTGGTTCTCGGTGGCGTTGACGAGCTTGATCGGGATGCTGACCAGGCCGAAGGAGATCGCACCGTTCCAAATGGATCGCACGTCCGGGACCTCTCGCTGGCGGGTGGCGACATGCGCTGTTCGTCCACTCCTGGGCGTTCAAGGGAGTCTGGGTGTTTCGGGCGTTATGTGGGAATCTCATCGTATGACGCCGATCACAGAGGTGGAGGGGCGACGGATCTCGCTCAGCAACCTGGACAAGGTCATCTATCCCGCGAGCGGCTTCACCAAGGGCGAGGTGCTGCACTACTACGCCAGCACGGCCGACGCCCTGCTCCCGCACCTCGTGGACCGGCCCCTGTCCTTCCTGCGCTATCCCGACGGGCCCGACGGCCAGCTCTTCTTCACCAAGAACGTGCTGCCGGGCACCCCCGAATGGGTGCGGACCGCCGAGGTGCCCCGCTCCGAGGGGCCGACGCGCCAGATCCTCGTACAGGACCTGCCGTCGCTGATGTGGTCGGCCAATCTGGTGACCGAGTTCCACACGCCGCAGTGGCGGGCCGACGCCCCGGCGCGGGCCGACCGGCTGGTGTTCGACCTGGACCCCGGCCCGCCCGCGACCGTCGTCGAGTGCTGCCGGGTCGCGCTCTGGCTGCGCGAACGGCTGGTGGCCGACGGCTTCGACGTCCACGCCAAGACGTCCGGGAGCAAGGGCCTCCACCTGCTCGTCCCGCTGGAGCCGACGCCCTCCGAACGGGCCAGCGCGTACGCGAAGTCCCTGGCCGTCGAGGCCGAGCGGGAGCTGCCCGCGCTCGTCGTGCACCGCATGACGCGGAACCTGCGGCCGGGCAAGGTCTTCGTCGACTTCAGCCAGAACGCCGCCGCGAAGACCACCGCCGCGCCCTACACCCTGCGGGCCCGCCCCGAGCCGACCGTCTCCACGCCCGTGACGTGGGAGGAGGTCGAGGCGTGCGAGGAGCCGGAGCAGCTCGTGTTCACCGCGGACGACATCGCGCCCCGGCTGCGGGCCCACGGTGACCTGCTCGGCCCCCTCATCACCCGCGACCGGGCCAGACCCCTGCCCGCCGGGGCCGCGTGATGAGCGTCCGGCAACCCGTGCGGGTCGCCCTCGCGGAGGCGGTGAGCGCGCTCCCGGAAGGCGGCGGCTGGGCGTTCGAGCCCAAGTTCGACGGCCACCGCATGGTCGTGCTCCGGGGCGAGCGGGGCGAGGTGGCCCTCCAGGCCCGCTCCGGACGGACCGTCACCAGTGCCTTCCCGGACCTCGCCGAGGCCGCGGCCCGGCTGCCCGAGGGCACGGTGCTCGACGGCGAGGTCGTGGTGTGGTCCGGCGGGCGCATCGACTTCGCCGCCGTGCAGCGGCGGGCGGCGGCCA
>NZ_JAFEXF010000028.1 GCF_016905445.1 Streptomyces sp. G44
CCACGCAGGCCCACTGCCCGGCCGTGGACAGGACGAGCCGCCGGGTGCCCGCCCCGCGCGCGGCCAGCAGCGCCAGCTCGGGACGGCGGTGCTCGGCGAGCTGTCGCGCGGTGAGCACGAGGGCGGCGACGGCGAGCGCGGCCAGAAGCGTGGCCGGGACGTACAGCCCGGCGCGGGCCACGGCGATCGGCGCGGTGAGGCGGTCGAGCGCCCGGCGCAGCCCGGCCGACACGGTGATGTCGGTGATATCGGCGCTGTCGGGGCCGGTTTCACCGTCCCGCCGGACCGAGAGCGAGGCGTCACTGCCCGCGAACCGCTGGGCACGCTCCTTCAGTGCCCCGATGTCGCGGAGCCGCAGCCCGCCCGCGTCGGGCACCCCGAGCCACAGCGCCGCCGCGTCCCCGGCGAGCCCCCGGCTGTCCGTGAACGTCTCGCGCGCCGTGATCGCGACCGAGTCGGGCGTCCCGAACGTACTGCTCAGCGCGGCCCACACGGCGGGCGAGCGGTCCTCGGCGGCGTACAGCCCGACGACCTGCACGCGCACCACGCGTTCGTCCGCGCCCCGTACCGTGAGGTCGTCCCCGGGCCGCACGGCGAGTTCGGCGGCGGCGGTCCCGGTCAGCGCGACCTCGACGGGCCCGGCACGGGGGCGCGGCCAGCGCCCGGTCCGGAGCGCGGCGTGCCGCCCCGCGCTCTCCAGGGCGACGACGGTGAGGGTGGCGTCCTGGCGCGGACGGCCCGCCGCTTCGGTGACGGCGAGTTCGTCGCCCCGCGCCGCGGGCGCCCGCAGCGCCGACCAGGTGTGGTGGGGCACGTCGCGGTAGGCGCGGCCGAGGGCGGCGCGGACATCCCGGTCCAACTGCCGCGCGCCGGCGGCCCGGTGCGGGCCCGCGACCTCGACGACGGCTTCCCGGTCCGCGGCGAGCCGCCGCCGCACCCCGCCCTCCACGGCCTTCTCGGAGAGTGCCGCGAGGGCGGCGAGCACGGTGGCCGCGAGCAGCACGGCGAGCCCGGCGGCCCCCAGGACCAACCCGTGATGCCGACTCCCCCGCACCGCGGCGGGCACCCGCCGTCCAGTCACCGCACCGGTCTCCCCCCGAGTGACCGGCACAGTATGGGCGTACGCGAATGCGGCCCGCAATGGTCCGGACGAACCGGAACCACCGCGGGCCGCAAGGCAGTTGAAATACCGTCAGGCGATCAAGGGGCCTGCGGCGCGACGGGCCCGCCGCGCGCGCCCGGAGAGGTCAGCGGACCTCGGTGATCTCGGGGCCGCGCTGGAGCTGCCCCATGCCGCCCGAGAAACGCGAGCCTTCCTGCTGCTCCTGCTGCACGCTGCCCTCGGCGACCATCTGCGCGTCGTCCGGCAGCTTCAGGACGATCGGGTCGCGCGGCGCCATCGGGCCCTCGCCGCGTACGACGACGGTGTCCCGGAAGATCTGCTCCAGGAGCCCGGCGGCCTGCGGCTGCACCGCGCCCTGCCCGGAGATCACACCGCGCAGGAACCAGCGCGGCCCGTCGACGCCGATGAAGCGCACGACCTGCACGCCGCCGGTGCCGTCCGGCAGCTGGACCGGGACCTGCGCGCGCAGCTCCCAGCCGAGGGGGCCCTCGACCTCGTCGATGACACCGCCCTGCTGCGTGATGCCGGTGGCGATCTCCTCGCGGACCTCGCCCCAGATGCCCTCCTTCTTGGGGGCGGCGAAGCCCTGGAGCTGGATGGCGCTGTCCTGGAGCACGACGGTGGCCGCGACGATCGCGTCGCCCGCGACCTCCACCCGCAGCTCCATGCCCTCGACCCCCGGCACGAAGAGCCCGCCGAGGTCCACCCGGCCCTCGCCGGGCTCGCGGACCTCGGAGATGTCCCAGGGACCGTCGGGACGGGGCTCCGGCTCGAGCCTCACGCGCGACCGCGCGACGTCGGCGGAGTCATTGCTGTCCACGCCGTCGACGACCTGCTCGTCCGCGCCCACCGCCGCGTCCTCGGCGGCACTGTCCTTCTTGCGACGTCCGAACACGTCACTGTCCTTCCCGGTCGGATACGACCGATGCGTATCGATTCCCACCCGTTTGTTCGCCCGCGCCGACGCCCGAGCCGACGCCCACGGCGGCATGGCCGCCGGTGGACCCGAAGCCCCCCTCGGCCCGTGCCGATACGGGAAGCTCCGCCACCTCCTGGAAGCGCACCTTCTCGACCCGCTGGACGACCAGTTGGGCAATCCGGTCGAAGCGCTCGAACCGCACGGACTCGCGCGGGTCGAGATTCACCACGATCACCTTGATCTCTCCACGGTACCCGGCATCCACCGTCCCCGGGGCATTCACCAGAGCGACACCGCAGCGGGCGGCCAGCCCGGAACGGGGGTGCACGAAGGCCGCGTACCCCTCGGGAAGCGCGATGGACACCCCGGTGGGCAGCACGGTCCGCTCGCCGGGCGCGAGTTCGCCGGCCTCCGTCGTACGCAGGTCGCAGCCCGCGTCACCGGGCTGCGCGTACTCCGGCAGCGGCACCTCGGGGTCGACGCGCCTGATCAGCACGTTCAGCTCGCCGGAAGGGGTACGGGACGTCACGGGTTCACCTCGAAAGCGCGGGCACGCCGGATCTGGTCCGGGTCGTTCATGGCGGCCCGGATCTCCTCCGGGCGGCCGTTGTCGATGAAGTGGTCGACCTTCACCTCGATGAAGAGGGCGTCGGCGCGGACCGCGACGGGCCCGTCGGGGCCGCCGATCCGCCCGGTTGCCCTGGAGTAGATCTTCCGTCCGGCGACGGCGGTGACCTCGGCCTCCAGGAACAGCACGGTGCCCAGCGGCACGGGCCGTACGAAGTCGGTCTCCAGGCGGCCGGTCACGGCGATCACCCGCAGCAGCCAGTTCAGCGAGCCCAGCGTCTCGTCGAGGGCGGTGGCCAGGACGCCGCCGTGGGCGAGGCCCGGGGCGCCCTGGTGCGCCTCGCGCACGGTGAACTCGGCGGTGACGGTCACGCCCTCGCCGGCGCGTGCCGCGAGGTGCAGTCCGTGTGCCTGGCCCTCGCCACAGCCGAAGCAGTGTTCGTAGTGGGCGCCGATCAGCTCGCCGGGGGCGGGTGCGTCGGGGTGGCGGACGGGCGCTATGGCGTCGGCCGGGGGCGTCAGAGCTGCTGATGTACCACTCACAGGCGCAGACCTTACCTCCGCGTCAGTGCTCACAGCTCCCCGTGCCAAGCTTGGTTCCATGCAGCCTTACGAAGAACGCCTGACCGCGCCCCGTTCGTGGTGGTTCGCCTCGGTCCTGGTGGGTGTGGCGATGGCCTTGATCATGCTGCCGTTCGGCACGCTGCCGCTCCTCGGCGGCCTGGTCGGCGGTACGGCGGTGGCGGCGGTCGTCACCAGCGCGTACGGCTCGGTGCGGATCCGCGTGGTCGCCGGCTCGCTGGTCGCCGGCGAGGCGAGGATCCCGGTGTCCGCCCTGGGTGAGGCGGAGGTCCTCACGGGTGAGGAGACCCGCGCCTGGCGCTCCTACAAGGCCGACCCGCGCGCCTTCATGCTGCTGCGCGCGTACATCCCCACGGCCCTGCGCGTCCCCATCACGGACCCGGACGACCCGACGCCGTACGCGTACCTCTCGACGAGGCACCCGGAGGCCTTGGCGGACGCCTTGAACGCCGTCCGGCAAAGCGCCCCCTGAGGGGGCTCAGCCCCCCAGTTCCCTGGTGCGCCCCGCGATCCGCAGCGGATCGTCCGGCGTCTCCAGAGGCGGCAGCTCCGGCAACGCGTCCCAGGGCACCTGCCGCTTCCGCAGGTCGTCCCGGATCTTCTCGGCGAGCTTCTTCGTGTCCCGGCGGTTCATCACCGCCCCGACCGCGGCGCCCACCATGAAGGGCATGAGGTTCGGGAGGTTCCGGACCATCCGCTTCATGATCTGCTGACGCAGCTCCCGCTTCATCTGTCCGCCCAGTGCGGCGTTGAGAGTCGTGGGTTTGGTCACGTCGACGCCGCGCTCCTGCGTCCACGAGGTCAGATAGGCGGCGCTGCGCTCCTTGAGATTGCCGCCGGGCCGCAGTCCGTAGACCTCGTGCAGCTCGGCGATCAGCTTCAGTTCCACGGCCGCGACGCCGGTGATCTCGGCCGCGAGTTCGGCGGGCATCGCCGGCGGTACCGGCATCATCGCCGCGGCGCCCACTCCCGCGCCCACCGTGGACGAGGCGTTGGCGGCACCGGCGACGAGCTTGTCCGCGAGCTGCTCGGGGCCGAGGCCCGGGAACTGCTTGCGGAGGGTCGCCAGGTCGCGGACCGGGATCCGCGGGGCGTTCTCGATGAGCCGGTCGGCGAGGTAGCCGATGCCGGCCCTGGCGCCGCGCCCGCCCTTGCGCACGCCTTCTTTCACTCCGTCCGCGACAGCGGCGACGCGGCTCCGGGACCCGGCTGTCCGAGTGGTCCAGGAGGCCTTGCCGTCCGCCGTCCCGTCCGACGCCACCTCGGCGGCGTCCGCCGGTCCGAGCGAGGCTGATCCGTTGAGGGAAGAGCCCCGCTCGTCGTCACGCACGCCGTCGCCCGAGGCGGCGGCTTCGTCCGCTCCGCACTTGCGGAAGCGGCGCTTCCTGGACGGGGTCGAGCCAGTCATGGCCGACCCCGCCTCAGTCGCAGTCGCGGCAGATCGGCTGGCCGTTCTTCTCCTTGGCCAGCTGGCTGCGGTGGTGCACCAGGAAGCAGCTCATGCAGGTGAACTCATCCTGCTGCTTCGGGAGCACCCGGACGGCGAGCTCCTCGTTGGACAGGTCCGCGCCGGGCAGTTCGAGGCCCTCGGCGGCCTCGAACTCGTCGACGTCGACAGTCGAAGTCGACTTGTCGTTCCTCCGGGCCTTCAGCTCCTCGATGCTGTCCTCGTTGAGGTCGTCATCGGTCTTGCGTGGGGTGTCGTAGTCCGTTGCCATGTCGCTCTCCCCCTCTGGGTGTCTGCGGTGTCTCAGCGCACGTAACGCGTGAGAGGCCGGACTTGTGCCCGACCTGAGGCGGAGATTTTGCCTCACATCAAGGTCTGTTACTCAATCGACACCCAACCGCACCCCTGAAGAGGTGATCGGCTTGGATGGCGATCGGGACCGTACACGGTCCGAATGTCGCACTTCACGGGTGCCACCCCGTGTACTTCCCGTGATCAGGACCCCTGAAAACCCGGATTTTCCAGGCTTTCCGGCGACTTTCACGATCACGGAGAGTAGATGGCGAGAAATCCGCCATTGTGATCGATCGCACACGGTTCTTCCGGGATCAAGCCCCGGAAATTCCGCGCAAAGCGAACACGCCGTCGAGTTCGGCAGCGTGTCAGAGGGGCAGTGTGACTCGCATCGTGAGCCCACCCCCCTCGCGTGGCTCCGCGATGATACGGCCCCCGTGCGCCCTCGCCACCGACCGGGCGATCGACAGGCCCAGTCCGACGCCCTTGTCGCTGCCCGTCCGCTCGGTCCGCAGCCTGCGGAACGGCTCGAAGAGGTTGTCGATCTCGTACGCGGGCACCACCGGGCCCGTGTTCGACACCACGAGGACCGCCTGGCCGTGCTGAGCCTCCGTGGTGACCTCGACCCAGCCGCCCTCCCGTCGCCCACCACCACCCTTCTCCTGAAGGGCTTCGCCCTGCCCCTCCTGACTCGGCACGTTGTACCTGACGGCGTTCTGGACGAGGTTCAGGGCGATCCGCTCCAGGAGCACGCCATTGCCCTGGACGACGGCCGCGCCGCGCTCCCCGCGGATCTCCACTCCCTTGGCCTCGGCCTCGGCCCGCACCTGGTCGACGGCGCGGTCGGCGACCTCGGCCAGGTCGACGGGCTTGCGCTCGACGATCTGGTTGTCGCTGCGGGCGAGCAGCAGCAGCCCTTCCACGAGCTGCTCGCTGCGTTCATTGGTGGCCAGGAGCGTCTTGCCTAGCTGGTGGAGCTCGGGGGGCGCCCCGGGGTCGGAGAGGTGCACCTCCAGGAGCGTGCGGTTGATCGCCAGCGGCGTGCGCAGCTCGTGCGAGGCGTTGCCGACGAACCGCTGCTGGGCGGTGAAGGCCCGCTCCAGGCGGTCCAGCATCTCGTCGAAGGTGTCGGAGAGCTCCTTCAGCTCGTCGTCCGGGCCGTCCAGTTCGATACGCCGGGACAGGTCCGTGCCGGCCACCCTGCGGGCGGTACGGGTGATGCGGCCCAGCGGCGAGAGCACGCGGCCCGCCATCGCGTACCCGAAGGCGAAGGCGATCACGGCGAGGCCGAGGAGGGCGAGAAGTGAGCGGCTGAGGAGGTTGTCCAGGGCGTTCTGGCGCATCTGGTTGACGCACTCGTTCAGCGCGGCGTTGAGCTGTGTCTCCGTGGGGTGCTCGGGGAGCAGCCGGAAGTTCGTGCAGCTCTCGCTGCTCACCGAGGATCTGCCCGTGACCCTGAAGGGCAGGTCGCTGCCCACGTTCAGCGCCTGCGCGGCGAGCAGATAGATGATCGACAGCAGCAGGATGCCCGCGATCAGGAACATGCCGCCGTAGAGCAGGGTGAGCCGTATCCGGATGGTGGGGCGCAGCCAGGGGAAAGGTGCTTCGACCTTCCTGGGGTCCCAGGTGGGTTTCGGAGGCGCCGCCGGTGGCGCGGGGGTCGCGGCCACCGGGGGTCAGATCCGGTAGCCGGAGCCCGGGACCGTCACGATGACGGCGGGCTCACCGAGCTTGCGGCGCAGGGTCATGACGGTGACCCGGACCACGTTCGTGAACGGGTCGGTGTTCTCGTCCCAGGCCTTCTCCAGGAGCTGTTCCGCGGAGACGACCGCGCCCTCGCTGCGCAGCAGCACTTCGAGGACGGCGAATTCCTTGGGGGCCAGCTGGATCTCCCTGCCGTCGCGGAAGACCTCGCGGCGGTTGGGGTCGAGCTTGATCCCGGCCCGCTCCAGGACGGGCGGCAGCGGCACGCTCGTGCGCCGGCCGAGGGCACGCACGCGTGCCGTGAGCTCGCTGAACGCGAAGGGCTTGGGGAGGTAGTCGTCGGCGCCGATCTCCAGGCCCTCGACACGGTCGCTGACGTCGCCCGACGCGGTGAGCATCAGGACGCGGGTCGGCATGCCGAGCTCGACGATCTTGCGGCAGACGTCGTCGCCGTGCACGAGCGGGAGGTCCCGGTCGAGCACCACCACGTCGTAGTCGTTGACGCCGATGCGCTCCAGGGCGGCCGCCCCGTCGTACACGACGTCGACGGCCATGGCCTCCCGGCGCAGTCCGGTGGCCACCGCATCGGCGAGCAGCTGCTCGTCCTCGACGACGAGTACGCGCACGTCGCTGTCCTTCCGCTGTGCCCCTGCGGGCAGGTTTGTCTTGGGGGTAGGGCTCCATCCTGCCCCTTTCGGCCATAAACCGGCTGTAAGGCGGTCTGGGCCCCGGGAAATGCGGGATTTTCTCGGTCCGCCGAGGTTTCTGCGGAAGGGAGCGGGGGGAGGACGGCTTTACACCCGCGATCACGCTTTGTATGTGGCATGCCACGAACGGCTTTCTCCAGGAGCGGTTCGAGACGTGATCGCCCCTTCTTGAGGGCACACCCCCGTGCCATCGACCCACGACCCAGCCGAGGGGGCGCAACCATGGACGCATTCACCGCAGGTCTCCTGCAGCGCATAAAGGCCACGGAGTCCGACCTCACGATGGCCCGTGAGACGGGAGACGACTTCCTCGCCGAGGTCGAGCAGGCGGAGCTGGAAGACCTGCACCGTCTGGCCGCCGAGCACGGAGTCGAGGTAGGCGCTCTGCACGTCTGAGCACATACGCACGCACGAGGGCCCCGGCATCCGCGGCGGATGCCGGGGCCTTTCGCGTGCCGTCAGTCAGTCGTGCCAGGCGCCGAGGTCCTCCAGGAGGCCCTGGAGGGGCTCGAAGAGGCCGGGTGGGGCCGCGATGGCCAGCTCGCCCGACAGGGGCTCTCCGGGGCGGCCACCGGTCAGGGCGCCCGCCTCCCGCGCGACGAGGTCGCCCGCCGCGAAGTCCCAGGGGTTCAGTCCGCGCTCGTAGTACGCGTCCAGCCTGCCCAGCGCGACGTCGCACAGGTCGATCGCCGCTGATCCGCCGCGGCGGATGTCGCGCACCTTGGGGACGAGGTGCCGGGTGACCTCGGCCTGCCGGACCCGGCGCTCGGTGAGGTAGCCGAAGCCGGTGCCGATCAGGGCCTGGCCGAACGGCGGGGCGGGGCGCACGCGCGCGGGCCGGTCGCCGGCGAAGGCGCCCTCGCCGAGGACCGCGCGGTACGTCTCACGGCGGACCGGGGCGTGCACCACCCCGACGAGGGTCTCGCCGTCCTTGCGGGCGGCGATGGACACGCACCAGTCCGGGCGGCCGTACAGGTAGTTGACGGTGCCGTCGATGGGGTCGACGACCCACTGGACGCCGCTGCTGCCCGCCAGGCTCGCGCCCTCCTCGCCGAGCACGCCGTCGTCGGGCCTGCGTTCGGCGAGGAAGTCGGTGATGAGCTTCTCGGAGGCGATGTCCATCTCGGTGACGACGTCCACGGCGCTGGTCTTGGTGGCCGCCACGCCCAGGTCGTCGGGACGGCCGTCGCACAGGAAGGCACCGGCGCGGTGCGCGGCCTCCAGGGCGACGTCGAGCAGTTCGGCCTTGAGCGCCTTCAGCGGGTCCGTCATGGTGCTCGCTCCAGCTCGGGGGGTCTCGTGGGTCACGCGTACGGGCTGTCGGCGCCGGCGGCCGCGGGCTTCGGGGCGCGGGCCGGGCAGCAGCCCACCGGGCACAGGTCGTGGCTGGCGCCGAGCGTCCCGAGGGCGCAGGGGGTGACGGGCGTGCCGCTCTCCTTGGCCGCCCGCTCCAGGACCAGGTCCCTGATCGCCGCGGCGAACCGGGGGTCGGCGCCGACCGTCGCCGAGCGGCGGACCGGCAGGCCCAGCTCGGCGGCCTTGGCCTCGGCCTCGGTGTCGAGGTCGTACAGGACCTCCATGTGGTCGGAGACGAAGCCGATGGGGACCATGACCACCGCGGGGGCGCCCGCGGCGTGCCGCTCCTCCAGGTGGTCGCAGATGTCCGGCTCCAGCCAGGGGATGTGCGGGGCGCCGCTGCGCGACTGGTAGACGAGCTCCCAGGGGTGCGCGACGCCGGTCTCCTCGCGCACCGCGTCGGCGATGAGGCGCGCGACGTCCAGGTGCTCCTTGACGTAGGCGCCGCCGTCGCCGTGGTCCTCGGCCGGGCCCGAGGTGTCGGCCGCGGCGTTCGGGATGGAGTGCGTCGTGAAGGCGAGGTGCGCGCCGTCCCGTACGTCCTCGGGCAGTTCGGAGAGGGACTTCAGGACGCCGTCGATCATGGGGCGCACGAAGCCGGGGTGGTTGAAGTAGTGCCGGAGCTTGTCGATCCGCGGCAGCTCCAGGCCCTCGGCCTCCAGGGCGGCGAGGGAGTCGGCGAGGTTCTCGCGGTACTGGCGGCAGCCCGAGTACGAGGCGTACGCGCTGGTGGCGAGGACCAGGATGCGGCGGTGGCCGTCGGTGACCATCTCGCGCAGGGTGTCGGTGAGGTAGGGCGCCCAGTTGCGGTTGCCCCAGTAGACCGGCAGGTCCAGACCGTGCTCCGCGAAGTCCTCGCGCAGGGCGTCGAGGAGGGCGCGGTTCTGGTCGTTGATCGGGCTGACCCCGCCGAACAGGAAGTAGTGCTGCCCCACCTCCTTGAGCCGCTCCGTGGGGATGCCGCGCCCGCGTGTCACGTTCTCCAGAAACGGGACCACGTCGTCGGGGCCTTCGGGGCCGCCGAACGAGAGCAGCAGCAGGGCGTCGTACGGAGTGGGATCGAGCGCATCGGACATGCAGCCGATCCTGCCACCCGCCACTGACAGCCGGAAAACCCCGGTGCGTTCGCCGCGCCGGGGCCGTAAGCTGTATCGGCCACCTTTACGCCTTACCGGGGCCGCTTCTCGCAGCCGGCCCCGGCGCTTCCGCGGAGTCCACGTGCCCAGCTCCTACCGCGCCCTCTTCGCCGCCCCCGGCACCAAGGCGTTCTCCACCGCCGGGTTCCTCGGCCGCATGCCCCTGTCGATGATGGGCATCGGCATCGTGACGATGGTGTCGCAGCTGACCGGGCGGTACGGCCTGGCCGGCGCGCTCTCGGCGACCGTGGCGCTGTCCGCCGCCGCGATCGGGCCGCAGATCTCCCGCCTGGTCGACCGGCACGGCCAGCGCCGGGTGCTCAGACCCGCCACGCTGGTCTCCCTGGCCGCGGTCGCCGGGCTGCTGCTGTGCGCGAAGTTCGAGACGCCGGACTGGACGCTGTTCGTCTTCGCCGCCCTGGTCGGCTGTGTGCCGAGCGTGGGCTCGATGATCCGGGCCCGCTGGGCCGTCCTGTACCGCGGCACCCCGCAGCTGCACACCGCGTACTCCTTCGAGTCCGTGGTGGACGAGGTCTGCTTCATCTTCGGGCCGATCATCTCGATCGGGCTCTCCACGGTGTGGTTCCCCGAGGCGGGGCCGCTGCTCGCCGGAGGCTTCCTCGCCGCGGGGGTCTTCTGGCTGACGGCCCAGCGGGCCACCGAGCCGGTGCCCCACCCGCGCGAACACCACACCGGGGGCTCGGCGCTGCGCTCGGGCGGGCTCCAGGTGCTCGTCGCCACGTTCGTCGCGACCGGCGCGATCTTCGGGTCGGTCGACGTGGTCACCGTGGCGTACGCGGAGGCCGAGGGCCACAAGTCCGCGGCGAGCCTGGTGCTCGCGGTCTACGCGCTCGGCTCCTGCCTCGCCGGAGCGGTCTTCGGGCTGCTGCACTTCAAGGGGGCACCGGCCCTCAGGTGGCTGCTGGGTGTCTGCGCGATGGCCGTGAGTATGATCCCGCTTCAACTGGTCGGGAACCTGCTGTTTCTGGCCGTGGCGCTGTTCGTCGCGGGCCTCTCCATCGCACCGACAATGATCACGACGATGGCCCTCGTCGAGGAGCACGTACCACGCGCGAAACTGACCGAGGGCATGACCTGGGTGAGCACCGGGCTCGCGGTCGGCGTCGCGCTCGGCTCCTCCGCGGCCGGCTGGGTGATCGACGCCGCCGGTCCGGACGCCGGGTACACGGTCCCGGGGGTCTCCGGGGCCGTCGCGGTCGTCGTCGGGTTCCTGGGCTACCGCCGGCTGAAGAGGCCGGTTCCGCGACGGGGAGGGACCCATGAGCACGGGAACGGGCACGGCCAGCGGGAAGAGCACAGCGGCGTGGCGTAACTGGGCGGGAAACGTCGCCTCGCGGCCTGCCGGAGAGGTCACCCCCGCGTCGGTGGACGAGCTCTCCGCGGCCCTGCGCGGCGCCAAGGCCGACGGTCTGCGGGCCAAGCCCGTGGGCGCGGGTCACTCCTTCACGGCGGCGGCAGCGACCGACGGCCTTCTCATACGGCCCGATCTGCTCACCGGCATCCGCGCCATCGACCGCGCGGCGGGCACCGTCACGGTGGAGGCCGGCACGCCGCTGAAGCGCCTGAACACGGCGCTCGCGCGGGAGGGCCTGTCGCTGACGAACATGGGCGACATCATGGAGCAGACGGTCTCCGGAGCCGTCAGCACCGGCACGCACGGCACGGGCCGCGACTCGGCGTCGATCGCCGCCCAGATCAGGGGCCTTGAGCTGGTCACCGCGGACGGCACGGTCCTGACCTGCTCCGCCGAGGAGAATCCCGACGTCTTCGCCGCCGCCCGCGTCGGGCTCGGGGCGCTGGGCGTCATCACCGCGATCACCTTCGCCGTGGAGCCCGTCTTCTTCCTGACGGCCCGCGAGGAGCCGATGACGTTCGACCGGGTCACGAGCGACTTCGACGCGCTCTTCACCGAGAACGAGCACTTCGAGTTCTACTGGTTCCCGCACACCGGCAACTGCACCACCAAGCGCAACAACCGCAGTCCGGGCCCGGTGGCCCCGCCCGGCAGGATCAGCGCCTTCGTGGAGGACGAGTTGCTCTCCAACGGCCTCTTCCAGGTGGTCAACTCCGTGGGCCGGGCCTTCCCCGCGACCATCCCCGGCATCGCCAGGATCTCCAGCAAGGCGCTGTCCGCCCGCACGTACACGGACATCCCCTACAAGGTCTTCACCAGCCCGCGCCGAGTGCGCTTCATGGAGATGGAGTACGCCGTTCCGCGCGCGGCCCTCGTGGAGACCCTGCGCGAGCTGAAGGCCATGGTGGACCGCTCCCGGCTGCGGATCAGCTTCCCCGTCGAGGTCCGCACGGCGCCCGCCGACGACATCGCGCTCTCCACGGCCTCGGGCCGGGAGAGCGCGTACATCGCCGTCCACATGTACAAGGGCACGCCGTACCAGGCGTACTTCGCGGCGGCGGAGCGGATCTTCACCGCGCACGAGGGGCGGCCGCACTGGGGCAAGCTGCACACGTGCGACGCGGAGTACTTCGCCGAGGCGTACCCCCGCTTCGGTGAGTTCACCGCCGTGCGCGACCGCCTGGACCCGGACCGCATGTTCGCCAACGCCTACCTGCGGCGGGTCCTCGGCGACTGACCTGCCCCGCCTACGGGCTGGTGGTCTCGCCCTGCTGCGCGCCGCCGTCGCTGTCCGTGCCGGAGCCCGAGCCGGAGCCGGTGCCTGTGCCGTTCGACGGCGTGGGGGTCGGCTTCGGCGTCGGTGTCGGGTCCGTCGTGGAACCGTCGTCTCCGGAGTCGGTGCCCTTGTCCGTGTCGGGGTCCGTTCCGGTGCCCTTGTCGGGGTCCTGTTGGGAGTCCGAGCCGGAGCCGGTTCCGGAGCCGTTGCCCTTGCCCGGGGTCTGCCCGCCGGTCCCGTCCGGATCCTGCGAGGCGTTGTCCCCGCCCTGCCGGGAGCCGTCGTCCGTTCCCGAAGTGCCGTTGTCCGAGGGCTGACCGGTCGGTTCACCCGAGGGTGTGGACGGCTTCTCCGGAGAGGAGTGGTTCCCCGTGAAGCTGTTGCCGATGGTGGTGCCCTTGCCGCCGCTGAGGTCCTGATCGGTCACGAGCTCGTACGCGGTGATGCCGCCCATGGCGACACCGAAGACGACGGCCGCCGCGATCAGCGGCCGCTTCCAGCTGCGGATCCGCGCGCGGTGCGTCGTGCCGTCGGTGAACTCGTCCGAAGGGAGCGGTGGTTCGAGCGGCACCCCCGGAGGCGGTGCCTGCGCCCCGACGTGGAGCACGCGCGTGGCGTCGTCGCGGGGCGTCGACCGGGTGGCGTCCTCACGCGGCATCAGCTGGGTGGCGTCCTCGCGCGGCACGAGCCGGGTGGCGTCGACCGAGCCGAGCAGTTGCGTCTTCTCGGCGTCGAGGGGGGCGTCCAGGTCGGTGGCCACGGAGGGCAGCACGGTCGTCGGATCGGCGTCCGCGGCGGGAAGTGCCGTGGTCGCGTCGGCGCCGGCGTCCTGCGTTCTTCCCCAGGTCGTGGTCACGGGACCGGTGGTGGTCGCGGCCCCCGGACGGCCTTGGCGGGCGGCCGTCTTGAACGTCTCGGGCACCCGCGGGGCGGAGGTGGCGGGCACCTGGTGCGCCTTCGGCTTGGCCTGCACCGCCACGACGCGTATCTGTTCGCCCGTGCGTTTGAAGAAGTGCTGGAAGATCGTGCCGCCGCAGGTCGCGATGCCGCTCACGACGCCGGCGCCGAGGATCGTCCCGTAGACGCCGAGGTTCGAGGCCAACTTCGCCGCCACCACTGCGGCGATGGCGCTCCCGGCCACCTGCGGCACGCTGAGATCGAGGCGCCGCTTCTCCTCCGGCTCCTCCTGGTCCTTCGACTCCTTGCCGGAATCCGGCTTTACTCGCATCTCCGACCCTTGCCTGCCTTTCTCACCTACTCGACGGACTGCACGAGAAGGGGACGTACGGACGAAGGAATTAGTTCCGTTTCTGGTGATTCCGTGAAGTGCGCCACGCGCACGCGGGGGCGCGAGCGCCGAAAAGGCCGCCAACTCCCTTCCGGCACGAGAAGTTCGGCGGCGCGGCGGTCCACCCGCGTGGCCCGAATGGAGTACTGTTGCGAGCCCTGGGTCCGGTCTCCCGCCAGGGTGCCCGGGGCCTTCCAGGACCGCCGGGTGGGGGGCTGACCGCACAGGGTGGCGAAAGTCGTCACTTAGCGTTGCAAAATGGTTACCGTGCCATAACGGCGGTCCAGGGCCCCTGCCCGACACGCCGGGCAACTCGGCAAGGTTGTGGCAGGCTGCACCCGGGCAGGCCACACTCGACTAGCGGAAGCAGCGACGCACGTGACGTCGGCAGGCACCACCCGGGAGGTCCCCATGCCCGAACTGCGTGTCGTGGCCGTCAGCAACGACGGCACACGGCTGGTGCTGAAGGCTGCGGACAGCACGGAGTACACGCTTCCGATCGATGAGCGGCTGCGTGCGGCCGTCCGCGGCGACCGGCCCCGACTCGGACAGATCGAGATCGAGGTGGAGAGCCACCTCCGCCCGCGCGACATCCAGGCGCGTATACGTGCCGGTGCCAGCGCCGAAGAAGTGGCCCAGTTCGCCGGCATTCCGGTGGATCGCGTCCGGCGCTTCGAGGGCCCTGTGCTCGCCGAGCGCGCCTTCATGGCGGAACGCGCCAGAAAGACTCCGGTACGCCGTCCGGGTGAGAACACCGGGCCCCAGCTCGGCGAGGCCGTGCAGGAACGGCTGCTGCTGCGCGGCGCCGACAAGGACTCCGTCCAGTGGGACTCCTGGCGCCGCGACGACGGCACCTGGGAGGTCCTGCTCGTCTACCGCGTCGCGACCGAGCCGCACTCCGCGAGCTGGACGTACGACCCGCCCCGGCGGCTCGTCCAGGCCGTGGACGACGAGGCGCGCTCGCTGATCGGCGAGACGGACGACATCGCGGCGCCCGAGCCCAGCTTCCCGTTCGTGCCGCGCATCGCCCGGCTCCCCCGGGACCGTCCGCTGGACCGGCCGCTCGACCGCGCCCTGGACCGGCAGCTCGACCGCCAGAGCATCCCGGCCTCCCCCGCCGAGGCCGTGGAGGAGACCGACGGCGTGGTGCCCGCGGTGGCCGAGCAGGAGCGCGACTCGCTGACCAGCCTCCTGGAGGCGGTGCCCAGCTTCCGTGGCGACATGGTGGTGCCCGAGCGGCCCTCGGCCGCGGCCACCGCGGAACTGCCGCCACCCGCGCAGGAGGAGGCCGAGCAGGAGCCCGAGGCCGAGGAGCCGCCCGCGGCGTCGGCCGGCGCCGGTTCGGCCTATGCGGACGTGCTCATGCCGCGCTCGGTGGCCAGCCACCGCGACCGCCTGGTCGGTTCCACCGACCGCCAGGCCGAGGCCGACGGCGTGCGCCCCGGGCGCCGTGCCGCGGTGCCCAGCTGGGACGAGATCGTCTTCGGCACGCGCCGCAAGAAGCAGGAGTAGTAGCCGCGGATGCACGCGCGTGGGGCCCCGCACCGGCCGGTGCGGGGCCCCACGCGCGTGCCCGACTGCCGCACTACTGAGGGTCCGGGCCCGTGGCGACCGGACGTGAGCCGTCAGCCGACCACTCGGACCAGGAGCCCACGTACAGCGCGGCCGGAATGCCCGCCACCGCCAGGGCCAGCACCTCATGGGCGCCCGAGACGCCCGAGCCGCAGTAGACCCCGACCTCCGACGTCCTGGAGGCGCCCAGCGCCTTGAAGCGGTCGGCCAGTTCGGCGGCGGGCTTGAAGCGGCCGTCCTGCGCGACGTTCTCGGTGGTCGGCGCCGAGACCGCGCCGGGGATGTGCCCGGCCACCTTGTCGATCGGCTCGACCTCGCCGCGGTAGCGCTCGGCCGCGCGGGCGTCGAGGAGCAGCCCGGAGCGGGCCAGGGCCGCCGCGGAGTCCGCGTCCAGGAAGTCGGTGCTGTTGGGCGCCGGCTCGAACGTGCCTTCGGCCGGGGCCGTCCCGGCGCCCGGCTCCAGAGGGCCGGTCCACAGGGCGAGGCCGCCGTCGAGGACGCGCACGGACACATGGCCCGTCCAGCGCAGCATCCACCACAGGCGTGCGGCCGCCCAGTTCTGGCCACCGTCGTACACCACGACATCGCGGTCCGCCGAGACCCCCGCCGCCCTCATCACGGCACCGAAGTGGTCCAGGTCGGGGAGCGGGTGGCGGCCTCCGGGGCCCGCGGGTCCCGCCAGGTCGGCGTCCAGGTCGACGAAGACCGCCGACGGAATGTGCCCCTCCTCGTAGGCGCCGCGCATCGAGCCCTGGTGCTGCCAGCGGACGTCGAGCAGGACCGGCGGGTTCTCGCCCGCCAGCTCGCTCGCGAGTTCGGATGCAGAGATGATGGCGTTCATGGGCCCATCCTTGCGCATGGGGTGGCCGTACGGGCACGGTCCGACTACCCTGCTCCGCCGTAAGCCGCCCGACCACAGTGCGTACGGAACCGCGTACGCGCCGTACAGCGGATGGCCCCCGCCCGGCCTTCCCGCGGTCATGGGTGAGACCACCTGAAACGGGCATCCTCCGCGGGAAGCCGGAGCGTGCGGCGCGGCCGGGACGCGTGGCGCGACGGGCGGTGCGAGCATCTACGGGGGCGCGCATGCGCGCGGCGAGGGCACGCGCGTTCGGCAGAAGCGGAAGCGAAGCGGCCACCACGATGGCCGAGGAGAGGGTGACGATGACCGAGGCACAGGCGTCCGCAGGGCGGCGCGACGGCGCACAAGCCGGTCGAAGCGCGCCCGGCACACCCTGCTGGGTGAGCCTGATGGCGCATGGCCTGGCGGCGACCCAGGAGTTCTACGGAGCGCTCTTCGGCTGGGAGTTCCGGCCTGGACCCGAGCAGCTCGGCCCCTATGTGCGGGCACTGCTCGACGGGCGGGAGGTGGCCGGCATCGGTCAGCTGCCGGCCGGCCGGCACCTGCCGATCGCCTGGACGCCCTATCTGGCGACGGACGACGCGGACGCGACGGCCGAGGCCGTGCGGTACTGCGGCGGCACGGTGGGCGTGGGTCCGATCACCGCGGGCCAGGCGGGGCGGATGGCCGTCGCGTCGGACCCCACGGGCGCCGTCTTCGGGCTCTGGCAGGCCGCGCGGCACCTGGGCAGCGCGGTGACGCGGGTGCCGGGCGCGCCGGCCTGGAACGAGCTGGTGACCCGCGAGACCGCGAGCGTCGTCATGTTCTACGAATCCGTGTTCGGCTACACCGACGAGGCCGTGGCCTCGACCGAACACGACCATCTGACCCTGTACGTCGAGGGCCGCCCGGTGGCGTCCGTGCGCGGCGTTGGCGACGCGCTGCCGCGCGACCGCGGGCCGCACTGGATGACGTACTTCGAGGCCGCGGACGTCGACGAGACGGCGGCGCGGGTCGTCGAGCTCGGCGGGCGGGTGGTCCGGGCGCCGCGCGAGGGCGTCCAGGGCCGGGAGGCCACGGTCGCCGACCCGGAGGGCGCGGTCTTCACCCTCGTACGTTCGTCCCCGCGCGACTGAGTCAGACGCAGGAGGCGGCGTCGACCGGCAGGACGTCGGGCGAGAGGGCGCCCGCGCGCGCGGTCGCCGCCGTCACCCTGCGGCGGTGGTGGCGGCGGCACAGGACTTCGTAACCCACCTCGTCCGGCGACTGGTTGACGTCACCCACGACGACCTGGGCGCCCTCGACGACCATCTCACCGCCTATGGTGCGGGCGTTGTGCGTGGCGCGGGCGCCGCACCAGCACAGGGCCTCGACCTGGAGCACCTCGACGCGGTCGGCCAGCTCGACCAGGCGCTGCGAGCCCGGGAAGAGCTTGGAGCGGAAGTCCGTGGTGATGCCGAAGGCGAAGACGTCCAGGCCGAGGTCGTCGACGACCCGCGCGAGCTGGTCGATCTGGTCCGGGGCCAGGAACTGCGCCTCGTCCGCGATCACGTAGTCCGCGCGGCCGCCCTGGGAGAGGTGGTCGACGAGGTGGGCGTAGAAGTCGAAGTCGTCCGCGGCCTCGATGGCGTCGGTGACCAGGCCGAGCCGCGAGGAGAGCTTGCCCTCGCCCGCGCGGTCGTCCCGCGTGAAGATCATTCCCTGGAGTCCGCGGGCCGATCGGTTGTGCTCGATCTGCAGAGCCAGCGTGCTCTTTCCGCAGTCCATCGTTCCGGAGAAGAACACCAGCTCGGGCATGGGGAGTTGCGGACCTTTCGGGGGCGTGCGGAGGCGGGGCGCCCCGGAGGGCACGTCAGGGGCGTATGGCTAGGAGCGTACTTCGAGGAGGGGGACGAGCTGCTCGACGGGGGTCATGGAGCCGTGCATGCCGACCAGCGCGGACTCCTTGGGCTCCCGCTCACTGGCGATGATCGCGACGTCGGCGTGCGCGGCGGCGATGACGTCGCCGAGGCGCTCGTACACACGTTGATCAATGTGTGGACCGAACCAGCCCGCGGCGATCGCCTCGTCGCGGGAGGCCACCCAGAACTGCTCGCCGAGCACCTCGCGCCACACCGTCAGGACGTCGCTCTGGGCGCCCGGGACCGCGTAGACGTGCCGGGCGCGGCCCTCGCCGCCGAGGAGGGCGACGCCGGCGCGCAGCTCCCAGTCCTCGTCGAAGTCGATGCGGGAGGCCTCGTCGAAGGGGATGTCGAGCATGCCGTGGTCGGCGGTGATGTACAGGGCGCTGCGCGGCGGGAGCTGCTCGGCCAGCCGCTGGGCGAGCCGGTCGACGTACATGAGCTGACCGCGCCAGGCGTCGGAGTCGACGCCGAAGCGGTGGCCCTTGCCGTCCACTTCCGCGTAGTACGTGTAGACCAGGGACCGGTCCCCCGCGGCCAGTTGCTCGGCGGTGAGGTCCATGCGGTCCTCTCCGGAGAGCTTTCCCCGGAAGGAGCCGCCGCTGAGGGCGACCTTGGTGAGCGGGGTGTGCTCGAAGGTCGGGGAGGAGACCTGGGCGGTGTGCACGCCCGCCTCGTGGGCCTGCTGGAAGACCGTCGGGTAGGGCTGCCACGCGTGCGGGTCGGTCCAGGGGTTCCAGCGGAGCTGGTTCATCAGTTCGCCGGTGGCGGGGTCGCGCACGGTGTACCCCGGCAGGCCGTGCGCACCGGGCGGCAGGCCCGTGCCCACGGAGGCGAGCGAGGCCGCGGTGGTGGCGGGGAAGCCCGCGGTGATGGGCCGACCGGTGCCGCCCCGCGAACCGGGCAGCAGCGAGGTGAGGAAGGGCGCCTCCGCCGGGTGCGCCCTGAGCTGCTCCCAGCCGAGGCCGTCGATCAGGAAGACGCAGTTGCGGTCGGCGGGGGTCAGCTCGGCGATGACCTGCGCCGCGTGGCCGGGCACGCCCTGGTGGGCGACGAGCGTCGGCAGCAGGTCGGCGAGCGAACCCGAGCCGTACGCGGGCACGGGGGCGGTGTCGAGGGCGAGCGGTTCCACGTCGTCCCAGGCGGGCAGCGACATCAGCGGGCGCTGTCCGCGGTCGCCTCGGACAGGGCCTGGGCGAAGGCGAGGGTCTGCTGCACGGCGTCGGGGCCGTCGCCGGCCTCGCTGACGCGCAGGCTCAGGTCGTCGGCGGTCGAGCTGCCGGTGTAGCCGTGGTCCGCCTCGCAGTTGTGGTCGCCGCAGGCCGCGGGCTCCAGGTCGATGCGGGAGACGGCGCCCCAGCCGATGGTGAGGACGACCTCACGCGGCGGCGTGCCCGGGACGTACTTCTCCGGGTTGGCGACGACGCGGCTGAGGACGACCGAGGAGATCCGGCCGATCTTGACCGACTCCGTGGAGGTCGTCGCGTACGGCGTCGGGGAGGTGCTGTCCGCCGCCTGCTCGTCGGTGTGGCTGACGATGAAGCGTGTGCCGGTCAGGACGAGGACCGTGACGTGCCGGCGCACTTCGTTGGCGTCGAACGTCGTCTCCTGGTGGACCAGGTACGACCCGATGGCCTCGCCGCCGATCGCGGCCTCCACCGCCTCGGCCACGAGGGCCGGGTAGTAGCCGCTGCGCTCGATCGCCGCGCGCAGCCCCTGGGTCGTCGTACCGGTCTTTGCCATGCCGCCCATCCTACGGCCCGGTGCGGGGCCCCTGGGCCCCCGTGGCCGCCCCGGTGCCCGTGGAGCGCGGTTCAGTACCCGGGGAGCGTCCGCGGACCGAGATCGTCGCGGGCGGGCGGGGGCGCGAGGCGTACGGAGGCGCCGAGCACGGAGAGGCCGTGCGGGGCGACGACCACGGGTTCCAGGGCGACGCCGACCACTTCGGGGTGGTCGTCGACGAGCCGGGAGACGCGCTGGAGCAGCTCTTCGAGGGCGGGGGTGTCGACGGGGGCCGAGCCGCGCCAGCCGAAGAGGAGGGGCGCGGTCCGGATGGACCGGATCAGGGAGCGCGCCTCGCGGTCGGTGACCGGGATGAGGCGGTGAGCGGTGTCGCCGAGCAGTTCGGACGCGGCGCCCGCGAGCCCGAAGGAGAGCACCGCTCCGGCCGCCGGGTCGATGACGGCGCGTACGACGGTGTCGACGCCGCGCGGCACCATGCCCTGCACGACGGGCCGCAGCTCGGCGGGCTTGCCGAAGGTGTCGATCAACTCTTGATAGGAGCGGCGCAGTTGCTCCTCGTCGGCGAGGTCGAGCCGTACGCCGCCGAGGTCGGCGCGGTGCCGCAGGTGCGGGGCGGTGGTCTTGAGGGCCACGGGGTAGCCGAGCGTGCGTGCGGCGTGCGCGGCGGCGTCCGGGTCGGGCGCGGGCAGGGCCCGCCGTACGCGGATGCCGTACCGCCTGAGGAGTTCGTGGGCGTCGGCGGGGGCGAGGGTGGCGCCGCGGGGGTCGCCCTCCTTGCCCAGCAGTTCCGCGATGCGCTCGGCGGTCCCGCTCTCGTCGATGTCGTCGTACTCGTGCACCTTGCCGGGCTCTGCGGCCTCGCGCCGCCACTGCGCGTACTTGACGGCTTCGGCGAGGGCGCGGACGGCGCGCTCGGCGGCGGGGTAGGCGGGGATGCGGTACTGCTCCGCCGCGGACTCGTTCGTCCCTGGCGGGGGCGTCTCGCCTTCGGTGGCGGGCGGACGCGGTGCGGGGTGGACCGGGTCGGCGCAGCCCGTGGGGCCGGGCTGCTTCTCCGGGGCGTCCGGCCGGGTGCTGGTCGCGGCGGAGAGGGCCTCGGCGAGGCCGCCGAGCTCGACGTGGACCACGGCGACGGGCTTGGCCGGGCAGCCCGCCGCGGCGGCCCGCAGCTCCGTGGCGAGCGTCTCGGGGTCGGCGGCGCCGCCGTCCTCCCGCACCCACGGGATGGCGTTGACGATCACCGCGTCGCAGCCCTCGTCCGACAGGGCCTCGGCGAGCGCGGCCCGGAAGTCGGCCGGGGTGGCGCCGGTCGTCAGGTCGCGGGGCGGCAGCGGGCGCAGCCCGTCGGCGACGCACGCGTCGTACGTGAGGAGCCCGAGCGACTCGGAGTTGCCGAGGATGCCCACGCGCGGGCCGGAGGGCAGCGGCTGCCCCGCGAGCAGCAGGCCCGCGTCGACCATCTCGGTGACGGTGTCCACGCGGATGACGCCCGCCTGGCGCAGCAGTGCCGAGACGGTGGCGTGCGGCAGGCGCGTGGCCTGTACGGCGTGGCCGGTGGGCGCGATGCCGCTGTGGCGGGCGCCCTGGACCACGACGAGCGGCTTGGCGGTCGCGGCGCGCCGCGCGAGGCGGGTGAACTTGCGCGGGTTGCCGATGGTCTCCAGGTACATCAGGGCGACGTCGGTGTCCGGGTCCTCGTACCAGTACTGAAGGAGGTCGTTGCCCGACACGTCGGCGCGGTTGCCGGAGCCGACGAACGTGGACAGTCCGGCGCCCCGGCGGTGCAGCCCGGAGAGCAGCGCGATGCCGATGGCGCCGGACTGGGTGAACAGACCGATGCGCCCGCGCGCGGGAGGCTCGGGAGCGAGCGAGGCGTTGAGCCGCGTCCGGGGGGAGGTGTTGATGACGCCGAAGGCGTTCGGGCCGATGATGCGCATGCCGTACGACCTCGCCTGGCGGACCAGTTCGCGCTGCCGTGCGCGGCCCTCGGCGCCGCTCTCGCCGTACCCGGCGGAGAGCACCACGAGGCCCTGCACGCCTCGCTCGCCGCACTCGGCGACGACCTGGGAGACCCGGTCGGCGGGCACGGCGACCACGGCGAGGTCCACGGGCTCCTCGATGGCCGTGACCGACCGGTGGGCGGGCACCGCGTCGACTTCGGAGCCCTCCTCGAAGGCGCTGTTCACCGCGTGGAGGCGGCCGGTGAACCCGGCTTCCCTGAGGTTGCGCAGCACGCTGCGGCCCACGCCGCCGGGGGTGCGGCCCACACCGATCACCGCGACCGAGCCCGGCGTCAGCAGGCGCTGCACGGACCGCCCCTCGGCGCGCTGTTCGCGGGCGCGCTGCACGGCGAGCGAGCGGGCGGTCGGCTCCAGGTCGAACTCCAGGCGTACGACGCCGTCCTCGAAGCTGCGCTTCTGCTGGTACCCCGCGTCCGTGAACACCTTGATCATCTTGGTGTTGGCGGGCAGCACCTCGGCCACGAAGCGCCGGATGCCGCGCTCCCTGGCGACCGCCGCGATGTGTTCGAGGAGCGTGGAGGCCACGCCGCGGCCCTGATGGGCGTCCTGCACAAGGAAGGCGACCTCGGCCTCGTCGGCGGGCGCGCTGGCGGCCATGCCGCGTTCGTCGATGCGGTCGTAGCGCACGGTGGCGATGAACTCGCCGCCGACCGTGGCGGCCAGCCCCACGCGGTCCACCTGGTCGTGGTGGGTGAAGCGGCGCACGTCCTTGGCGGACAACCGGGGGTAGGGCGCGAAGAAGCGGTAGTACTTCGACTCGTCCGAGACCTGTTCGTAGAAGCTGACCAGGCGGTCCGCGTCCTCCGTCGTGATGGGCCTGATCCGGGCGGTGCCTCCGTCGCGCAGCACCACATCGGCTTCCCAGTGGGCGGGGTAGTCGTGCCGGTCCCGCTGCCGATCCTGCTGGTGCCGATCTTGCTGATCCGACGGGGTCTGCATGGGGTCAGGGTACGGGTCGCGGGGCCGCCCGGGCCGGGTACGGTCGACGGAAGGCTGGCGTCCGCTTGGCGGAGGGTCAGCCTCCGGTTGAGGCCCCGCCTCCGGTCGACGGAGCATCCTCCACGGCATGCGACAATGGTCTAGACAAGTGTGAGACACCTGGAAGGGCAGCAACACATGGCTGAGCGCCGCGTCAACGTCGGCTGGGCCGAGGGCCTTCACGCCCGACCCGCCTCCATCTTCGTCCGCGCGGCCACGGCCGCCGGCGTCCCCGTGACGATCGCCAAGGCCGACGGCAACCCGGTCAACGCCGCCTCGATGCTCGCGGTGCTCGGCCTGGGCGCCCAGGGCGGCGAGGAGATCGTGCTCGCCTCCGACGCCGAGGGCGCGGACGCCGCCCTCGACCGTCTGGCGAAGCTCGTCGCGGAGGGTCTTGAGGAGCTTCCGGAGACGGTCTGAGCCGCGCAGCACCTCTCGAAGGGCCCACCTGGAACGCCAGGCGGGCCCTTTGCTTTACCCACCGAGTGGTTTCCGGGCGACAGATTATGGAGTGGGGTGGGGATAAAAGGAACGTCTGGGAATTCATGGTCCGACATCTTTCGCGCGCCGTTCTCGGCGCGCATCCCTGTCGCCTTTTCCGCGCGCACCCCTCGCATCTTTCACCACCCTTTGCAGGCGCCCCTCTTTGTTTACGGCACCCGCGTTAATTCCGGAGGCTCACCGTGTTTACGGAATGTTGCGCCTCCCTCACCCGGCCGGCCCGCGACGCAGGGCGCAACCGGTACACGGCCGTCGCCCGCTCCGCGTGGCCGACGGTGAGCGCCCTGGCCCGTTCCGCGTCCCCGCGGGCCACCGCGTCGACGATCGCCGCGTGTTCGGCCCAGGAGACGGCGGGTGCCGCCGGGGGCTCCACGACGTACATCCAGGCGAGCTTGTGCCGCAGCTGGGTGAGCAGCGCGATGAGGCCGGGGCTGCCAGAGGCCTGGGCGAGCGTCTCGTGGAACCAGCCGCCCAGCGAGCGCAGGTCCTCGCCCCGCCCTCTGCGCACACGCTCCTGGCCCAGCCGCACGAGCCCGCGCAGGACCTTGAGGTGCGCATCGGTGCGGCGCTGCGCGGCGCGGGCGGTGGCGAGCGGTTCGAGCACGGTGCGCAGCTCCAGGAGATCCGCGGCCTCCTGTTCCGTGGGCTCGGCGACACAGGCGCCCGCGTGCCTGCGGGTCACGACGAAACCCTCGGCCTCCAGGGTGCGCAGCGCTTCGCGCACCGGGACGCGGGAGACGCCGTAGCGGCGCGCGAGGAGCTCCTCGGTGAGCCGGCCGCCCCTTTCGTGGACACCGGCGACAATGTCGTCCCGGATGGCCGTGCATACCGAGTGCGCGGGAACGCGCATGACCGGACCTCCGCCTTGATCCCCGCGAAACGCGGTCGACGACACTCGTGCGTGACTTCCTCGCGACTCTATTGCAGGGATTCGGGATTTCCGATGGGGTGCCGAAATCCATGGATATCTTTTGGCCAAGCGCGGGCGGTCCGGAAAGCGGTGCCGGAAGCAGTGAGGCCCCGGCTCGGGTGAGCCGGGGCCTTCACTGGAACGCGGGAGGGGTCAGAGGTGGACGCCGTGCGAGCGGAGGTACGCCACGGGGTCGATGTCCGAGCCGTAGTCCGGGCCGGTGCGGGCCTCGAAGTGGAGGTGCGGGCCACTGGAGTTGCCGGTGGAGCCCGAGAGGCCTATCTGCTGGCCCGGGGTGACCGTCTGGCCGACGGTGACGCCGAGGGACGACATGTGGCCGTACTGGGTGTACGTGCCGTCGTTCATCTTGATGACCACGTTGTTGCCGTAGGCACCGCCCCAGCCCGCCTCGACGACGGTGCCGGCGCCCACCGCGTGGACCGGGGTGCCGGACGCGGCGTGGAAGTCGACGCCGGTGTGGCTGCCGGAGGACCACATGGCGCCGCCGGTCTGGTAGCCCGTGGAGACGTACGAGCCGGAGATCGGGGAGACGTAGGTGTTCAGGCGCTTGCGCTCGGCCTCGCGGGCGGCGCGCTCCTTGGCCTCGCGCTCCTTCTTGGCCTTCGCCTTCGCCTCGGCCTCGGCCTTGCGCTTCTCCTCGGCGGCCTTCTTCTTGGCGGCCTCTTCGGCCTTCTTGGCGGCAGCGGCGTCGTCGGCGGCCTGTCGCTGGGCGGCGGCCTGCGCGTCGATGCCGGCGGCGAGCGAGTCGCCGACGGAGATCGCCTGGGTGAGTCCGGTGTGCTCGAAGGCGGCGTCGTCGGCGGCGGCGAGCGCCGGAGCGGCCAGGCCTCCGATGACACCCGTGGTGGTGATCGCGGCGACGCCCGCGACGTTCGCGGTCGTGCGGGTGAGGCGGCTGGGACGACGGTGCTTCCCGGTGGCACGGGTGAACGCCATGAAGCGGCTGATCCTTTCCTTCCTTCTCGCCTACCGGGTTAGCTGACGGGTTCGGAGCAGGAAGGTCTCCTACGAGTCCCTCACCTGACGGCAAGGTGCCCGATTCACCCCAGGGGACATGTGGGTCCCCGGCTCCCCTGGCTCGCGCCGTACGGGGACTCGGCGATGACTGTGCGGTGCCGCGGCTGCGACGTACTGCGTGACGAACAGTCGGACTGACGCTAAACGGACCGTCTTTCAATCGACAAACATAAGGCGGCTTTTGTAGCGCACGCCACACACCAGACAGGCAACCACCATACGAATACGGACATATGGGGAGTAGGCGACCCCGGTCACCTAAACGGTCACCGGGGCCGCGCCACGCCCTGACTCTGTCCTCGCTGTGTCCTGGCTCGCCTCCTGACAGGAGCTCAGCCGGCGACCACCGTCACCTCGCCGATGCCGAGCGCCCTGACGGGCTCCTCGATCTGGGCGGCGTCCCCGACGAGGACCGTCACCAGGTGGTCCTCCGGGAAGGCGCTCACGACGGCCGCGGTGGCCTCCACGGTGCCGGTCGCGGCCAGCCGCCGGTACAGCTGCGCCTGGAAGTCGTCCGGGAGGTTCTGCTCGACCTGGTCGGCGAGCGTGGCGGCCACGGAGGCGGCCATCTCGTACTTGAGCGGGGCCACGCCCACCAGGTTCTGCACCGCCACGTCGCGCTCGGTGTCGGTCAGGCCCTCCGCGGCGAGGGTGCGCAGGACCGTCCAGAGGTCCTCCAGCGCGGGCCCCGTCGAGGCGGTGTCGACGGAGCCGCTGATGGCGAGCATCGCGGCGCCCGTGCCGTCCGGGGCGGAACGCAGGACCTGGCTGAAGGCCCGTACGCCGTAGGTGTAGCCCTTCTCCTCGCGCAGGACGCGGTCCA
Organism: Streptomyces sp. G44; assembly: GCF_016905445.1. Classification (GTDB taxonomy): domain Bacteria; phylum Actinomycetota; class Actinomycetes; order Streptomycetales; family Streptomycetaceae; genus Streptomyces. The sequence goes on from NZ_JAFEXF010000028.1 coordinate 26,103, forward strand.
GGCGGGAGGTGAGGGTGCCGCCCAGGCAGTACGTGCCGAGGACCTGGGCCGGCCAGACCCGGTCGTGCCGGTCCGGGCCGATGCGGCCGATCAGGAGCTGTGTCTGGACGGCTCCGGGGCGGTCCACGATGACGACGCGGCCCGTGTCGTCGGCGGTGATCGCGGGCATCGGGCGGGGGTCCGCCGTGCCGCCCGTCCAGGTGCCGACGGTGTCCGCGAGGACGGCGTCCAGGTCGGTGCCCGCGAGGTCGCCGACGATCACCAGGGTCGACGTGGCGGGACGGACGTGCGCCTCGTAGAAGGCGCGCACCGCGGCCGAGTCGATGGCCTTGACCGTCTCCTCGGTGCCCTGGCGGGGCCGCGACATGCGCGAACTCGCCGGGAACAGCTGCCGGGAGAGCTCCTTGGCGGCGCGGCGTGCCGGGTTGGCCGCCTCGTGCGGGATCTCGTCCAGGCGGTTGCGTACGAGGCGTTCGATCTCGCTGTCGGCGAAGGCCGGGGCCCGCAGGGCGTCGGAGAGCAGGCCGAGCGCCTTGGGGAGGCGGGAGACCGGGACTTCGAGGGAGACGCGGACGCCGGGGTGGTCGGCGTGCGCGTCCATGGTGGCGCCGCACCGGTCGAGCTCGGCGGCGAACTCCTCCGCCGAGTGCTTGTCGGTGCCTTCGTTGAAGGCCCTCGCCATGATCGTGGCGACGCCGTCGAGGCCCTTCGGCTCCGCGTCCAGGGGCGCCGCCAGGTGGACCTCCACGGCGACGACCTGCTGGCCGGGGCGGTCGCAGCGCAGCACCGTGAGGCCGTTGGGCAGCGCGCCGCGCTCGGGGGCGGGGAAGGCCCACGGCTTGGCCGCGCCGGCCTGGGGCTGGGGGTGGAACTGCATCGTCGCGGCCTCGGTCACTTCGCCGCCTCCTCTTCCTCTGCGGTCTCGGCGGAGGTCCCGGTGGCCTCGGTGTCCCCGGTGCCGTCGGTGGCCTCGTCGTCGGCGGCCAGGGGTTCGTAGACGAGCACCGCGCGGTTGTCCGGGCGCAGGCGGGCCTTGGCGACCTCCTGCACCTCCTCGGCGGTGACGTCGAGCACGCGCTGCACGGCGGTGAGGGCGAGCTGCGGGTCGCCGAACAGGACGGCGTACCGGCACAGTTCGTCGGCGCGGCCCGCGACCGTGCCGAGACGGTCGAGCCACTCGCGCTCCAGCTGGGCCTGGGCGCGCTCCATCTCCTCCGGAGTGGGGCCCTCCGCGGCGAAACGGGCCAGCTCCTCGTCGACGGCGGCCTCGATGACCGGCACCTCGACGTCGCCGGAGGTCTTCACGTCCAGCCAGCCGAGCGAGGGGGCGCCGGCGAGGCGCAGCAGGCCGAATCCGGCGGCCACGGCCGTACGGTCGCGGCGCACGAGCCGGTTGTAGAGCCGGGAGGAGTCACCGCTGCCGAGGACGGTGAGGGCGATGTCGGCCGCGTCGCACGCGCGCGTGCCGTCCTCCGGGAGGCGGTAGGCGGCCATCAGGGCACGGGCCGGCACGTCTTCCTCGACGACCTCGCGCAGCTCCTCGCCGATGCGCTCCGGGAGGGAGCCGTCACGCGGCGGCTGCTTGCCGTCGTGCGCGGGGATCGACCCGAAGTACTTCTCGACCCAGGCGAGCGTCTGCTCCGGGTCGATGTCGCCGACGACCGACAGGACGGCGTTGTTGGGCGCGTAGTACGTACGGAAGAACGCGCGCGCGTCCTCTAGGGTGGCCGCGTCCAGGTCGGCCATGGAGCCGATCGGCGTGTGGTGGTAGGGATGGCCCTCCGGGTAGGAGAGGGCGGTCAGCTTCTCGAAGGCCGTGCCGTACGGGACGTTGTCGTAGCGCTGGCGGCGTTCGTTCTTGACGACGTCGCGCTGGTTCTCCATGGACTCCTCGTCGAGCGCGGAGAGCAGCGAGCCCATCCGGTCGGCCTCGAGCCACAGGGCCAGCTCCAACTGGTGGGCGGGCATCGTCTCGAAGTAGTTGGTGCGCTCGAAGCTGGTCGTGCCGTTGAGGGAGCCGCCCGCGCCCTGCACCAGTTCGAAGTGGCCGTTGCCGTGCACCTGCTTCGAGCCCTGGAACATCAGGTGCTCGAAGAGGTGAGCCAGGCCGGTACGCCCCTTGACCTCGTGGCGGGAGCCGACGTCGTACCAGAGGCAGACCGCGGCGACCGGGGTCAGGTGGTCCTCGGAGAGCACCACGCGCAGGCCGTTGGCCAGCCGGTGCTCGGTCGCTGTCAGGCCGCCGGAGCCGGCCTCGGCTGTGGCCGTGTGACCCATGGGCATGTACGTCCCTTCGATCGCTGGATCATCGTGGTCGTCGTGATCATTGTGGTCGTCGTAAGCATTGTGGTCGTCGTGGTCATCGCCGGATGCAGAACGCTTCGTGCCGGTCCTGCCGGTCCTGCCGGTCCTGTCAGGCCTGTCAGTTCTGCCGACCCTGCCACTGTATGCAAGCGTGCGGACACCTGACGAAGTTCCCGGGTCCGCCCTCGGCGTAGTCGCGGGTGACGGCGCCGTCGGCACGGGGCGTGGTCGGCGTTGTCAGTGGGACAGTCCACAATGGTCGGCGTCAGATCCCGCACTTGTTGGTGAAGGAGCCGCAGCAGCGATGGCCCGCCGCAGCACGAAGACCCCGCCGCCCGACGACTCGTTCGAGGAGAAGATCCTCGACATCGACGTCGTCGACGAGATGCAGGGCTCCTTCCTTGAGTACGCGTATTCGGTCATCTACTCCCGGGCCCTGCCCGACGCCCGCGACGGCATGAAGCCGGTGCACCGCAGGATCGTCTATCAGATGAACGAGATGGGCCTGCGCCCCGACCGCGGCTATGTGAAGTGCGCCCGTGTCGTCGGCGAGGTCATGGGCAAGTTGCACCCGCACGGCGACGCGTCGATCTACGACGCGCTGGTGCGCATGGCCCAGCCCTTCTCGATGCGCCTCCCCCTGGTGGACGGCCACGGCAACTTCGGCTCGCTCGGCAACGACGACCCGCCGGCCGCCATGCGGTACACCGAGTGCAAGATGGCCGACGCCACCTCCCTGATGACGGAGTCGATCGACGAGAACACCGTCGACTTCGAGCCGAACTACGACGGCCAGGAGATGGAGCCGTCCGCCCTCCCGGCGGCCTACCCGAATCTCCTGGTCAACGGAGCGTCGGGCATCGCGGTCGGCATGGCGACGAACATGCCGCCGCACAACCTCGGCGAGGTCATCGCCGCCGCGCGCCACCTGATCAAGCACCCGGGGGCCGACCTCGAGACGCTGATGAAGTACGTGCCGGGCCCCGACCTGCCCACGGGCGGCAAGATCGTCGGCCTGACCGGCATCAAGGACGCGTACGAATCGGGCCGCGGCTCCTTCAAGATCCGCGCCACGGTCGCCGTGGAGAACGTGACGGCGCGCCGCAAGGGCCTGGTCGTCACCGAACTGCCCTTCTCCGTGGGCCCCGAAAAGGTCATCTCCAAGATCAAGGACCTGGTCGGCGCCAAGAAGCTCCAGGGCATCGCGGACGTCAAGGACCTCACCGACCGCTCGCACGGCCTGCGCCTGGTCATCGAGATCAAGAACGGCTTCGTCCCGGAGGCCGTCCTCGAACAGCTGTACAAACTGACGCCGATGGAGGAGTCCTTCGGCATCAACAACGTGGCACTGGTGGACGGCCAGCCCCTCACGCTGGGCCTCAAGGAACTGCTGGAGGTCTACCTCGACCACCGGTTCGACGTGGTGCGCCGCCGCAGCGAGTTCCGCCGTGGCAAGAAGCGCGACCGTCTGCACCTGGTCGAGGGTCTCCTGGTCGCTCTCCTGGACATCGACGAGGTCATCCGCCTCATCCGCTCCAGTGACAATTCGGCGCAGGCCAAGGAGCGTCTCATCGAGCGCTTCTCGCTGAGCGACATCCAGACGCAGTACATCCTGGACACCCCGCTGCGCCGTCTCACCAAATTCGACCGCATCGAGCTGGAGTCCGAGCGCGACAAGCTCAACGGCGAGATCGACGAGCTGACCGGCATCCTGGAGTCGGACGCCGAGCTGCGCAAGCTGGTCTCCTCCGAACTGGCCGCCGTCGCCAAGAAGTTCGGCACCGACCGGCGCACGGTGCTCCTGGAGTCGGCGGGCTCCCCGGCCGCCACGGTCCCGCTCCAGGTCGCGGACGACCCGTGCCGCGTGCTCCTGTCGTCCACGGGCCTCCTGGCGCGCACGGCCAACGGCGATCCCTTCGGTGACGGCGAGACCAGGCGCGTCAAGCATGACGTGATCGTCTCGGCGGTGCCTGCCACGGCGCGCGGCGAGGTGGGCGCGGTCACGTCCGAGGGGCGGCTGCTGCGCCTCTCCGTAGTGGACCTCCCGCAGCTCCCGGAGACGATGGGCGCGCCCAACCTCTCCGGAGGGGCGCCCGTTTCCGAGCTGCTGCCCCTGACGAACGACGAGAAGCTGATCTGCCTGATGACGCTCGACGAGTCGTCGCCGGGTCTGGCGCTCGGCACCGCGCAGGGCGTGGTCAAGCGTGTGGTGCCGGACTATCCCTCCAACAAGGAGGAGCTGGAGGTCATCACCCTGAAGGACGGTGACCGGATCGTCGGCGCGGCCGAGCTGCGCACCGGCGAGGAGGACCTGGTCTTCATCACGGACGACGCCCAGCTCCTGCGCTACCAGGCCTCCCAGGTGCGCCCCCAGGGCCGTCCCGCGGGCGGCATGACGGGCATCAAGCTCGCCGAGGGCGCGAAGGTCATCTCCTTCACGGCGGTGGACCCGGCGGCGGACGCCGTCGTCTTCACGGTGGCGGGCTCGCGCGGCACGCTCGACGACTCGGTCCAGACGACGGCCAAGCTCACGCCGTTCGACCAGTACCCCCGCAAGGGCCGCGCCACGGGCGGTGTGCGCGTCCAGCGGTTCCTGAAGGGCGAGGACTGCCTGAGCTTCGCCTGGGCCGGCCCGACGCCGCCGCACGCGGCCCAGCGCAATGGCGCACCGGCCGAGCTGCCGGACATCGACCCGCGCCGTGACGGTTCGGGTGTCTCGCTGGCGAAGCCGGTGGCGGCGGTGGCCGGGCCGGTGTAGCCGCCGTCAGCCCGCGGGCTCGGCGTCGGGGTCCTCGACGCCGGGTTCATCGAGGTCCTCGACGCCGGGTTCGTCGGCGTCCGGCTCCTGCACGTAGCGCAGTACGCCCCACATGCCGTGCTCATCGGCCTGCGGGGCGTACTCACGACAGGCCTCCAGCCCCTTCTCCAGGGCGGGTACGTCGATGCCCGACCCGATGAGGACGAGCTGGGTCAGGCGGGGCTCGCCCGGGGCCCACGGCTCCGGGTAGAAGCGCAGGAAACGCCCGACGGCGTGCACCGCGTACCGGTTCGCCGGGTCGGAGGGGCCGAAGTCGACGTACCCCTTGATGCGGTAGAGCCCTTCGGGCCTGCTGTCCAGGAGGGCCATCAAGGGGCGTGGTCCCAGGGGTACTTCAGAGGTGAAGGAGAGGCTTTCGTAGGCGGAGTGGAGGTGGCCGTGGTGTCCGCGGCCGTCGGACGGTCCCGCCCCGTCCCGCAGGCCGTCCCCGTCCCGGAGATCGCCCTCGTCCCGCAGGTCGTCCTCGTCACGCAGGTCGTCCTCGTCACGCAGGTCGTCCTCGTCACGCAGGTCGTCGAAGGAGAGCTGTCCGACCCGCTCCCCCACCGGCGCTCGGTCGAAGAACAGCTCCACGTCCACGCGGCCGAAGGAGGCGGCGACGACGGCCGCTCGTCCGGCGAGCCCGCGGACGACGCCGAGGACGCGCTCGTGCTCCTCCGCCGGTACCCGGTCGGCCTTGTTGACCACGACGAGATCGGCGATGCCCAGATGCCGGTCCACCTCGGGATGCCGTTCCCGCGTGGCATCGAACTCGGCGGCGTCCACCACCTCGACGAGCCCCCCGTACACGATGTGCGGGTTCTCGCTGGCGAGCAGCATCTTCACGAGCTCCTGCGGCTCGGCGAGGCCGCTCGCCTCGATGACGATCACATCGATCCCGGCGGAGGGCCGGGCGAGCCGCTCCAGGTACTCGTCGAGCTCACTCGCGTCCACGGCACAGCACAGGCAGCCGTTGCCGAGGGAGACGGTGGAGTCGCCGAGCTGCCCCGCGACCGACATGGCGTCGATCTCGATCGAGCCGAAGTCGTTGACGATCGCCCCGATCCGGCTGCCACCGCTGCGGTGCAGCAGGTGGTTGAGGAGGGTGGTCTTGCCGGAACCGAGGAATCCGGCGAGAACGATGACCGGGATCTGCTGCTTGTTCAACCGTGGGCCCCTCGTACCGGCGTTCGCACGGGTCGCGGCGGCCCGGTACGCGGAGTGCGGGCCGCCGCGGAGCTCCCGTGAAGAATGAAGACCGTCCCAGGATATGTGCGCGCGTACGAGCAGAGCTGGTCGGCACCGTGGGAGACGGCAAGCGCACCGCCCACCGCTCGCCCACACGGCGGGCTACGCCACTGCCCCTCCTGCCGACGGCGCGGGGACCGGTACCGGGACCGGTGGCGCCTCGCCCACGTACCGCGCCGCCGGGCGGATGATCTTCGAGTCCCTGGCCTGTTCCAGGACGTTGGCGCTCCAGCCCACCACACGCGCGGACGCGAACGTGGGCGTGAACATCTCGCGCGGCAGCCCGCACAGCTCCATGACGACCCCGGCGTAGAACTCCACGTTCGTGTGCAGCTCACGGCCCGGCTTCAGCTCCGCCAGGATCGCCTCGACCTGCCGCTCCACCTCGACCGCGAAGTCCACCATGGGCCCGCCGAATTCCCGCGCGATGCCCCGCAGCATGCGCGAGCGCGGGTCCTCGGTGCGGTAGACGGGGTGCCCGAAGCCCATGATGCGCTCCCCCGCGAGGACACGTTCACGGATCCAGCCGTCGATGCGGTCACGGGTCCCGATCGCGTCGAGGGTGTCGAGGGCGCGGCTCGGCGCCCCGCCGTGCAGCGGACCCGACAGTGCCCCGATGGCGCCTGCCAGGCATGCCGCCACATCCGCCCCGGTGGACGCGATGACCCGGGCCGTGAATGTTGACGCGTTGAAGCCGTGATCAATGGTTGAGACCAGGTACTGCTCTATGGCGCGGGCGCGGGCGGCGTCCGGCTCGGAACCGGTCAGCATGTAGAGGTAGTTGGCGGCATACGAGAGGTCGTCCCGCGGCTCCACCGGTTCAAGGCCCTGGCCGAGCCGGTGCAGCGCGGTGAGCAGGGTCGGTACGACAGCGGACGCGGCCAGGGCGTCGGCACGCCGCCGGTCCTCGTCGAGGTCGTAGACCGGACGGAATCCCTTCGACGCCCCGAAGAGCGACAGGGCGGTGCGCAGCCCGGCCAGCGGCCCCGCGGGCGCGCAGGCGCGGGCGATGGCGGGCAGTGCGTCACGGACCCCCTCGGGGAGGCGCCGCAGCGCCGCGGTCCGCGCGGCGAAGGCGGCGCTCCGCCCGGCGTCCGGCAGTTCGCCCTGGAACAGCAGGTGCCATACGTCCTCGAAGCTGCGGTTCTGCGCGAGCTCGACGGCCGAGTACTGGCGGTAGTGGTAGAAGCCCTCGTATCCCCTCACGTCTCCGAGTTCGGTCTCGGTGACCACGACGCCCGCGAGCCCTCGTGGGACCTCGACGGGCTCGGTGCGGGCGGCGGTGGAGCCATTGATCGGCATGTCGTTCCTCGACTTCCTCCCTGGACTTGATTCGACTGTCCATGCTTGACTCAATCGCTGTCAATATTGATTAGATCAATGCATAGATGCAGATATCGGGGTGCGGATACGGTGTCGCCCATGACGGACCAAGGAACCGCGCCGGACGGTCGGCGGCGGCTCAGCACCAAGGAAGCCGCCGAGTCGCTCGGTGTGAAGCCCGAGACCGTGTACGCGTACGTGAGCCGCGGCCAGCTCAGCAGCCGCCGCGGACCCGGGGCGCGAGGCAGCACGTTCGACCCCGAGGAGGTCGAGGCGCTGGCCCGCAGGAACAGAAGGGAACCAGCGGCCTCGACCGCCGCCGACGACCTCTCCGTACGCACCCGGATCACGCTCATCGACGGCGGTCGCTACTACTTCCGTGGTGTCGACGCCGCTGAGCTGGCGCTCGCGCACTCCTACGAAGAGGTGGCCGAGTGGCTGTGGACCGGCGTCCTGCGTCCCGGCATCGGCTTCACCGCCCCCAGGGACACCGTCTCGGCGGCCCGCCGCGCCGTCAACGCCCTGCCGGAGCACAGCGGGCCGATGGACCGGCTGCGCGTGGCGGCCATCGCCGCCGGATCCGCCGACCCGCTCCGCTTCGACCTCTCCGAAGAGGCGGTCATCGGCACCGCGCGCACCCTGATCCCCACGCTCGTCACCGCGCTGCCCCCGGTACTGCCGGGCCACCGGGACGAAGGCGGCCTGGCCCGGCGGCTGTGGGCCCGGCTCAGCGGCGTCGACCCCGACGAGGCGTCGCTGCACGCCCTGGACACGGCACTCGCGCTGCTCGTCGACCACGACCTCGCCGCGTCGACCCTGGCCGTGCGGGTGGCGGCCTCGGCGCGTGCCCACCCCTACGCAGCTGTGTCGGCGGGCCTCGGCGTGCTGGAGGGCCCGCTGCACGGCGCGGCCAGCGGCCTCGCTCACCGCATGCTCCTCGACGTACTCGACCGGGGCAGCGCGAGCCCCGTGGTGGCCGACGAACTCCGCGCGGGCCGCCGCGTCCCCGGCCTCGGACATCGTCTCTACCGCGGCGAGGACCCGCGGGCGCAGGCGCTGTTCGGCCTCCTGAAGGCGGTCCCGAAGGCGGGCCCCGCCCTCGCCGCGGCCCGCGACGTGGTCGCCACCACCGCCCGCCACACGGATCTGCGGGCCAACGTCGACCTGGCTCTGGCCGTCCTGACCGCCTCCTGCGGGATGCCGGCGGAAGCGGGCGAGACGATCTTCGCGGTGGCCCGCACGGCGGGCTGGATGGCGCACGCCCTGGAGGAGTACGACGAGCGCCCGCTGCGCATGCGCCCCAGCGGGCAGTACGTCGGACCGCGCCCGCCGCAGCCACCGCCCGCACCGGCGCCTTCCCCCGGCCAGGGGTGAACCGCCCAACCCAAGGGAGAACGGCCCAACCCAAGGGAGAACGGCCCACCCCAGGGGAGATCTACCCGCTTCAGTGGTGAACGACCCACCTCAGTGGTGAACGGCCCGCCGGCACAAGGCAGGTTAGGCTCGCCTACGTGAGTACGTGCGCGACCGCCTCGCGGGACCTCGACGAGCCTCTTGCGGGGACCGCGGCCACCGCCAGGACATGGCTCCTGGTGGAGCAGCCGGGCCCCTGGGGCGCCAAGGCGCTGACATCCAGCCATCTCGACCCGGAGATCGGCAGCGCCCTGGAGAGCGCCGCCGAGGGCACGGGCGTACGCGTCGCGCTGATCCGCCGCCCCGGACGCCACGCGGACTGCCGTGTTCCGAGCCGGCACCGGGTGTACGCGGCACACACCGTCCCCGGCCGCACCTGGCTGCGCTCCGAGGTGACGGAAGACCCGGGGCGCCTGCTCGACCTCGACTTCGCGGCTCTCGGCGCGGGCGACCACGGCGGCTTCGGCACCCCGCACACAGGCGCCCCGCTCGCGCTCGTGTGCACCAACGGCAAGCGCGACCGCTGCTGCGCCCTGCTCGGCAGGCCGCTCGCCGCGGAGCTCGCGGCCGCCGATGAGAAGGGAGCCTGGGAGATCACTCATCTGGGTGGTCATCGCTTCTCGCCCACCCTGTTGGTGCTCCCGTACGGCTACGCGTACGGCAGGACCGGGACGCACGCCGTCAAGGAGATCCTCGAAGCCGTGCGGGCGAACCGGGTGATCACCGAGGGCTGCCGGGGCAACTCCGCCTGGGAGCGTCCCGGACAGGCCGCCGAACTGGCGGTGCGGACGGCGACGGGTGAGGACGGTGCCGGAGTCCTGACCGTCGTCGGCACGGACGGCGCGGCCCCGCTGTGGGACGTGACCGTCGCCCACGCCGACGGCCGCCGCTGGCAGGTCACCGTGGAACAGGGCGCCTCGCTGCCGCCCCGCCCGGAGAGCTGTGATGCGGCTCTGAAGTCGCCGGCGCGGATGGATGTGGTGGCGGTGCGTCCGGTCGCCCCGTAGGGCGCCGCGCCGTACCCGCAGGTTCCGCCCGCATACTGTTCGGGGCCCGGCAAAACCTCGGCGGGAGCCCGGCGAGATCCCCGACACACTGACTTCGAAGTAGCCCGCCACCGGCCGTACCGTTCGTACACATGAGCCCGACCACCCCCGCGCGACGCCGCCGCCTCGGTCTGCCGCGGCGCGTGTTCTCGCAGGTGCTGCTGATGCAGCTGGCGATCGCCGCCGGGGTGACGGTCCTGGCCACCGGGCTCTTCCTCGCGCCGCTCAGCGACCAGCTCGACGATCAGGCGATGCGCCGCGCGCTGGCCATCGCCCAGACGACGGCCGCCCACCTCCAGGTCGCCGAGGACCTGACGTCCACACCGCCCACGGGTGACGGGCCCGTCCAGCAGGAAGCCGACCGGATCCGCCGGGCCAGTGGCGCCGAGTACGTCGTGATCATGAACAAGGAAGGCATCCGCTGGTCCCACCCCGACCGCGCCCAGATCGGCGAGGTCGTCTCGACCGACCCCGGTGACGCCCTCGCGGGACATGAGGTCATGGAGATCGACAACGGCACGCTCGGCCGCTCTGCGCGCGGCAAGGTGCCGCTGAGGGACGCGGACGGGGCCATCGTGGGCGCTGTCTCGGTAGGCATCGAGTACGACAGCGTGCGGGCCCGCCTGGTCCACTCGATCCCGGGGCTGCTCGCCTACGCGGGCGGGGCGCTGGCCGTCGGCGCGCTCGCCGCGTACCTGATCTCCCGCAGAGTGCAGCGACAGACCCGTGACCTCGCCTTCTCCGACATCTCGGCGCTGCTCGCGGAGCGCGAGGCGATGCTGCACGGCATCCGCGAAGGAGTCGTCGCGCTGGACCGCGCCGGCCGGATCCGGCTGCTCAACGACGAGGCGCAGCGCCTCCTCGGTCTCGGCACTGAGGCACTCGGACGAGCACTGGACGACGCGCTCGGGCCCGGACGTACGACCGATGTCCTCGCGGGCCGGGTCACCGGCACCGACCTGCTGACCGTCCGGGGACAGCGCGTCCTGGTCGCCAACCGCATGCCCACCGACGACGGGGGCGCCGTCGCCACCCTGCGCGACCGCACCGAACTGGAGCAGCTGGGCCGCGAGCTGGACTCCACCCGCGGCCTCATCGACGCCCTGCGCGCCCAGGACCACGAGCACGCCAACCGCATGCACACGCTCCTTGGGCTGCTCGAACTCGGGATGTACGAGGAGGCCGCCGAGTACGTGGGAGAAGTGGCCGGCGCGCACCGCGTGACCGCCGAGCAGATCACCGAGAAGATCCACGATCCGCTGCTCGCGGCCCTGCTGGTCGGCAAGGCCACGGTCGCCGCCGAGCGCGGCGTCGCGCTCTCCGTGCCACGCGACACCTCGCTGCCCGACCGGCTCGTCGACCCGGGCGGCCTCGTCACGATCGTCGGCAACCTCGTCGACAACGCCCTCGACGCCGCCGCGGGCATCCGCCACGCGCGCGTGGAGGTCGCCGTACGCGCCGAGGGGCGCTCCGTGATTCTCCGTGTCCGCGACACGGGGCCGGGCGTGCCCGCCGAGCAGCGGGAGTCGATCTTCACCGAGGGGTGGACCACGAAGGAGCCGCCGGCGCACGGCAAACGCGGGATCGGCCTCGCCCTGGTCCGCAGGCTCGCCGAACGGCAGGGTGGCAGCGCACGGGCCGGTGAGGCACCTGAGGGCGGCGCGGAGTTCACGGTCGCGCTGCCCGAAGCGCTCCGTGAGCCCGCACTGGCCACCACGGAGGAAGCACGATGACCGAAGGCATGGAGGCGACACGTTGATCGAGGTCCTTGTCGTCGACGACGACGTCCGGGTCGCGGACGTGAACGCCGCCTATGTCGAGAAGATCCCCGGCTTCCACGTGGCGGCGAAGGCACACAGCGCCGGTGAGGCGTTGCGCCTCGTCGAGGAGACACCGGTCGACCTGGTGCTGCTGGACCACTACCTGCCGGACGAGACGGGCCTCGCGGTCGTGCGCGCGCTGCGTGAGCGCGGACACCAGGCCGACGTGATCATGGTGACGGCGGCACGCGACGTCTCCACGGTGCAGGCGGCGATGCGGCACGGTGCGCTCCAATACCTGGTCAAGCCGTTCTCCTACGCGGGACTGCGCGCCAAACTCGACGCGTACGCGATGCTGCGCCGCACCCTGGACGGCGGCGGCGAGGCCGAGCAGGCCGAGGTCGACCGGATGTTCGGCGCCCTCTCGTCGACGCCCGCCCCCGAACTGCCCAAGGGCCACTCCCCCACCACCGCGGAACTGGTACGCCGCGCCCTGATGGCCGCGGACGGCCCTGTCTCCGCCCAGGACCTGGCAGACCGCACCCGGCTGAGCCGCCAGACGGCCCAGCGCTACCTGAAACTCCTGGAGCGCACGGGCCGCGTCCACCTGAGCCTCCGATACGGCGACACCGGCCGCCCGGAGCATCGCTATGTGTGGGCGGCCAGCGTCTAGAAGTGCGCGAAAAAACTTCGGCCGGACGTGTCGAGAACCCATGATCGGCTCCGTCCCCGCCATGAACGCGTCCAGAATGGGTCGCACCAGCGCCGAGGAGAACACGATGGCCAAGTACCTGCTGCTCAAGCACTACCGAGGCGCCCCCGCCGCGGTCAACGACGTGCCGATGGACCAGTGGACGCAGGAGGAGATCTCCGCACACCTGCGGTACATGCGCGACTTCGCCGACCGGCTCGAAGCGACCGGGGAGTTCGTCGACGGCCAGGCGCTCGCCCCTGAAGGAACCTTCGTCCGGTACGACGGTGAGGGCCGCCCGCCGGTCACCGACGGCCCGTTCGCCGAGACCAAGGACCTCATCGCCGGCTGGATGGTGATCGACGTCGACAGCCATGACCGTGCGATCGAGCTGGCCGGGGAACTGTCGGCTGCTCCCGGGGCGGGTGGGAAGCCGATCCACGAGTGGCTCGAGGTGCGCCCGTTCCTGGCCGCGCCGCCCACCATCACGGAGTGACCTCTCCCGTGTCCTCCGAGCTGAACGAGTCCCTGCTCCGGAGCCTCACACCGAGCGTGCTCGCCATCCTCGTCCGCCGCGGAGCCGACTTCGCGGCGGCCGAGGACGCCGTGCAGGAGGCGCTGGTCGAGGCACTCCGTGTCTGGTCCCCCGCCGAGCCCGCCCCCAGCGCGCCGGGTTCGCCGAACCCGCCGGGTTCTCCTGCGGCCACGGGGTTGCCGGGGGCTTCGGGCCCACCGGATGCACCAGTCGCACCGGCCGCACCAGCCGCACCAGCCGCACCAGCCGCACCAGCCGCACCGACCAAGGCGTTGCCCGTAAAGGACGCCAAGGGCTGGCTGGTCACCGTGGCTTGGCGCAAGTTCCTCGACGCGGCCCGCGCGGACGCCTCCCGCCGCCGGCGCGAGGAGCTCTTCGACGAGGAGCCCGCACCCGGGCCCTCGCCGTCCGTGGACGACACGCTGTGGCTGTACTTCCTCTGCGCTCACCCGTCCCTGACGCCGTCGTCCGCGGTCGCGCTCACCCTGCGGGCCGTCGGAGGGCTGACCACCCGCCAGATCGCCCGGGCCTACCTCGTGCCCGAAGCGACCATGGCCCAGCGCATCAGCCGGGCCAAGCGCACCGTCTCCGGCGTGCGCTTCGACCGACCGGGTGACGTGGCCACCGTCCTGCGTGTCCTCTACCTGGTCTTCAACGAGGGCTACTCCGGCGACGTCGACCTCGCCGCCGAGGCCATCCGGCTCACCCGTCAGCTCGCGGCCGCGATCGACCACCCCGAGGTCGCCGGTCTGCTCGCCCTCATGCTGCTCCACCACGCCCGGCGCGCCACCCGCACGGCGCCCGACGGGAGCCTGGTACCCCTCGCCGAGCAGGACCGCAGCCGTTGGGACACCGCGTTGATCACGGAGGGTGTCGCGATGCTGCAAGCGGCCCTCGCCCGCGACCGGCTGGGCGAGTTCCAGGCCCAGGCCGCCATCGCGGCGCTCCACGCCGACGCACCCACCGCCGAGGAGACCGACTGGGTGCAGATCGTCGAGTGGTACGACGAGCTGGTCCGCCTGACCGACAGCCCGGTCGTCCGGCTCAACCGCGCCGTGGCCGTCGGCGAGGCCGATGGGCCACGCGCCGGACTGGCGGCGCTCGCGGCACTGGACGGCTCTTCCCCAAGCTCTCGGCTTCGCTCGCGCAGGGGATATCCCATTCCCCGCCACGCCGCGGTGGCCGCGTACCTCCATGAGCGCGACGGCGACCTGACGACTGCCGCACAGTTGTACGCGGAGGCTGCCCGCAACGCGCCCAACCTCGCCGAACGCGATCACCTGACGCGCCAGGCCGCCCGACTCAACACCCGCCTCAACGCCGGCCCCGGCGCCCGACCCGGCATCCGTCGAGCCAGCCGGGACAACTGAGAGGCGCGCCCGGATCACCCGCCGCACCCCGGATCCCCCGTCACACCGAAGCGCTCGGGTCCGGGTTCGGCCGGAGGAAGCGTTACACCGCCCCGGCACCCGTCAGCGAGCGCACCTCGGTCTCCGCATGCTTGGCCTCGTCCGCGGGTTCGCGTGAGGTCACCGTGCCCAGCCAGCCCGCGAGGAAGCCCAGCGGGATGGAGACGAGCCCCGGGTTCTCCAGCGGGAAGTACTGGAAGTCCACCCCCGGGAACAGGGAGTCGGGCCCTCCGGACACCACCGGTGAGAGCAGCACCAGTACGAGCGCGGGCAGCAGCCCCCCGTACACCGACCACACCGCGCCCCGGGTCGTGAAGTTCCGCCAGAACAGCGAGTACAGCAGCACCGGCAGGTTGGCGGACGCGGCGACCGCGAAGGCGAGGCCCACCAGGAACGCCACGTTGAGGTCGCGTGCCAGCAACCCGAGCCCGATCGCCAGGACGCCGATCCCGGCGGCGGCCACACGCGCCACCGCCACCTCGCTGCGCGGCTTCGCGCTCCGCCGCCGCAGGGAGGCGTACAGGTCGTGCGCCACCGAGGCCGAAGAGGCCAGCGTGATCCCGGCGACCACGGCGAGGATCGTGGCGAAGGCCACGGCCGCGACGATCGCGAACAGGACCGCTCCGCCCGTGGAGTCCGCGCCGCCGCCCAGGTCGAGCGCCAACAGCGGAACCGCCGTGTTCCCCGCGGCGTTCGATCCCCGCACCGCCTCCGAGCCCACGATCGCGGCCGCGCCGAAGCCCAGCACGATCGTCATCAGGTAGAAGCTGCCGATGAGCCCGATGGACCAGACGACCGAACGGCGCGCGGCCCGTGCGGTCGGCACGGTGTAGAAGCGGGACAAGATGTGCGGCAGCCCCGCGGTGCCAAGAACCAGTGCCAGCCCGAGGCTGATGAAGTCGAGCCTGGCGGTCCAGTCGCCGCCGTACTTCAGTCCGGGCGCCAGGAACCGCTCGCCGTGGCCGCTGCGGTCGGCGGCGGTGCGCAGCAGTTGATCGAAGTCGCCGTGGAAGCGCACGAGGACAAGCACGGTCAGTGCCACCGCACCGCACACCAGCAGGACCGTTTTCACGATCTGGATCCAGGTGGTGGCCCGCATCCCTCCCCACGACACATAGATCACCATGAGCGCGCCGACGCCGACCACCGTCCACGTCTGCGCCGCCCCGCTCGTCCCACCGAGCAGCAGCGCGACCAGCGAGCCCGCCCCCACCATCTGCGCCACCAGATAGAGAACGGACACGGTCACCGAGGAAGTTCCCGCCGCGATGCGCACCGGCCGCTCCCTCATCCGCGCGGCGACGACATCGGCGAGCGTGAACCGGCCGCAGTTGCGCACCAGTTCGGCCACCAGGAACAGCACGACGAGCCAGGCGACGAGGAAGCCCACCGAGTAGAGCAGTCCGTCGTACCCGTAGAGCGCGATCAGTCCGGAGATGCCCAGGAATGAGGCGGCCGACATGTAGTCACCGGCGATGGCGAAACCGTTCTCCATCGGGGAGAAGAGCCGCCCGCCCGCATAGAACTCCTCGGCCGAACCGCGTCTGTGGCGACTCACCCATGTCGTGATCACCAGGGTGACAGCCACGAAGACGCCGAACAGGAGGAGTGCGAGGGTCTGGTGGTCGCCCGTCATCGCTCCACCCCCTCATGCCGGGCCCCGCTCGGTGCCCGCCGCGGTTCCTGACGCTCGCCCCGCTTCCGCTTCCGCTCGAACACCGTCCACCGAAGGTCGAAAGCCACCCGGTCCCTGCGCAGCCGCGCGTGCCGGGCATACGCCCAGGTCAGCAGGAACGTCGTGAGGAACTGTCCGAGCCCGGCGAGCAGCCCCACGTTGATCGCTCCCGTGACGGGACGCGCCATCAGGCCCGGCGCCGCCGTCGCGGTCACGACGTACGCCACGTACCAGGTGAAGAAGACGGCGACGGCCGGGAAGGCGAACCGCCTGTACCGGCCGCGCACCTCCTGGAACGCCGCGCTGCGCTGCACCTCCAGGTAGATCTCCGCCGCACTCGCGCTCGGTTGCCGCGGGTCGGCCCGGGGTGCGACCACAGAAACCGGCGCCCCCGTGCCGTCCAGCTCGTCCCAGCCGGAAGCGAGCGCGCCGCACCAGGGATCTCTGGGATCACCGGCCGGGCTCGGGTCGGCCCGGTCCGCACCGGCATCGGGCCTGTCGCGCATCTTCACCGAACTCTCCTTGCCCGCAGCCCTGTTCGGCCGCGTGCCCAAGGATGGGCAGAGCGGGAAGATCCCTGACACTTCTCCCGGCGCTTCTTCACCCCATCAGGTGAAACGTCGTCAGATGCGCCCAGAGGTGGAGCCGGGCTCTCCGCCCCTGAGCGGAGAGCCCGGCTCCCGTGCCGTCCGTGTCGGCGGCCCTGCGGCCGGCGGCCCCGCTACGCGTCGATGCGCGAGCGGTCCAGCGTCGCCGCGGAGCTCGTGATGAACTCCTTGCGCGGTGCGACGTCGTTGCCCATCAACAGATCGAAGACCTGCTCGGCGGAGTCCAGGTCGGAGATGTTGATCCGCCGCAGAGTCCGGAAGCGCGGGTCCATCGTGGTCTCGGCCAGCTGGTCGGCGTCCATCTCGCCGAGGCCCTTGTAACGCTGGATCGAGTCCTTGTAGCGCACGTTCTTGCGCTGCATCTCGAGCAGCGTCTCGCGCAGCTCACGGTCCGAGTACGTGTAGACGTACTTGTCCTGCCCCTTCTTGGGCTGGACGAGCTCGATGCGGTGCAGCGGCGGGACCGCCGCGAACACCCGCCCCGCCTCGACCATGGGCCGCATGTACCGCTGGAACAGCGTGAGCAGCAGGATCCGGATGTGCGCGCCGTCGACATCGGCGTCGACGAGCAGGATGATCTTTCCGTAGCGCGCCGCGTCGATGTCGAAGGTCCGGCCGGACCCGGCTCCTATGACCTGGATGATCGCCCCGCACTCGGCGTTCTTCAGCATGTCCGTCACGGACGCCTTCTGAACGTTGAGGATCTTGCCGCGGATCGGCAGCAGCGCCTGGAACTCGGAATTCCGCGCGAGCTTGGCGGTGCCGAGCGCCGAGTCACCCTCGACGATGAAGAGCTCGCTGCGCTCCACGTCGTCGCTGCGGCAGTCCGCGAGCTTGGCGGGCAGCGACGAGGACTCCAGCGCGGTCTTCCGGCGCTGCGCGTCCTTGTGCTGGCGGGCCGCGATGCGTGTCCGGGCGGCGGCGACGGCCTTTTCCATGACCGCGCGGGCCTGGGCCTTCGCGTCCCGCTTGGTGGACGTCAGGAACGCCTTGAGCTCCTTGGCGATGACGTTGGCGACGATGCGGTTGGCCGCGGAGGTGCCCAGCACCTCCTTGGTCTGGCCCTCGAACTGCGGTTCGGCGAGACGGACCGTGACGACGGCTGTGAGGCCCTCCAGGGCGTCGTCCTTGACGATGTCGTCCTCGGCGACGCGCAGCACCTTCTGGGCGCGCATGGCCTCGTTCATCGTCTTGGTGAGGGAGCGCTCGAAGCCCGTCACGTGGGTGCCGCCCTTGGGGGTGGCGATGATGTTGACGAAGGACCGGACGGTCGTGTCGTACCCCGTTCCCCAGCGCAGCGCCACGTCCACACCGAGCTCACGGGTGACCTCGGTGGGGGTCATCTGGCCGTGGTCGTCGAGGACCGGCACCGTCTCCTTGAAGGTGCCCTGACCGGAGAAGCGCAGGACGTCGCAGACAGCCTTGTCCTGGGCCAGGTACTCGCAGAACTCGCTGATGCCGCCATCGAAGCGGAAGGACTCCTCGCCCTTCGTGCCGCCCTCGCCGAGACCGAACTCGTCGCGCACGACGATGGTCAGGCCCGGCACCAGGAAGGCGGTCTGACGGGCGCGCTGGTGCAGGTTCTCCAGCGACAGCTTGGCGTCCTTCAGGAAAATCTGCCGATCCGCCCAGTAACGCACGCGCGTGCCGGTGCGCGTCTTGGGGATCTTCTTGACCTTGCTGAGCTTCGCCGACGGGTCGAAGGGGGCCTCGGGCCCCATCTTGGCGAAGGCGCCGGGGACGCCGCGCCGGAAGCTGATGGCGTGCGTGTGCCCGGCGCGGTCCACCTCGACGTCGAGACGCGCGGAGAGGGCGTTCACCACGGAGGCGCCCACGCCGTGCAGACCGCCGGAGGCGGCGTAGGAGCCACCGCCGAACTTGCCGCCCGCGTGGAGCTTGGTCATGACGACCTCGACTCCGGAAAGGCCGGTCTTGGGCTCGACATCCACGGGGATGCCGCGGCCGTTGTCCCGGACCTCCACGGAGGCGTCGTCGTGGAGGATGACCTCGATGTGGTCGCAGTACCCGCCCAGGGCCTCGTCGACGGAGTTGTCGATGATCTCCCAGAGGCAGTGCATCAGGCCGCGGCTGTCCGTCGACCCGATGTACATGCCCGGGCGCTTGCGGACGGCCTCGAGCCCCTCCAGGACGAGCAGGTGCCGCGCGGTGTAGTTGGAACCGTCCCGGTCTGCTCCGGTCAGCAACGCTGTGGACGGCACGGACGTCTCGGCGGTCACGCGGTTCGCTCCTCGCTGAATTTCAAGGGGGGTCCTTTGGGGTAAGGACGCGGCTTCGGTTGCCCGTCAGAGGGTACCGAGGCCTGGTAGAGCCGTTGTCACGCCACCCTCGGCGCAACGCAGACTAGCCCAGCATCGCATGCATGTTCGATCCCTCGATGGGGTGAAGCGCACGTCACGTTCCCTTCGAGGCATGAACCATTTAGGCTCCGGGCACGTCCTCATGAACAACCGGCAACCCAGCCGGAGGACACCGACCTGCCAGACAGCGCGAACCCGTAAGACACGTAAGAGTCGCAATACGGCACATTCGCCGCCAACCGGCAACGGACAACCTCCTCAAAAAGAAATTTCGAGGAAAAGCCGCGAGCGGGAACGTTTTCGGCCTGGTTGGATGTTGACCCTGGTACGACAGCTCGTCGAGCTAGAGAAGAGGCGACGTGACTACTGTTCTGACCCCCGCGAGCCCCCTGACGGCCGCTGATCGCTGCGACCGCTGCGGCGCCCAGGCATACCTGCGCGTCGTCCTGCTGAGCGGCGGCGAACTGCTCTTCTGCGCCCACCATGGCCGCAAGTTCGAGCCGGAACTCAAGAAGATCGCCGCTGAGATACAGGACGAGACGGAGCGCCTGACCGCCGTTCCGGAGAGCACCACCGAAGAGGAACGCTGACACCTCGCATCCACGACGAGCCAGCCCCGGCGCACCAGGCCGGTGACGGGCGGCCGCCCCTGCCAACAGGCAGGAGCGGCCGCCCGCTCTCGTCACAGGGGCTACCAGGCCCCTCCTGGGCCCACTGCACCGACGACCCTGCCCCCGGTCTCGCCGCCGACCTCATCGGTACCGTACGAGCCATCCCCTGAGCCCCCTCAGAAGGCTCCCTGAGGCTCCTCAGGCTCGGCCGCCCATCACCCTGACCGCGTCCGAGACGCGCGTGTAGACCCCCGGGCGGCCGGCGCGCCCGCAGCCGCTCCCCCAGGACACCAGGCCGATCAGCCGCCCCTGAGCGACCAACGGCCCGCCGCTGTCGCCCTGACAGGCGTCTCGACGGCCGTCCAGCTCACCGGCGCACAACATGGTCGTCGCCGTGTACTTGCCGTCGGCACTGCCCGGATACGCCTGCTCACACACCGTGTCGGGCAGTACGCGCACCCGCGCCGCGTGGAGCGTACGGGCGTAACTGCCCCCTCCCGTGGTGTCTCCCCAGCCGTAGACGGTGGCCTCAGTCTCCGCCTTGTACGCGGGGTCGCCCGGCCCCGCCATACCGATGACGGAGCTGGCGGGGAGCGGCTCGGCGAGGGTCAGCACCGCGAAGTCGCCGGAGTTGGTGTCGCTGTCGTACTCCGGATTGGTCCGGGCCTCGCTGACCGCGATCTCTTTCCCCTCCGCCGTGCCCAGGTCCTCCCGGTCGGCGATGACCTTCAGGTCCGTCACCCTGCTCAGCGGCACGCCCAGCACGCCCTCGCTGACACAGTGGGCGGCCGTCAGGACGGTCGTACGCCCGACGACGACAGCGCCGCAGAACTGTCCCGAGCGCGTACCCCCGAACCGGTCACGGCTGGCGAGCGCCACCACCCATGGACTCTCGGCGATCCGTACCGGACTGCCCCCGATGACGATGCTGTCGGCCGCCGCGGGCGCGGGGCAAGCCAGTGGCAGGGCGGCGGCAACGGCCACCGTGGCCAGCACCCCCGTCCACGATCGGGCGAAGGGACGACGCATGCGATCTCCTCACTCTGGGCTGGGATGGCTTACCCAGAGTGATTCAGCGCCGCATACCGCGCACCCGCGCGCGGAAGGCCCGAAGCCTCGTTGCCGAGGACTTCGGGCCTTCCGGGGGACGCTCTGACGACCTTCGAGGCCTAGTCGAGGTAGTCGCGCAGGACCTGCGAGCGCGACGGGTGACGCAGCTTCGACATCGTCTTCGACTCGATCTGACGGATGCGCTCACGCGTCACTCCGTAGACCTTGCCGATCTCGTCGAGGGTCTTGGGCTGGCCGTCTGTAAGGCCGAAGCGCATGGAGACCACGCCCGCCTCACGCTCGGACAGGGTGTCCAGGACCGAGTGCAACTGCTCCTGGAGCAGCGTGAAGCTGACCGCGTCGGCCGGCACGACCGCCTCGGAGTCCTCGATGAGGTCACCGAATTCGCTGTCGCCGTCCTCACCCAGGGGGGTGTGGAGGGAGATCGGCTCACGGCCGTACTTCTGGACCTCGATGACCTTCTCCGGGGTCATGTCGAGTTCCTTGGCCAGCTCCTCCGGAGTGGGCTCGCGGCCCAGGTCCTGGAGCATCTGGCGCTGGACACGGGCCAGCTTGTTGATGACCTCGACCATGTGCACCGGGATGCGGATGGTGCGGGCCTGGTCGGCCATGGCGCGGGTGATCGCCTGACGGATCCACCAGGTGGCGTACGTGGAGAACTTGTAGCCCTTGGTGTAGTCGAACTTCTCGACCGCGCGGATCAGACCGAGGTTGCCCTCCTGGATGAGGTCCAGGAAGAGCATGCCGCGGCCGGTGTAGCGCTTGGCCAGGGAGACCACCAGGCGGAGGTTGGCCTCCAGGAGGTGGTTCTTGGCGCGGCGGCCGTCCTCGGCGATGATCTCCAGCTCGCGCTTGAGCTTCGGCGCGAGCTTGTCGGCGTTGGCCAGCTTGTCCTCGGCGAACAGGCCGGCCTCGATGCGCTTGGCGAGCTCGACCTCCTGCTCGGCGTTGAGCAGGGGGACCTTGCCGATCTGCTTCAGGTAGTCCTTGACGGGGTCGGCGGTGGCGCCGGCCGCGGCGACCTGCTGGGCGGGCGCGTCGTCCTCGTCCTCGTCGGAGAGCACGAAGCCCTGAGCGCCTTCCTCGGCGGGCTCGCCCTCGCCGGCCTTGCCGGCGGCGGGGGTCTCCTCGGTGGCCTCTTCGTCCAGGAGCTCGTCGGCGTCCTTCTTGGAAGCGGACTTCTTGGCCGTGGCCTTCTTGGCGACGGTCTTCTTGGCGACGGCCTTCTTGGCCGTCGTCTTCTTGGCTGCGACCTTCTTCGCGGGCGCGTCCTCGGCGGTGCCATCCGCGGTCGGCGCCTCAGTGGCGGCGGTGGCGGCGGGCTTCGCCGTGGCGGTCTTGGCCGCGACCGTCCTGGTCGCGGTGCGCTTGGCCGGGCTCTTCGCTGCGACGCTCTTGCGGGGGCGTTTCGGCTCCGCGGCACTGACCATCAGCGTCACACCCTCTTCCTCGAGGATCTGGTTGAGGCTGCGCAGAACGTTCTTCCACTGAGTGGCCGGAATCTGGTCAGCTTCGAAGGCACGACGCACGTCATCGCCGGCGATCTGCCCATCAGCCTTTCCCCGCTCGATGAGCGCCATGACAGAGACGGATTCGGCGATCTCCGGCGGGAGCGTACGGGATGTGCTGGCCGACACGAACAACCTCTCGGAACGTTGGAAAACGGCTTCCGGCCCCGTCCATTGTGGACCGGAGCCGACGACCGGCGGCTAGGGATGTGGGCCGACGGCGCGGGCGGGGGCCGGGGAGCTACACAGCGTCGCGGACGACTGCTGTATTCCTTCCTCGGCTATCACCTCTTAGGTCATCGCGCTGTTCCTTGGAGCGTTACGCCCAATCTACGTGGCCCGAGTCACACCCCGTAAGTACTCAAAAACGTCCAGATGCGGCCAGAAGCGACCTTTACACATGCACGAATGATCCCCCGATGTGCCGCCGCGCAACCCTCAAAATCGCGTCGCCGGACCCCGCCGGGCTCTTGAGGAACCCGTGGAGATCCGGCGACGGCTGGTGCGGCGAGGGAGCCGCCGGCCGCTCGGGGCCGGCGAGGCACCTGCCGCGGAGAACACACACGGCGGGCGGCGTGGTCGCGCGGTCAGTGCTCGCGCGGGGCGGGCACGACGCGCTCCACCTCGGGGTGGACCGTGAGCAGCTGCCGCATCGCGGCCTCGGCCCCGGCCCCGTCGCCCGCCGCGAGCGCGTCGACGACGCGCGAGTGGTGCACGAGGGAGGTCTCGCTGGGACGGTCACAGCCGGTGACAGGTCCTCCGGAGACCTGGAGGGCGGCCGAGACGATGCCGGAGAGGTGCTCCAGCATGCGGTTGCCCGCGACCTGGATGAGGAGCGAGTGGAACTCCGCGTCGGCGCGCGAGAAGGTGATCGGGTCACCCTGGGCCAGCGCGTGCCCCATGATCTCGACCATGTCGACGAGGCGCTGCTGCACTTCCTCGCGGCCGTGCCCCGCGGCGAGGCGAGCGGCGAGCGGCTCGATCATCCAGCGCAGCTCACCGAGCTCGCGCCGCTGGTCGTCACGCTGCGGCCCGAAGGCCCGCCACTCGATGATGTCCGGGTCGAGGAGGTTCCAGTCGCTGACGGGACGCACGCGCGTGCCGACGTTGGGCCGGGCGCTGACCAGGCCCTTGGCCTCAAGTACGCGCAGCGACTCACGGACGACGGTGCGGGAGACCTCGAAGCGCTGGCCGATCTCCTCGGGGACGAGCGGGCGGTCGGCGCCCAGATCGCCGGAGACGATCATCTGGCCGAGCTGTTGGACGAGTTGGCCGTGCAGGCCGCGCCCGCGGCTTCCGGACGCGCGCCGGCTCACGCGTCCCAGGTCGTGGTCGCCGCCGTCCCACATGGGGGCGACGACGCGGTCGCTGCCCCCAGGGGGCTCGGCGAACGGGTATCGGTCGAGGTCGCCCGGGCCGGCGAGACCGGAGTCGGCGGAGCGGGCGGTGGTCATCATGGTGTGCGCAAGGGTACTCACGGATCAGTTGTCGGCGTGGCCTTCAACTCCCTTGAGGTCTTTGGTGAAAAGCACACGAAAGGGTGATCGCTTACCTCTCCGCAATTGACGCCTTATCGGAAAGAAATGAGCGTCCCCCGGGGAGTTGCGCACAGGCCCGGAACGGAAGACGGCGGATGATCACCAACGGGCCCCGCTCCGCATCGCCGTGAGCACATACGCGCAGAGCAGAGCGGTCAGCGACAACGCCAGCGCCCCTCCCACAGGTTGCACGATCATGCGCATTCCTCCCGCCACATAACGCTCGGCCCCGAACGGCCACTGCATCAGCGCGAGCTCCCGCAGCCGCCCCGAGAGCCCGGTCGCCGACCGCACAGCAGGGCCTTCAACGGCCTTTTGTACGAGAGGTACGACGACGATCGGCACTCCCAGCACAGCGGCCAGGCCCGCGGTGGTGGACCGGAAGACGCCGGCGGCAAGCACCCCCGCCCAGGCACACCCCGTGACCAGGGCCGCCCAACTCACGCCCAGTGCAGCCCAGTCAGCGGGAACTCTGGTGAGCTCCTGTCCGTATACGAGATGAAGCACCACGGCGTCGACCCCCACCGTGAGCACGCCTGACAGCAGCGCCGTGGCGGCGGCGACGAGCAGTTTGGCGACGAGCAGCCCCAAGCGGCGTGGAACGGTGCCCCGGTCCACGGCGAGAGCAGGGTGGCGGAACTCGTCCCCGAACGCGAAAGCACCGAGCAACCCCGCGCCGAGAGCCGCCGGCGGCAGCGGCAGCTCCTGAGGCCAGGCGGCGAGCAGGCGCGGCTGCGGCGTGTGCCCGGCCCGCGCCAGCAGGACACAGATCAGCACCGAGGCGGCAAGGACCGCCACGAGGGTGATATAGCCGGTCGCCACACCTGTCAGGCGGCGCAGTTCGTACCGCAGGGGGCGGAGGGGGCTGCGGCCGGGCTGGACGGTGATGGGGGGCGGCAGGGAGGGGGTGGGGGCGTTCTGGGGGGCGGGGGAGGTGGGGAGGGAGGGGGGGCGGGGCGGCGGGGAGGGCCCCCACGCGGAGGGCGGGGGCGAGGGCGGCGGGCCCGGCCCTGGCGGACAGCTCAGGCTGCCAGGGCACCTCGCGCCCCCAGGGCAGGTCGCGGCGCACGCACAGCCCGGAGGCGACCTGGGGGCCGGGCCGGTCGGGGGGGGCGGGGAGCTGGCGCTTATACACATCTCCGGGCCCACGAGAACTC